>CAYWCJ010000692.1:0-1503 GCA_964456595.1 uncultured Gemmatimonas sp. | reverse complement strand
CCTCTTTCCTAAGGTGTTCGCAGTTTCTCCCCCCGCAGCAAGCACTCCTTCCGTTCCAACCCCCACGCGTACCCGCCCAAGCTCCCATCCGCCCGCATCACGCGATGACATGGCACCACCATCGCCAACGGATTCGCACCGCACGCCGTGCCGACCGCGCGCACCGCCTTCGGTGCACCGATGCGCGCGGCGAGCTCCGCATACGTAATCGTTTCGCCGCGCGGGATGCGCTGCAGCTCACGCCAGACGCGCTGCTGAAACGCCGTACCGCGCAGATCCAACGGTAACGCGTCCAGCAACGCGTGTGACAGCGCGGCACCACTCGCCAGCGCGACCACACACGCGCTGATGTCGCCGAGTGCCGTGTCATCGCGCACGAGTTCGGCCGCAGGCAACGAAACCCGTAGCGTGTCATCGAGCATCAGAGGATCGTCGCCGAGTATCACGCGATGCACACCACGCGACGTCATCGCGACCAACACGAAACCGAGGGCGCACGGCACGATCGTGTAGAACACCATTTCGCCGGCCGCGCCGCGACGCAGTGCGCCCGGTGACATCCCCAAGTGCGCCGACGCGGCGATGTACGCGCTGGGCAACGAGTCGAACCCGGCATCGAACGCGGCGCTCGAGACCGACTCGCTCGACCTGAGTGCGGTGCGCAGTCGTTCGCTGCGCTGTGCACGCTGCCACGCGGCGGGCGTGCATCCCACGAGGCGCGTGAACACACGTTGCAGATGGGCCCGACTCACGTCGAGCTCGCGGGCCAGCTGTATCACCGTCATCGCGTTTTCCTCCAGCAGACTGATCGCCCGCACGACCATCGGCGTGTGCTTGGACTCGGTGCCGGTCCGGCCGCGCACGGGGCCCGCCCGCCACCGCGGGTCACTTGCTACATCGGGAGGGACGTTCATCGGAGCCATACTTGACGATACGGCGCACTCCACGGCGGCGCGACACGATTCGTCTCCGCACACCCGCGCATGTCCGATCGCTCGCCTTTCGCGGGAGCAGGGTGCATGCTCAGCCATCGCTCCACTCGGTCCACGTCTTGCACTGTTGACGCGTATGGGCACCATTGACCTCGGCGAACGTGTCGCCGGCATCGTGAAGCACTGGGATGGCGTGAGTGTACGGCCGTATCGCTTCGGCGGCTTCGAGTTGCGTGTGGCGCATCGGGAAATCGGACACGTCCATGTGGGCGGTGTCGCGGATCTGCTGATGACGGTGCGGATGCGTCGAGACCTCGTGGCCGCCGGTCGCGCCGAACCGCACCGCACTCAGCCGCACTCGGGGTGGATCAGCTTTCGCATACGGAGCGAGCACGACGTACCAGCCGTCGTCAAACTCTTTCGGCTCAACTACGAGCGGCTTCGTGGTATAGTGCATCCGCGCTCCATCACGTCCTTCGGGACCCATCCGACGTTGCTGGCCGACCGCAGTGCCGACAAACAAGTACTCGAACGTCTGGCCTTGCTTCAGCTTGAGGTCGTCGAGCCGCAC
>CAYWCJ010000691.1:0-1510 GCA_964456595.1 uncultured Gemmatimonas sp. | reverse complement strand
TCGAGAAGCAGGTCGGTGTCGGCTGATACGCTGATTCGGTGACTGGGCGAGCGCGGCAGCGGTTAATATTACGCATGCTCTCCGCGCCGCCGAGTCGCTCGCCGTCCAGTTGGCAGTCGCACCTCGTGCACTTGCTTGTGCGCGCGAGGATGCGTCCGTATGCGCACCAGCCGATCGACCCGACGTGGGTGCGACAGAACATGGGCCGCCCGCGCGGGGCGCGACGCATGATGGCCAGGTCCACCGGCGCGCTGATGGAACTGCTGCCGCGCACGGGACTGTGGCCCGGTGGCGAACGGATACACTGGCCGGGCGCAACGATGGACGCGCCCGTGGTGCTCTATCTGCACGGCGGCGGTTTCATCGCCTGCAGTCCGGAAACACACCGGCCGCTCGTTGGCTCGTTGGTACGCCGTATTGTCGGCACCGCGTTCGTGCCGGCGTATCGACTGGCGCCCGAACATCCGTTTCCCGCTGCGCTCGACGATGCCCGGGACGCGTATCGCTTTCTGCTTGCCCAAGGCATCCCGCCGTCACGGCTTGTCATTGCGGGCGATTCCGCCGGCGGCGGCCTCGCACTTGCGCTGACCCTCGCGCTCCGCGACGAAGGAATTCCGTTGCCGGCCGCCGTGGTCACGTACAGTCCATGGACCGATCTCGCCACCACCGGGCTTTCGCTCGAGGAGAATAGTGATCGCTGCGCGATGTTTGCGGGCGAGACGATTCGCCGCGCCGCGCGATTCTACGTTGGCCAGGCCGACCCCACGCATCCGCTCATGTCGCCGCTCTACGGCGACTTCCACGGCATTCCCCCGTTGCTGGTGCACGCCAGTCACGACGAGGTGCTTCGCGACGATAGCATCCGTGTCGCAGAACGGGCGCGTGAGGCTGGTGTGCCCGTCGAACTGCGCCTCTGGTCGCACGTGCCGCACGTGTGGCAGTTCTTTGCCGCGGTGCTCCCCGAAGCGCGCGAATCGCTCGACGCCACAGCGCGATTCATCCGTCAAGAGGTGGCGGGGCGCGACTCACAGTGAGAGAAAACACGCCGCACGCGTGACGAATCGTGACTCGTCGATGCCGCGGACGTCCTGTGCGTAACTCCTGTGCATACGACTCTCATGTATCGACCACCCGATTGGCACCCGCTTCGACGCGCACTCGCCGCCGAATTCGGAGGCGCCGCCGCGCAGGCCAGCGCATCGTTCTGGTTCATCGGATTTGTACCCGGTCCGGACGACGTCGGCGAACTGCGCCTCTACGAGCACAGCCGAACGCATCGTCGCGTCGCCCTCGATCGCGAGGGGAGTGCATACGCGTGGTTCGCCGAGATTGGCGGCTACAGTCGCGTCTCCGGCGAAAGCGCACTGGTGGACGCGTTGGCCTGAACGACCGGAGTGCGGCCGCTGCTTCAGAGTCGTGACCGACCTGCCGATACTACCTCGCAGTACGTGTGCCTGGCGTCGGGTGCACGTGGTCCCCCCGATCCAAACGCGTGGCGTCAGACATTTTT
>CAYWCJ010000690.1:0-1513 GCA_964456595.1 uncultured Gemmatimonas sp. | reverse complement strand
TCCGACGACTGCCGTGCGTGCGCAGCTTCATCATCCGATCGAACAGGTCGTCGTCCTGCGTGACCATCATGCCACCGTCGCCGTAGCCACCGAGATTCTTCGACGGGAAGAAGCTGAAGGTGCCGATGGTCGCCGCCTCACCAGCCATCACGCGTTTGCCATCGATCATACGGCTGGCGCCGATCGTCTGCGCCGCGTCTTCGATGACGGGAATCCCACCGGCGGCGGCGTTCACCTGCTCCATTGCCGCCATCTGTCCGAACAGATCCACCGCGATGATCGCCTTGGTGCGCGGTGTCATCGCGGCAGCGATCTTCGACGGATCGATGTTGAAGGTGCGCGGATCGATGTCCACGAAGACGGGCTTCGCACCCGCGTTGTGGATCGCACCAGCGGTCGCAAAGAACGTGAATGGCGTCGTGACCACTTCATCGCCATGACCGACATCCAGTGCACGCAGCGCGATCAACAGCGCGTCGGTGCCGTTTGCGCAACCGATGGCGTACTTCGTCTGCGACAGTCCCGCGATGCCGCATTCCAGCGTGCCGACGGGTTCACCCAGAATGAACGTCTGCTGGTCGACGACAGACATCATCGCCGCGAGCACTTCGTCGCGAATGGTGGCGTGTTGCGCCTTGAGGTCGAGCAGCGGTACGGCCATAGGTCGTTGGGCTTCCGGTGTCAGACGCTTACGCGCAGTGGCAGCGGCACATCGCGTCCGGTCTTCGCGGACTCGTAGATGCCGAGGATCAGTTCGAGCGACTTGCGACCTGCGCGACCATCGGTGTCAGCGAGCGCCTCGCCGTGCAGCACCGCGATGACGTTGCGGTAGTAGGCCTCATGACCGAAGCCGTACACGGTGGGCGGATTGGTGCTCGACTGCTCCACGAGTTTGTCGTCGTCATCGTAGTCGGCGAAGGTCCAGTGTTCGACTTTGTTCACCGCGGTGCCGCCGATCTTCACGGTGCCCTTCTCGCCGAGCACGGTGATCGAACCTTCCATGTTCTTCGGGAAGGTGAGCATCGTGACTTCGATCGTGCCGATGGCACCCGAGCGGAATTTGAGCACGGCCACGCCGCAGTCCTCGGCCTCGATGCGACGCGCCATCGTGGCGGTCTTGGCGATCACGCTCTCGACCGGTCCGATGAGCCACTGCATGAGATCGACGTAGTGCGAGGCCTGGTTCATGAACGCACCGCCGTCGAACTCCCACGTGCCGCGCCACGGCGCCTGGTCGTAGTACTCCTGCGGGCGCTGCCACCGTACCGTGCAGTTGGCCATGTAAATACGGCCAAAGCGACCATTGTCGATGGCGCGCTTGAGCAGCTGAATCGGGGGATTCAAACGGTTCTGCTTCACCACGAACAGCTGCACGTGATGGTCATCGCAGGCCTGCACGAGCGCATCCGCCGCGGCCAGCGTGATCGCCATCGGCTTCTCGGAGATGACGTGACGTCCGGCCTTGGCGGCGAGAATGCCGTGCTGCGGATGCAAGCCGGACGGCGTGGAAATC
>CAYWCJ010000689.1:0-1515 GCA_964456595.1 uncultured Gemmatimonas sp. | reverse complement strand
TGGACGACGGTCACCTACGGACTCCCGGCCGACGCGCCAGTGCGCAGCATCGCCGAGTATCCGGGCAAGGCCAACGTGTTGTTCGCCGGCACGGAGCGCTCCGTGTACTTCACGATCGACAGCGGCGCCACGTGGAAGCGACTCAAGGCCAACCTGCCGACCACGCGCTACGATGACATCATCGTGCATCCGCGGACGAAAGATCTCGTACTCGGCACGCACGGGCGCGCCATCTGGGTGCTCGACGATGCATCGCCCTTCGCCGAATGGAACGCCGCAGTCGCGACGGAGCCCGTGCATCTGTTCACCGTGCGGCGCGCGACGATCATCAACTACTGGGCGGATGTGTCGACGGCCGCGCACGGCATCTACGCCGCCGAAAATCCCGTCGAAGGTGCGGTGTTCAGCTTCCACCTCGCACGCGCGGCGCAGCGCGTGAAGTTCACCGTCACCAACGCAGCGGGACGCGTGGTGCGCGAACTCACCGGCCCGCTCACTGATGGGATGCTGCATCGGGTGAATTGGGACCTGCGCTACGCGGCGGCGGCGGCCCCCGCCGGGTTCCGTCCGGCCGGTGGTGGTGAAGAGGGTCCCGCACCGGAAGCCGCCGCCGGTGGCGGCGCTCGTGGCACGGCGCGGGTCGCACTGCCGATTCCCGCGCACAACATCGGACCGCGCGGCTTCTACGTCTCGCCCGGCACGTTCACCGTCACGATCGACGTCGATGGCGAAAAGCGCAGCCGCACGTTCGACGTGCGCGCCGATCCGACCCTGATGGCGACCGTTGCCGACCACAGGGCGCGTGAGTCGTTCCTGCTCGAGGCGCAGGAGGTGCAGCCCAAACTCCTCGCCGCGACGACGGCGTTCCGCGACAAGCTCGCGAAGGCTACAGCCGCCGATTCCGCACGCATGATTCCGCTCGGCCAGCGCTACGGACTCGTGCCGGTAGCGGCGCGCGGAGCCGGACCGGGCGCTACGGGTGGTGCACCCGGTGGCGGACGTGGGGGCCGAGGGGGTGGCGGTCCGGCGGCCTTGCTGGCGGCGTTGCCCGGGGCGTGGAATGGCAGCGGGGCGCGGCATGGCGGATTGCAGGCACCGAGCGGCACGCAGCGCGCGGTGCTGGCGCAGGCGAAGGCGGCGTTGACGGCGCTGGAACAGGAGCTGGCGCGGAAGTAGCGCCGGCGGATCACGATCGCCCGTCTGCAGCAAGTAACGTTAGCTGGCCGCCGCGTAGATCGACACTTCTGCACCGAGCCGCGGACCAAGCCGATCACGCGCGATCTCAAGATCATATCGCGTCTGCAGGTTCAACCAAAACTGGGCTGACGTCCCGAAGTAACGCCCGAGCCGCAGCGCGGTATCGGCTGTGATGGCCCGCTTGCCATGGACGATCTCGTTGATGCGGCGAGGTGGAACGGATACGTCATGCGCGAGCCGATACTGCGAGAGCGCCAGCGGCTCCAGGAACTCCGCAAGGAGAATCTCGCCAGGATGGATCGGAGCAAGTTTCGTTGC
>CAYWCJ010000688.1:0-1516 GCA_964456595.1 uncultured Gemmatimonas sp. | reverse complement strand
TCCGTCGGCAGATATCGATGGGCGAGCACGAACGCGGCGAGGCCGAGAGGCGCGTTGAGCACGAAGAGCGCGCGCCAGCTGAACGCGGCGATGAGTAGGCCGCCGATTGATGGACCGAGCGCGGTGCCGATTGCGGACATGGTACCGAGCAAACCCATCGCGCCGCCGGTTCTGGACGCGGGCACCGTTTCGCCTATGAACGCAAGCGTGAGCGCCATCATGATCGCGGCGCCGATACCCTGCAGGACGCGGGACGCCAGCAACAGGCCGAGCGTGGCAGCGAGTGCGCACAGCACCGACGCCGCCGTGAACAGCGCGATTCCGGTCAGCAGCAGGCGTCGCCGCCCAATGATGTCACCAAGGCGCCCCGCACTGACGATCAGCGTCGTGATCGCCAACAGGTAGGCAAGCACGATCCACTGCACCTCCTGAAAGGAGGCACCGAACGCGTTCGCCATGCTCGGCAGGCCCACGTTGGCAATGCTCGTACCGAGTGCCGACAGCAGCGTCGACAACGAGAGCGCGGCGAGCGCACCGCGAACGGAAGGGACGGAGTCGGAGGTCGCGACGGACACCTCCGCGCTCCTCGCCACCGTCGGGCTGACGGAGGCATGAAATCGCTTCTGCGACCGGGAGAAGCGCGTGGAGGCGATGATCTGAGCGATTGATTTGGTCATGAGCGAACAGTCGACGAGTTTTGATGTGGCGTGAAGCGCACTGCATGCACTGTATTCATGCGTTTGACGCCATGTCCGAGTAGGTTTCCTTCATGAGCAATCCGGATTTCAACCTCCTCATGACGCTCGACGTCCTGCTCGCAGAAGGGAGCGTCACACGCGCGGCGGACCGGCTTGATCTCAGCGCCTCGGCGATGAGTCGGGCACTGGCGCGACTGCGCGCCGTGACGGGCGACCCACTGCTGGTCAGGGCGGGGCGAGGGCTCGTTCCGACACCGCGTGCGCTCGAACTCCGTGAGCGCGTGCATCAGCTGGTCGAAGACGTCGGCGCGGTGCTGCGCCCGGCGGCGCGAATCAACCTTTCGCGGCTGATGCGTACGTTCACGCTGCGGACCAGCGAGGGGTTCGTGGAGAACTTCGGTCCGGCGCTGCTGCGTTGCGTCAACAGGGACGCGGCCGGCGTACGCCTCCGCTTCCTGCCGAAGGCGAACAAGGACAGCACGGCGCTGCGCGACGGGACCGTCGATCTCGAGACCGGAGTGGTGGAGCCGACCACCAGTCCCGAGCTGCGTGCGCAGGCATTGTTCCGCGACCGGTATGTGGGCGTCGTGCGCAAAGGACACCCGTTGAGCACAGGCCGAATCACGCCGGCGCGATACGCGGCGGGGCGACACATCTCCGTCTCGCGGCGCGGGCTCGAGGATTTCCAAAAAGCTTCGGTACTTCTTCGCCTGCTCGGTCTGCCCCGCCTTCTCCAGCGCAGTCACGTGGCCCCGGTAGGCGTCGCGCAGCAGCGACAGGTAGCGCTTGTTGCCATCGATGTGCGCGATCTGCCTCTC
>CAYWCJ010000687.1:0-1518 GCA_964456595.1 uncultured Gemmatimonas sp. | reverse complement strand
CCCAGTGCTTGCTGCTCTCGCGAGTACGGGGAAACCGTCCCTGGCACCTTGTCTCGGATCCACTCATTGTTCTGAACTTCGCCTACTTGCGCAGCCGCAGCATCTGGATTGTCTGCGCGACCGCCGCCGACGGATAGGCGACCTTCATGACGTCGATGAGCATCCGCCATTCGGCGCGGATGCCCTTCCAGTAGCCCATCTTCTCGGTCTTGCGCGACTGTGTTACCTGCTCCCAGCGCGTCACCGCGATCGAAAGCCGCCGCTCGATGATGCGCTGGTTCATGAAGATCTCGATGCCGAAGCGCGGTAGTCCGTGCATTTCCCTGAGAACTCCGTCGAGAAGGTCCTTTCTGACGACACGCTCGCCGGAAACGAAGTCCAGGCCGATGGCGCGGAACAGGGGCAGGCTGTTCTTGCGCAAGCTCAGGCTGATGTCGGTACGCCCCGACAGCACAGGTTCGGCAAGGGCCATCACGTGTTCTGCGGCCAACCCAATGAGGTCGGCGTCCAGCAACATCAGCAGCTCGTTGCGCGCGGCGCCGACGCCGGTTGCCATGGCGATGCTCTTGCCACGATTGGACGCGTGCGAGATCAGGCGCACCGAGGCGAACTTGTTTACAACTTCGGCAGTGCCATCCTGCGATCCGTCATCGACGACGATGACCTCGTCGAGCAGCGGATGGATCGACACGATCGCGAGGACCGCGCCGATACGCGGCGCTTCGTTGAAGGCACAAATGACACAGGAGATTTTCGACATCCGGCTATTCTGCTTTCTCGCCTTCATTCGTCCATGGCGCAAGCGTTGGTACCGGTGTTCCTCTCCGGAACCGGTACTTCTCGCGCCGGGTTCCTCGCCTTCTATGAGGTGGCGCTCGTATCTTTACCGACGGAACAGATGTTGCGGTTCCGCGTGGCTCACGCGCCCGCGACCGGTCTTTGCGCCGGCGGCGCAGCGCGAACGACCAGCACCGCATTGGTGCCGCCGAATGCAAACGAGTTGCTCATCGCCGCGTCGATTCTAAGGCCTTGCCTGGCGCGGTTGGGAACGTAGTCGAGATCGCATTCCGGGTCGGGACATTGAAGGTGCATCGTGGGCGGAGCGGTTCCGGCTTCGAGAGCAAGCAAGGTCGCGATGAATTCGACCGCACCGGCGGCGCCGAGCAGGTGCCCGTGCATCGATTTGGTGGAGCTCACGGGCACACGATCGGCGTGCGTACCGAACACCTTGCGAATCGCGGCCGTCTCGATCGCGTCATTGACCGGGGTTGCGGTCCCATGCGCATTGATATAGCCGATCTCGGCAGGATCGAGTCCGGCAGACTCCAACGCGAGCTGCATGGCCTCGCTTTGTCCCGCCACACTCGGATGCGTGATGTGCGCGCCATCCGTATGCAGCCCGTAGCCGACGAGTTCGCCGCGAATGCGGGCGCCGCGACGGATGGCGCGTTCCCACTCCTCCAGTACGAGCACTGCGGCTCCTTCACCGAGTACCAGCCCGCTGCGGTCCCGGGCGAA
>CAYWCJ010000686.1:437-1522 GCA_964456595.1 uncultured Gemmatimonas sp. | reverse complement strand
CCATACCACTGGGCAACCACGGCGTTCCGGTCCCGCCTGTCGGTGACGCGCCGGACGTGGTGGCAACCAGCGCTGGCGTACCAGCTGGCGTACCAGCTGGCGTACCAGCTGGCGTAGCGATCGCTGAGACGTTCGCACGTTGCGATGACGTCGCACCGATCAATCGCTGCAGCTCTTCCGCCGTGCGCAACAGCGCGCTCTGCAACGCCTGCTGCCGCGCACGCAACAGTGCATCGTGCAATCGTGCGGCGAAAACCGGCATCGGCACGAAGTCAGTCGCATGCAACTCGAACGCGCGCACCGCGTCCTCATCACGCGGAGACACGAACACGATCGCCGGCGGACGATGCTTCGATGCGAGGGAATTGACGAACTCGAATCCCGAACCGTCCGTCATCGCGGCGGCGACGATCGCGACGTCCGGCGACAACGTGGCCAGCGCAGCGCGCGCGGCCTCCCGATCGGAATACGCACCACCGATCTGCAGATCGAGTGACAACGGAAGCGCGAGTATCTGCTGGCGGAGGTCAGCCGGTAGATCGCCGAGAAGAACGACGCGAATAGGCATGAGGCAGACAGGAAGACGCTCGTGGATTCTCGGCGGGCGGGGGTGCCGAGTTCAAAGGCCAGCCGCAGGCCTCACGTTGAGTACGTTCGGCTGTCGACAGACGTTGTAAACCCAGTCCGGACGCGTTGTGCTTTGTAACAGACGTGGACACGGCCGTCGCCGCTGCCGCAGACATCATTTCCGCATTCATCACGGCCGCATTCGTCTGCGCCGCATCCGTCAGCGCCGCATTCGTGGCCGCCGCCTTCCTGCACCGCATAACGACCTTACTGCGCGGTCGCGCTCTCCGTCACCACGCGTACCTGATTATCCACCACCTGCAGAAAGCCGCCTTGCACCGCAAATCGACGTTCGCCCTCGACCGTTTCCAATCGAAGCATGCCCTTGCCAAGCAGCGTCATCAATGGCGCGTGCATCGGCAGAATGCCCATTTCGCCATCGAACGCCGGCGCCACGACCGAGCGCGCCGATCCCTCGAACAGCACCTTCTCGGGCGAGATGACCGACACCTTCAGCG
>CAYWCJ010000686.1:0-427 GCA_964456595.1 uncultured Gemmatimonas sp. | reverse complement strand
CCGCGCAAATCCGTTCGAACGAGGAGATGGTCTCTTCGAGCTTGACGTACTTGCGCGGGATGCCGCTGAATTGCTCGGCGACGGCGAACGGTTGCGACATGAAGCGCTGCAGCCGACGCGCACGCCCCACGATCTTCTTGTCGTCTTCCGACAGTTCGTCCATGCCCAGGATCGCGATGATGTCCTGCAGTTCCTTGTAGCGCTGCAGAATGCGCTGCGTCGTGGTGGCGGCGCTGTAGTGACGCTCGCCGATGTACTGCGCGTCGAGAATGCGTGACGTGGAGTCGAGCGGATCGACGGCCGGATAGATGCCGAGCTCCGTGATCTTGCGATTCAGGACGACCGTCGCGTCCAGGTGCGCAAACGCGGCCGCCGGCGCCGGGTCCGTCAGGTCGTCGGCCGGCACGTAGATGGCCTGCACCGACGT
>CAYWCJ010000685.1:0-1524 GCA_964456595.1 uncultured Gemmatimonas sp. | reverse complement strand
TGCATGAATCGGTCGATGTCGAGCAGCGCCGCGCGCGCTCCGTCGATTGAAATCTCCAGCCGCTCGCCGCGCGCGAGACCACCGGCGAAAGCACCGGTGGTTTCGTGGAAGAAGTTGATGTCGAAGCGATAGTCGCCGTCGGCGGGGAAGGTGTGGACCGCTGCAATGCCGCCCCGCGAGCCGAAGGGCGTCCCTTCCGCGTGCTCCGTCTGCGACGCCATCTTGGGCACGGTATACGTATACGCGGCCGACGACGCGTTGGCGTTGCCGAGCGCGAGCCAACTGATGTCGCTGGCCGCGCGCAGGTAACCGTTCAGCAGTGCGGGCGAGAGCGCCTGCACGTCGGCGATGTTGTCGAAGTTGTCGCTCTTCGTGTCGAGCGGGAGGTAGATGCCGGCATCCACATCGAGTCCCAGCACGGCATTCACTGACGCCCGGTATTCGGCGCGGTTGAGTCGCTGAAACGTGCGATGCCCGGGATTCGGGCGTACCACCGCCGCCGAGTCGAGCTGCCGCTCGAGCGCGGCAACCAGCGCGTCAATGGTTTTGACATTCGGACGCGACGATCCGGGCGGAGGCATCATGCCGGCGCGCAGCTTGGCGACCATCTTTTCGGCGACGTCCGCCTGCAGTGGTGCGCGATCCACATCGAAATTGATCAAGGACAGGTTGCCCCGTCGATCGTCCGGATTGTGGCACTTTTCGCAGTACTGCTCCACGACCGCATTGAGCTCGTCGTTCCGACCGACATTCCGATCGTCGGGCGAGGGAGGGCGGCGGAGCTGGCTCACGGTTGCGGCGCTGTGGGCGCCGCTGCGTGAGCCTCCCTGCAACTGCGCCACGGCGAACGCCGGCGAAGGGACGATCGACGTGGGGGCAGGCAGCCGCGACTCGCGCGCGCCACTCGACCGAACCGGCGTCCGGGCGGCGATGCCGTTGGGAAGTATGAGCAGCACACCAACAACTACTGTGAACGCGAAGGGCGCTCGCATGCGCATCCTCTGACGATGAGGCGGGACGGCACGAGGAAGAGGTTGTCTACAAGCTGCTTCACGACGGCGGTGGCGGCAAGCTCGCAACGGAATACCCTCTGACGACGTTATGTTCAGACGCGCATAGCGCCATTTCCCCTCATGGCGCGCCGTGTTGCGACCCTCGGGGCGCAGCGACCGGCGCGCTCTTCCGTACAGACGTTCGCCCTGCGAATGCATCTTCTTGTCATCTGGCCGCGCCGCGCGCGCCGCCTCCGTTACCACCTCGGGACGCGCCTCGCTGCGGCGTCCATGCTTCTCGCGCTCGCCGCCTGCAAGGAAAAGCCCCGTCCCCAACGACCCGCACCCACCGTCGCCACGGACGTCGTGAAGCGGGGTCCGCTGCCGTACGTGGTGACCGCCAACGGCGAAGTCGAACCCAATCGCACGGTGGCGGTGCAGTCGCAGGTGAGCGGTATGCTCACGCGCGTCGCCATCGCCGAGGGCGACGAGGTGAAGCAGGGGCAGTTGCTTTTCCAGATCGACCCCCGCC
>CAYWCJ010000684.1:0-1541 GCA_964456595.1 uncultured Gemmatimonas sp. | reverse complement strand
GAAGTGAAGGGCAAGATCGACGGCATTGCCATCCGCGTGCCGACGCCCGATGTCTCCCTCACCGATCTCACCTGCGTCGTGGAACGCGCGACGAGCAAGGAAGACGTGAACGCGACCTTCAAGGCGGCCGCGGCGTCGGGGGCATTGGCCGGCATACTCGACTACAGCGAAGTGCCGCTGGTCTCCGTCGACTACATCGGCAACCCGCACTCCTGCACGCTCGACGCGCTGAGCACCATCGTCATCGACGGCACGCTGGTGAAGGTGTCCGGTTGGTACGACAACGAGTGGGGATACTCGTCTCGCTGCGTCGACCTGCTGCGCTTCATCGGCGCCCGGCTGTAGTCGCACCCGCGCGCGCACCGCACGCGCGACACTCTGTCGGTTCACGCTCGTTTCATGCGACATCGCGAGCCCCGGTACCAACGTGCCGGGGCTCGCGCACATTTCCCTGACTGATCCCCTGCCACATTCCCCGCGTAATTCCCTTATGAAGACGCGCTCGATCAAGGATCTCTCCGCGGCGGACCTCAAGGGCCGTCGCGCCCTCGTGCGCGTGGACTTCAATGTGCCGCTTGATGACACCGGCGCGGTGAGCGACGACACGCGCATCGCCGCAGCGCTGCCGACCATCAACCTGTTGCTCGATGGTGGCGCGAGCGTGGTGCTGCTCGCACACTTCGGACGTCCCAAGGGCGCGCCGGAAGCGAAGTACTCGCTCGCGCCCGTCGCCGTGCGTCTGCATGAACTGCTCGACACGCCGGTGACCTTCCTTGGCGAAACGATCGGGGACACGGCCGTTGCTGCAACGAAGGCGTTGGCGCCCGGTGAAACATTGCTTCTCGAGAACACGCGCTTTCTCGCCGGCGAGGAGACGAACGACGACGCGCTTTCGCAGCAGTTGGCGCAGCTCGGCGATTTCTACGTCAACGATGCGTTTGGCGCTGCACATCGCGCGCACGCGAGCACGGCCGGCGTCGCGCACTACTGCAAGCCGGCCGTTGCCGGCCTGTTGATGGAGAAGGAACTCGCCTATCTGGGTGGCGCGCTCTCGGCGCCCGAGCGTCCGTTCGTCGCCATCCTCGGCGGCTCCAAGATTTCCGGCAAGATCGATGTCGTCGAAGCGCTGCTCCCCAAGGTCGATTACCTGCTGATCGGCGGCGCGATGGCGTGCACGTTCCTTCAGGCGATGGGCCTGGAGACCGGCAAGTCCCTGGTCGAACCCGATCGGGTCGAGATGGCGAAGGACTTGCTCGAGCGCGCCGGCCCAACGCTCGTGCTTCCCACGGACGCATTCGTGTCAACGAGCATGGATGCAGGCGATGCGGCGCACGTCGTGCCGCGTGACGCCATTCCCGCGGACGAAGCGATGTTCGATATCGGCCCGATGACGATCATGTCGTTTGCGTCGATTGTCGGCACGGCCAAAACGGTGCTCTGGAATGGCCCGATGGGCGTCTTCGAGAAGCCACCGTTCGATGGCGGCACACGTTCCATCGCCGACGCGATGGCCGGCGCGACGGCCGACGGCGCCACCACCA
>CAYWCJ010000683.1:0-1549 GCA_964456595.1 uncultured Gemmatimonas sp. | reverse complement strand
GAAGCAATCCGGAGAGCACGTTGCCGGTTTGCTTCGTCGCATCGCGCCGAACGTCAGGACAGCGACCTGCGGTACCATCGCGGAAGTCGAAGCACTGCTCGACATCGCAGGCACGCATGTCTGAGCACGTCTCAGCGGGCGCGGTGGGGATGCAAATCGACTTGAGCGGCCGCGTAGCCCTCGTCACCGGTTCGACGCGCGGCATCGGTCGTGCGATTGCGGTCACACTCGCGCGTTGTGGGGCGCGAGTGGCGGTCACCGGTCGTGATGCAGCGCGCGCCCAGGCCATGGCGGCGGAGATTGCCGCCGCAACGGGCGTCGAAACCCGTGGGTATGCTGCCGATGTGTCGGACACGGCGCAGGCGCAGGCGCTCGTGGAGAGTGTGGAACGCGACTTTGGTCGACTGGACATTCTCGTCAATAATGCCGGCCTGACGCGCGACAACCTGCTGATGCGGCTCAAGGACGATGACTGGGACGCTGTCATCGACGCGAACCTGCGGGGCGCCTTCGCCACGTGTCGTGCCGCGACGCGCGGCATGATGAAGCGTCGATGGGGACGCATCATCAACGTGGCGAGCGTAGTGGGACTCATCGGCAACAAGGGGCAGGCGAATTACGCCGCCAGCAAGGCAGGGCTGATCGGCATGACCAAGTCCATCGCCAAGGAATTGGCGTCGCGGAACATTCTCGCCAACGTCGTCGCGCCCGGCTTCATCGAGACCGACATGACGGCGGCGATGACCACCGAGGCGCGCGCGTCGATGAGTTCGAGCATCCCGCTGGAGCGACTGGGCACCCCCGACGATATTGCGGGCATGGTGGCTGTGCTCGCCTCCGACCTGACGCGGTACGTCACCGGACAGGTATTCGTCGTGGATGGCGGGTTGGTGATGTAAGCTCGTACGGCTAAGTTCCCCATTCTCCCTTTCAACAACTTCAGAGGAATCGTTCTCATGGCGGATCACGCGTCGAAGATCAAGGACATCATCGAAAAAGAGCTCGGCGTGGAGCGCGAGAAGCTGACGCCCGAGGCGAGCTTCATCGAGGACCTTGGTGCGGACTCGCTCGACATCGTCGAATTGGTCATGGAGTTCGAGAAGGAATTCAACATCGACATCCCGGACGAGGACGCGGAAAAGCTTCGCACGGTTGGTGACGCGATCGCCTACCTCGAGGCCAAGGTCGCGGGCTAATGCGTCGGAGGGTCGTCGTTACGGGTCTCGGGGCGATCACGCCTGTCGGTAACGACGTGGCGACGACCTGGCAGTCGCTCTTGGGAGGCGTATCGGGCGGGGGACTGATCACGAAGTTCGATGCGAGCACCTTCAAGGTGAAGTTCGCCTGCGAGGTGAAAGGCTTCGACCCGTTGCTCTACATGGAGCGGAAGGAGGCAAAGCGCGCAGACCTGTTCACGCAGTACGCGCTCGCCGCCTCCGTCGAAGCGATGCGCGACGCAGGGCTGGAGAAGGGTGGATTTGTCGCCGAGGATTGCGGCGTCATCGTCGGCAGCGGGATCGGCGGACTGGCCACGATGGAGGAGCAGCAT
>CAYWCJ010000682.1:0-1551 GCA_964456595.1 uncultured Gemmatimonas sp. | reverse complement strand
GTTTTCACCTCATGGACGAGCAGCGGGATCGCCAGCATACCGAGAAAGACGAAATGCGCCACGCGCGCGCCGCCGACGAAGAGCAACACACCCATCACCACGCAGAAGGTCATCGCCACCGAAATGTCCGGCTCGATCAGCGCCATCACGACAAGTGCACCGATGACTGCAATGAACGGCAGCAAGCCTTTACCGAGTCGTCGCACCGCGTCGCCTTTCTTCACCAGCAGCATCGGCACCCACACCAGCACCGCAAACTTCGCCAACTCCGACGGCTGCATCGAACCGCCGAAGAGGAAGCGTCGCGAACCGTTTTTCTCGGGCACGATCGATTCGGTGAACGGCAGCACCGTGAGCAGCATGAGAAACAGGCTGACGCCCATGATCGGCCACGCCAGCCTGCGCCACCACTCCGCGTCAACCTTGGCCGCCACCGCGAATACGACAATGCCGAGCAACACACCAATCGCCTGACGATAGCCGTACGCGTACGCCGATCTGGCCTGGAACGAACTGGCGCTCAAGAGCACCGCGAGTCCAAAGACGACCAGTACCACCGTGACGAGCACCAATGCACGCGCTTCCGCCTCCATGTGCCAGCGCGCACGAGACGTGTTGCCGGGCGCGCTGCGCGTCGTGCCGGCATGGAGCCGCTCGGGGCGACCTGCTCCGCGCCCGTCGTCAGCCGGATACGGAATGGTGGTCATGCGTGCGCCGCCTGCGCGAGTCTGGCGAACGTACGACCACGCTCCTCGTAGTTGGCGAACATGTCGTAGCTGGAACAGGCGGGTGACAGCAGGATTGCGTCCCCGCTCTGCGCCAACGATCGTGCACGCGCGACGACGTCCTCAAAAGACGCGGCGGGCATGGCGTGTACAGGTACCTGCAGGCCGAGCGCGGCCTCGAGGTCGTGTACGATGAGTGGGGTCGCTTCACCAAAAGCGATGACGGCACGCGCGGTGCGCTGCAACTCCGGAAGCAGCGCCGTGTACGGTTCGCCCTTGTGGCGTCCGCCCAACAACAGCACCGTCGGCCGTGTCATACCGGCCAACGCAACCTGCGTGGACGCCACGTTGGTGGCCTTCGAGTCGTTGAGCCAGAGCACGTGCCCGTCGTCAAGGACTGGCTCCAACCGATGCGGCAGCGCGCGAAAGGTGCCGATCGCCAGCGCAAGGGCCGCGCGCGAGGAATGCGTGGCATGCACAGGATCGGCCACCATGACCGCAAGCAGCGCGGCGAGCGCGTTGGCCACATTGTGATCGCCAGCCAACGTGAGCGCGCGCCGAGTGACCAGCGGGGCGCCGAGCACGTGCAGCATGCCATCCCGCCGATCGAGGAACGCGGCGACATCCGTGCGTTGTGTCGAGAAGCGGTGCACATGCCCGACCACACCGCGCATCAACACGTCTACATCGGCGTTGTCGGCCGTCACCACCCACGGCGAAACGACCGTGCCGTTCGCGAAGAGCAAGCGCTTGTCGGCGTAGTAGGCGCTCACGCTGTCATATCGATCGAGATGATCCGCGCTGAGTGTCGTGAGCACTCCGACGT
>CAYWCJ010000681.1:0-1563 GCA_964456595.1 uncultured Gemmatimonas sp. | reverse complement strand
CGGCACCGGAACGTTTGGCGTAGGCGACGGCGGTCCCGAAGCCGAAAAGCTGAATGTGCTCGGCCGCTCGCACGTCATCCCAGGGGCGCACCCCGAGCGCAGGAAGATCAGGCTCTTTTCCCCCTGCGGACGCGCGGCAACCGTCACCGGCAGTTCACGCATGCGACTCGCCCGCTTCACACGCATGCGCAGCACGTTGCCCGGTACCAGCAGCTCCGCGTAGTTGACCGCCTGCGTACGCACATCGCGACCGTTGTACGCCACCACCGTATCGCCCGCGTTCACGCCCGCTTTTTCTGCCGGAGAACCCGCATCCACCGCTTCGACGACGGGATAGTCGCAGTAGTTGGTCAGCGCACCTTCCGGCGACATCATGGTGATCTTGGATTCGGACAGATGCATGCCGAGCCATCCGCTGGGCGCCGCGACTCTGATGGGAAGATGCGTGCGGGCTACTTCGGAGAAGGCGGCAATCTGCGGCTGCAATGCGCGAATGGTCGCTTCGATGCTCTGCCCATTCACGCGAATCGTGCCGTCCACCCCCTCGAACATGGCGCGCGGAGCCTTCGTCGTCCGGCCATCGATCACCACGCGCACGCTGTCCCCCTCGACGCGACGCATCGCCTGGCCCTTCACCTCGTGGCCGTCGTCCTGCGCGAAGCGCACGAACACGCGCATCAGTGAATCGACACCGCGCTGCATCTGCGTGATGCGCTGAATATCCACCCGCTGATTCGCATCGCCGCGTTGCTCGATGACGCCCGCCACGTCGTCGAGTTCCAGCTTGTAACGCATCAACGCACGTCCTTCGGGCGCCTGCAGCAACATCGTTGGCGACGACGTGAGTTCGGTGCAACGGCTCGTCATCGAGCCGGTGGTGACCGTGCGCGTGACACGTATCCGCGGCGTCGGCGTCGCCTGCTGCCCCGACTGTGGTCCCGACTGTGGTCCCGACTGTGGTCCCGACTGTTGTGCGTCGAGTGCGCGTGGCGTCGCCACGATCGGCCATGCCAACAGCATCACGGCGCACAGTGGTACGGTTCGCCCTGCGCGTTTCGTCATGCGTAGCGTCATTCGTCCGTCAGAAACCATCGTCAGTACCCTTCGAGCGTCTTGTCCACCGGGAGCACGCCGCTGAGCTGCTGGAGCGTCGCCTCACGCGCGGTGGACGCAGCGAGGAAGTAGTGATTGATCACCGGGTCCTGCGGTGCTTCCCGCAGCGCCGCCTGCGATGCCGCCATCATCTGGTCGAGCGCCGTGAGACGCGCGCGGTACACGTCAGACGATCGCACTGTCGTATCGTTGGCCGCCAGCCAAAGCGATGCGCGCTCGTAGTCGCGCTGCGCCGTGCCGAGCACCGCCGTCGCCTGCGCCACCGAGGCGAAGTCGTCTCCGCTCAACGACGCCACACGCCCGGTCACACTGCCGTAGGAGGTATTGCCCGTCAGGTCACTGCCGAACGGGTTCACACTCGCGCCGGCGGACATGCGGCCAGCGGCGACACCGCCCACGAGCAGTGCGATCGTCGCCGCGTTGCGGAGCATCGCGTGACGCAGCCACGCG
>CAYWCJ010000680.1:0-1572 GCA_964456595.1 uncultured Gemmatimonas sp. | reverse complement strand
CCAAAGTAGGTGACCCTGACATAACGTCGTTACCACTGCACGCAACAGCGACATGGGAGGCTACATCGTTCGCCCCTCGGTGGCGAGAGTCCCCGCCCGTCGTCCACTTTTGTCGGCTGAACTCCCGGCCGCATCCCGGCCGCATCCCTCCCGCCTCGCCCCCACCGCCATGACGGCCATTTCTGCTTCGGCTCGCGCTACGCGCACCTTCGCCGTTCCGATTCCCCTCAACACACCGGCCGCGATCGCCGATGCGTTGCGCGCGACCTCCTTCCTCGAAGGCTTCAACGACTCGCACCTCTGGAAACTGGCGCGGCACATGTCGCCGCACGAGCTGCTCACCGACGACACGCTCTTTGTCGAGGGCGATGAGCGTGCACGCATGGCGATCCTGGTGAGCGGCGCCGTGGCCGTCGAGAAGTCGTCGGACGGACGCAGCGTGCGCCTCGTCACGATGGGCGCCGGCGATGCGATCGGTGAAGGGATGCTGCTCGATGAAACGCGCCACGGCACGACGGCGCGCGTGATCATGCCGGGAAGTGCGCTGGTGATGACGCGCACGCAGCTCGAGGAGATCACACGCGAAGCGCCGCAACTCTACGCCGCACTCGTGGCACGCGCGGCACGCACGATTTCCGGTCGCCTGCGCCGAGCCGATGCAACACTCGTCGGTCGCGGCCGCACGCTGGGTTTCGGCGGACATCGCACGCGCACCGAACACGACCTGCTCGGCGACCGCGAAGTGCCGTACGAGGCGCTCTACGGCGTGCAGACGCTGCGTGCGCTGGAGAACTTCCCCATCACCGGGGTGCCGCTGCGCGAGTATCCGCTGCTCATCGAGGCGCTGGCGGCGGTAAAGGAGGCGGCGGCGGAAACCAATTTCGCGCTCGGGCTGCTCGATCAGGAGATCGCCGACGTCATCATTCGTGCCGCGCGTGAACTACGCGCCGGCCGTCATCATGAACATTTCCTGGTGGACATGATCCAGGGCGGCGCCGGCACGTCGACGAACATGAACGCGAACGAAGTGATCGCCAATCGCGCGCTCGAATTGCTGACCGCGGAGCGCGGCGACTACGACACGATTTCGCCCAACAGTCACGTCAATCTCAGTCAGTCCACCAACGACGTGTACCCGACGGCCGTGCGACTCGCCCTCTACAAGAGTCTTGGCATCTTCCGCGAGGAGCTCGCGCGTCTCGCCGATGCGTTCGGTGCGAAGGGTGTGGAGTTCGTGAGCATGCTCAAGATGGGACGCACGCAGATGCAGGATGCGGTGCCCATGACCCTCGGTCAGGAGTTCACCGCCTTCGGGAATACGTTGCGCGAGGATGTCGATCGGCTTGGTGAAGCGCAGCAGCTCATTCGCGAAATCAATCTCGGCGCCACCGCGATCGGCACCGGCATCAACGCGCCGCCGGGCTACGCGGCGATGGCCGCCACCAAACTCGCCGAACTGACCGGCATTCCCGTCATCACCGCCCCGGATCTGGTCGAAGCGACCAGCGACACCGGCGCCTTCGTGCAGCTCTCGGGCATCCTCAAGCGCACCTCCACCAAGCTGTCGAAGAT
>CAYWCJ010000679.1:0-1577 GCA_964456595.1 uncultured Gemmatimonas sp. | reverse complement strand
TGCGCGCGCGCGCGCACCTCTTCGAAATTCAACCGATCAGATCATGTCCGATTCCACAGACTCGTCGTCCTCGTGTGGCGGCGATTGCTTCGTTGGACGTCGCGCGTTTCTGCGCGATGCGGTGTCTGCGGCCGCCGTGCTGGCGGGCGTCTCGGCGTTCGGCCCGATGCGCGAGTTGGCGGCCATGGAAGCGCGGGCCGTCGGCGGGACGATCAAGTATCCGATTCCAGCCACGGACAGTGTCTCCATCGACAGCACGAACGAAGTGATCCTCTGTCGGGCGGCAGGCGAGGTGTATGCGTTCTCCTTGTCCTGTCCGCACCAGAACACGGCGTTGCGTGCGATGCCGGGTACGGCCGGCTTCCAGTGTTCACGACATAAGTCGCGCTATCAGCCCAATGGCACGTTCATCAGCGGCAAGGCGACCCGCAACATGGATCGCCTCCAGATCACGCGTGCCGGTGACGCCGTGATGGTCGATCCCGACATCGCATTTCTGAGTGACGAGGAGCCCGACAAGTGGGCGGCGGCGAAGGTCAAGCTCTAACCGGAGAGAACATGAAATCCCTGCCACAGCATTCAGATCCCGCCAAGCGATCGCCCGGCGATGCGTTGCCTCCCTGCATCGATCGTCGCGCATTTCTGGGCAATAGTACCATGCTCGCCGTGGGCGCCCTTTTGGCGTCGGCCTGCGGCGATGGACAGATCGGCGCCAATGTCACCGGGCCAGACACCGTTGGTTTGACGGTGAAGCTTTCTGACTACGCTGCGCTGACGACAGTTGGCGGCATCGTGAAGCTCAACGGCACCACCACGCCGATCGCCGTGGTGCGCGCGACGACCGTACAGTATCGGGCCTTCTCGCTCGTCTGTCCTCATGAAGGCACCACTGTCGGCGTCGCTGGTTCGGGCTTCCTGTGTCCCAACCACGGCGCCGAGTTTACGGGAACCGGTACCTGGAAGGGCGGTCAGCCCACGTCGAACATGCGCGAGTTCTCCGTCACCGCCGACCTTGCGGCGGGCACGCTCAGCATTTCGAATTGACCAGCGGCGCTGCGTTCGTGGCGCCGGTAGCGGCGCCACTATAGACGCGATGCGACACCCGCCCCTCACGTCGCAGCTCTCCCGAGACCCGAGCCCCACCGCATGCCGCACTCGAAGTCGTTTCCGTTGACCGCCTGCACGCCGCTGGCGGTCACGTCATCCCGCCGCGCCTTGACCGCAGGCCGATCCGTCGCCGCGCTGCTCGCGGTGCTTGGCGCGGCACCAAGCGTGAGCGTCGCGCAACGCGCGATCGCGTCATCGCCCGCCGATGTGCCGAGCATTGCGCAACAGGCGACGGTCGTGCAGGCCATGGCTGCCATCGAACGCGACAACGCCTGGACGCTCGATCAGCAGGTCTCGCTCTGCGAAATCCCGGCGCCACCCTTCAAGGAAGCCGTCCGAGGGCAGTCATTCCGCGACCGGCTCATCGCCCTCGGCGTGAAGAACGTGCGCACCGATGGCGAAGGAAATGTCATCGGTGAAGTGCGTGGTTCCCGCCCAGGTCCGACGGTGCTCCTCAGCGGGCACCTGGA
>CAYWCJ010000678.1:0-1585 GCA_964456595.1 uncultured Gemmatimonas sp. | reverse complement strand
GTCTTGCCGGTACCCGCCGGCAGAACGACGGTGCCACGGACCACCTGATCCGCGTGACGCGGATCGACGCCCAGTCGGACGGCGACTTCGACGGTCTCATCGAACTTGGCAAAGCTCATCTGCTTGACCAGCGCGATGGCCTGCGGCGCTTCGTACGACTTGGCGATATCGCGACGCTCACTCGCGGCGCGGAACTTCTTTCCATACGTCTTCATGCTCAGTCCTTGACCGTGATGCCCATCGAACGCGCGGCACCCGCCATCATGGCGATCGCGCTATCGATGGACTCCGTGTTGAGGTCCGGCATCTTGATCTCGGCGAGCTTTTTGAGCTGCGCGCGCGTGATCGATCCCACTTTGACCTTGTTCGGCTGACCCGAGCCCTTTTCGACGCCGAGCTCCTTCTTGATGAGTTCCGCAGCGGGCGGAGTCTTCAGGATGAAGGTGAACGACTTGTCGCCGTAGATCGTGACTTCGACCGGGATCACCATATCGCCACCCTGCGTCCGAGCGTTGAACTCTTTGCAGAAGGCCATGATGTTGATGCCCTGAGGGCCGAGGGCCGTACCTACAGGGGGCGCCGGGTTCGCCTTGCCGCTTGGAATCTGCAGCTTGACGAAACCAGTGACCTTTTTTGCCATGCGATTGCCTCAACGCAGGTTGCACGCAAGGGCTGTCCTCGCGCGATCGTGCTACCACTGTGGTCTTTAACGTCGGCGTGGTGAGCGACGGGGGAGAGCGAAGCACGCTGCTCTACGGCCCGGACTGCAATCATCAACGCTCAACTGCAACCACCAAGTTTCGGGTTTGAGGTTCGGGTGGTGGGCTTCCAGTCGTCCTGTACTAACGCGAAGTCCAAAACCTGTACCCGAAGCTCGACACTTGGTGGCTGCCGTTCGCTTTTCAGTATCCGCGCAGCTGCAGGTAATCGAGCTCGACGCTGGTCGGCCGGCCGAAGAGGCTGACCGAGACCCGCACCTTCCCCTTGTCTGGCAGCACTTCTTCCACCGTTCCATTGAAATCCGCAAATGGTCCTTCGGTGATGGCCACCGCCTGACCAACGAGGAACGGGATCTCTTCCTTCACGGCCGATTCGTGCTCCGGATCGGTGACACCCAGCAGGCGACGGACTTCATCGTCGCGCAATGGCGTCGGATCCTTGTCTTTGCCCACGAACTTGATGACGCCCTGGATCGCGTTGACTTCGTGCAACGTGTCCTGGCCTGCCACCATCTCCACGAGCACGTAGCCCGGGAAGATCTTCCGTTCGACGGTGACCTTCTTGCCGTTCTTGATCTCCACCACTTCCTGCGTGGGCACCAGTGCCTGCCGGATCATGCGATCTTCGGGCGAGGCCGAATCCATATCGATCTTTCGCTGGATCAGGCGCTGCACCTTGTTTTCATGTCCAGACGTGGTCTGGACCGTATACCATCGGTGCTCGAGCATCGACGCGCGCGGGCTCAGCGGCTCAGGAGCATCGCGGGCAGGCGCACGAGCAGTGCCTGCAACGCAACGTCCACGAGCGCGATGATCGCACCAATCAGCAACACGAAGATGCTGATCTGGATCGTCGCCTGCTGCAG
>CAYWCJ010000677.1:0-1590 GCA_964456595.1 uncultured Gemmatimonas sp. | reverse complement strand
TTCCCATTCCGGCTCGAACGGCGTGACGTTGGTGATGATCCCACACCGGGCGTAGGTGCTCTTGCCTACGGTGAGCGTGAGCACGTTGCGCGGGATGCGGAAGTACTCGACGCTGCGCGCCAGGGCGAAGGAGTTGGGGGGGACGATGCAGACGTCCCCCTCGAACTCGACAAAGCTCTTCGGATCGAAGTTCTTGGGGTCCACGATCGAGCTGAGCACGTTGGTGAAGATCTTGAACTCGCGCGCGACGCGCATGTCGTAGCCGTACGAGCTGACGCCGTACGAGATGACACCCTCGCGGACCTGTCGATCCTCGAAGGGTTCGATCATGGCGTGCTCGCGCGCCATGCGCGTGATCCAGCGGTCGGAGCAAAGCCCCATGGCCGAGGTGGGTGGAGGTTGGTCGGGAGTTCCGCGTGGCGACACCGAGGACGGTGTCGGCGGAGAAGTGCGCGGTAAGCTACGGACGCGTCGCGCTGCGTGCCACGCACGATGTCCGACCACGACCCAGACCGCAGTGGGGGGGCGCCGTCTCGGCGAAAACGCCGTAGACGGTTACGTCACGTCGCTCATGCGGCGTACCCTTATTGAGCCTCGGCGGTCCGCTCGCTACCTTCTTTCAATCCGTATGTGAATTCTTTCACGAGGCATGCGAAAATCCGCTCGGTTCGGCTCTGATGCTCCGAAACTACCTGCCGGTCCTGCTCTTGCTGGGCTTCGTCATTTTCAACGCGGTGGTCATCATCGGCCTCTCGCATTTGACTGTGCGGGCGCAGCCAACCGCAGTGAAATCCCAACCCTACGAATCCGGCATCGCGCCGCTTGGCGATGCCCGGGATCGGTTCTCCGTGAAGTTCTATCTCGTCGCGATGCTTTTCATCGTCTTCGATATCGAAACGGTGTTCATGATCCCTTGGGGCGTGCAGTATCGGCAGTTATCGTGCAGCGTCCCTATGGTCGCCGACGCCTGTCCCGCCGGACAGCTTTCGTTTTTCGGCCTTGGTGAGATGCTCGTCTTCGTCACCATTCTGGTCGTCGGTTTCGTCTACGTCTGGAAAAAGGGAGCACTGACGTGGGAGTGACCCCTGCCCCGCATCGACCCTCGATCGCCGTCGATCCGAAGTCGCAGGATGGATGGGTGACGTCGCGTCTCGACTTCCTGGTGAATTGGGCGCGCGCCGGCTCGTTGTGGCCCATGCCGTTCGGTACGGCCTGCTGCGCCATCGAGTTCATGTCTACTGCCGCGAGTCGCTTCGACCTCGCGCGTTTTGGCATGGAGCGCTTGAGCTACTCGCCGCGTCAGGCCGATGTGTTGATCTGTGCCGGTCGCGTGCCGTACAAGCTGGCGCCGGTCATTCGCCGCATCTATCAGCAGATGCCGCAACCCAAGTGGGTCATCTCGATGGGGGCGTGCGCGTCCACCGGTGGCATGTTCGACAACTATGCCGTGGTGCAGGGAATCGACACGATCATCCCGGTCGACGTGTACGTGCCCGGCTGTCCGCCGCGCCCCGAAGCGCTGATGTACGGCATTCTCATGCTGCAGCAGAAGGTGATGCGCGATCGGCTGCGCGACAGTTCGCTGCACAC
>CAYWCJ010000676.1:0-1601 GCA_964456595.1 uncultured Gemmatimonas sp. | reverse complement strand
ACCTTCGATGGCGAATTGATATCGCGGCAATGGCGATGTCCGTGAGGCACGGCTGAACCATCCGCCGGCGCCACCCAGCGCCAACCCCGCAATCGCGACGCCGGCGACGATTGCTGCGGACATACGCTTCGCGCGCGGTGACGCCCCTCGTGCCGCGGTCGCGCGGCGACCGGTGGTGGTCGTGCCCGGCGCTGGCTGTTCGAGCGCCGTCAGAAAGTGCGCCGTCGTCTCGAAGCGGTCTGCTGGCAACTTCGCCAGTGCGACCTGCACCGCATCGGCGACATGCGCCGGCACCGTGGTCCGCAACACATCGAGCGCTTCCGGCTCACGCGTCAGCACCGCCGCCAGCACGGCCTGCACCGTGGGCCCGGAATGGGGCGGTTGCCCCGCCAGCATTTCGTACAACATGCACGCCAGCGAGTACTGATCACTGCGCGCATCGAGGTCACGCTCGCCGCCGGCCTGCTCCGGGCTCATGTACGACGGCGTGCCGAGCGACAGACCGGTCTCCGTCAGGCGCGCCCCGCCGGCACGACTGGCGGCCAGCGCGATGCCGAAGTCGGCAACCATGGCCTGACCATCGAGCAGGAGGACGTTTTCGGGCTTGATGTCGCGATGAATCACACCGCGACGATGTGCGTAATCGAGTGCGCTGCCGACTTCGCGGGTGATGCGCAACGCTTCGCTCACGGGCAGCTGGCGCTCACGCTCGAGACGTCCCCGCAGCGTCTCGCCTTCCACATACGGCATCACGTAGAACAGCAGTCCGTCGGTCTCGCCGGAGTCGATCAGGCCGAGGATGTGCGGATGCTGCAGGTTCGCCGTGACGCGAATCTCGGTCAGGAATCGCTCGCCGCCGATGATCGCGCCCAGTTCCGGTGTCAGCAGCTTGATCGCGACGCGTCGTCCGTGGCGGAGATCGTCGGCGATGTAGACCGTGGCCATGCCGCCCTGACCGATCTCGCGATCGACGAGGTAGCGGTCGGCGACGCCAGCTTGCAGGCGGGAGAGCAGGTCGGCCATGGAGGGCAGTGAGCGGAGGCGACGCTGCGTCGTACAGAGCGACGCCGGGAGCGATCTTGCGACAAGAAACTAGCCGCTGGGCCCCACGTCGTCACGATCTGCAGTTCGACGCACCAGATCGTCCGGCGTAGCCGAAGCCGACGTCGGATGCGAAGGCGCTGTTCGTGGAGTAGTCTGGCGGCAGTGGTTGCGGTGACCCTCTCGTCTGCGGATTCCAACCTTCGAGTCTTCGACGTGCTGAAAACCCTTGCGCTCCTCGCCATCATCGGCGGCCCGCTCCACGCCGACCCCTACGTACGTCAACCGATCGACGTCCAGCACTATCGCTTCGCCATCACACTCTCGGACACCACCGACCGAATTTCCGGCGAGGCGCTGATCCGCGTTCGCCTGCTGGCGGCGAACATGACGCAGGAGGATAGGAATTTCAATCGGGGTCGGTCGACTATCCGGCGAACGTCCGGACGCCCCGGTGGGTCTGGCGCGCACACCGAACGTCCCCGCGCGGGATCGGGGCGTCGATGTGAGACTCAAGGGGCCCGGTGGGCCGCGGCGGGTCGTCGCGTGGGGCCCGGTCC
>CAYWCJ010000675.1:0-1606 GCA_964456595.1 uncultured Gemmatimonas sp. | reverse complement strand
TCCGATCGCACCTCCCAGTTGAGCGTCCAGCGGCTGCAGCAACGCCGGAACCGTCGGATTCTGCGGCAGCACCACGATGAGCAGCGGCGTGGTGAGGC
This sequence comes from uncultured Gemmatimonas sp., assembly GCA_964456595.1. Taxonomy (GTDB): domain Bacteria; phylum Gemmatimonadota; class Gemmatimonadetes; order Gemmatimonadales; family Gemmatimonadaceae; genus Gemmatimonas. The sequence continues at coordinate 1,508 of CAYWCJ010000675.1, read as the reverse complement.
TGGACGGCGCGTCGTGAGTGGCGAGCAGCGAAATTGGCATGCGGCGTAGGAGCGGCGTGGTGAGTCGGGGGAAAGACGCGAGAGTCGAAGCTAGGGGACGTCATACACGCGCGGCAAGCGATTCGCTCCGTGCACCGGATTCGCGTGGGGTACGCACAAACGCCCGCCCCGCAATGCGCGGAACGGGCGTTTGAAGAACTGGGGCGGGTGGACTCGAACCACCAACCGTCCGATTAACAGTCGGATGCTCTGCCATTGAGCTACACCCCATCACCACTGCATCCCATCACCACTGCATCCCATCACCACTGCATCCCATCGCAACTGCATCAGGCTGCCGGAGCAGTGCCCTCACAACATATCGGCAGCGCACGCGGCACAACAGCGGGGGGCAGCGCGAAAAAAGAACGCCTAGAAACGCTGTGCGTTGGCGGCCTGCCAGGCCCGCGCCATCGGTCCCGACACGGACTCCGAGAGCAATCCACCGGGTTCCATTTGCGGGTAGATGTCGCCGTAGCTCTTCACGTCCATCGCACTGACGCGCTTGAGGATGAACCACGGCTTGAGTGCCTGCGCTTCATGCAGCCCGGCCGCGCCCAGCACCTCGAAAAAGCTCCTCACGGTTTCCGCGTGATATCGCGCCACCCGCGTGGCCTTGTCGCCGACATGGAGTCCGTTCACCAACGCGGGATCTTGCGTAGCCACACCGGTCGGACACTGGTTCGTGTTGCACCGCAGCGCCTGAATGCAGCCGAGCGCGAACATCATCGCGCGGGCCGCATTACACATGTCGGCGCCCAACGCGACCTTGGTGGCGATCTGGAATCCGGTGTTCACCTTCCCCGACGCGATGACGCGAATGCGATCGCGCAGATTCGCACCAACGAGCGCGTTGTGCACGAACGACAGCCCTTCGTTGAGCGGCGTGCCCACCGAGTCCGAGAACTCGAGTGGCGCTGCACCGGTGCCCCCTTCGCCGCCGTCCACCGTGATGAAGTCGGGCGTGATGCCCGACAGCAACATCGCCTTGACGATACCAAGAAACTCGTGGCGCTTGCCGATGCACAGTTTGAAACCGACGGGTTTGCCACCCGACGCACGTCGCAGTGTCTGCACGAATTCGAGCAGGCCGAGAGGTGTGGAGAATGCAGTGTGCGCCGGCGGGGAGATCACGTCCTTGCCCGGTTCGACACCGCGAATCTCGACGATCTCGCGCGTGAGCTTTTGTGCTGGAAGAATGCCACCGTGACCGGGCTTGGCACCTTGCGAGAGCTTGATCTCGATCATCCGCACGGTTGGCATCGTGGCGCGCCTGGTGAACTCGTCGATACTGAAGTTCCCCTGCTTGTCGCGCGCGCTGAAGTAGCCCGTGCCGATCTGCCAGATGATGTCACCGCCGGGCGAGAGGTGATACGGACTCAATCCACCTTCGCCCGTATTGTGCGCAAAGCCACCGATTTTTGCGCCGCCGTTGAGCGCGAGCACGGCGTTCTTGCTCAACGAACCGT
>CAYWCJ010000674.1:0-1610 GCA_964456595.1 uncultured Gemmatimonas sp. | reverse complement strand
GCCTGATGGCGGGACGGCAGTTCATCGCCGCACACGCGTACGTACAGCAACTCCCGACGCCGCGATTGCTCGTTCCCGGTAATCACGACGTGCCGCTCTACGACATCATCCGTCGCTTCGTCTCGCCACTCGGCCGATACCGCACGCACATCACCTCGGAGCTGGCCCCGAGTTTTGTCGACGCCGAGATCGCCGTGATCGGGATCAACACGGCGCGTTCGTTGACGTTCAAGGGCGGCGCGATCGATGCGACGCAAATTGACGAGGCGACGACGCAACTGGCGCGACTACCGTCGAGCGTGGCGCGGATCGTGGTCACGCATCATCCGTTCGACATACCGGTCGGCTTGACGGGTGTCGACGTTGTGGGCGGAGCGGAGCGCGCGATCAGCGCGTTTGCGCCACACAAGGTGGATCTGTTTCTCTCAGGTCATCTGCACCTGATCCACCGCGCCAGCACGTCGAAGTACGTGGCCGGGTACGACGCGCCGATGCTGGTGGCAGGCACCGCGATCTCGACTCGGGCGCGTGGAGAGCCGAACTCCTTTTTTGTGTTCAGAGTGGAGCAAGAGAGCATTGCCTGTGAGACGCGCACGTGGAGTGCGGGGGCGCGGGACTTTCTGGCGAGCGAGTCACAGCGCTTCCGCAGAATCAGCGGGAGAGACGCGGGAGAACCGCAACCACCCAGTGTCGGGCTGTGAGTCCGGGCTTCCGGTTTTGGGTGGTCGCAGGGCCACTCACCACTCGAAGCCTGTACCCGAAGCCCGACACTGGGTGGTTAACCGTATGGCTATACCGCCTCGGACAGCGACGTGAAATTGAAGTCCTTCACCCGCATCGACGGCATCACGACGTCTCCACCCTGCTCCGTGCCCGCAAGTCGTTGCGCGGTGCCGAGCGCTTCGATGTTGTTGAGCACGAACAGCGGCGACTCGTTGAAGCGGAAATTGCGCAACGACTTGGTGATCTTGCCGTCTTCGATCAGGAACGTGCCGTCGCGTGTGAGTCCCGTGTAGAGAATCGTGCGCGGATCGACTTCACGCAGGTACCATAGTCGCGTCACGAGTACGCCGCGCGTGGTGCCTTTGATCAGATCCTCGATGCTCTGGGTTCCGCCGGCCATCTTGAACGTCGTCGGTCCGCCGGTGGCCGTCTTCCCTTGCTTCCTGGCCCAGAAGCGCGAGTACGTGAGCTGCTTCAGCATTCCGTTTTCGATCCACACCTGACGACCGAGTGGCATCCCTTCGAAATCCCACGGCTGGCCGAGGAGTTGCGGGTCGGCGGGATCGGAAAAGATGGTGACCCGGGGATCGACGATCTTTTCGCCCACCTTGTTGCCACCACCCTGTTTCACGAACGGCGAGCGCCCTTCGTCGGCACTGCGGGCGTCGGCGTAGTTGCCGATGAGCTGCACCAGATCGCCAACCGCCTGCGGCTCGAGAATGACGGTGTAGCGACCTGGTTCGATGGCGACCGGATTGCGTGAGGCGCGCGCTTTTTCGATGGCGCGATTGGCGACGCCCTGTGCATCGAGTTGCGTCCAGTCGGGATGATCGGCCGCGGCCCAGCCGGAACCGGTGCCATCGGTGGTGCGCACGGTGAGCGTGTAG
>CAYWCJ010000673.1:0-1617 GCA_964456595.1 uncultured Gemmatimonas sp. | reverse complement strand
GGCGGACACCACCGGCATCACCGTGTCGCGCATCTCCGGACAGCAGAACCAGTCGCTGATCGCCGTCGGTTCGGGCGGCGTCCTCGGCGTCGGCTACGCGGAAGGCAATCAGCAGCGCGGTTGGCTGCCGCTGGCATACAACGACTTCATCGGCTCGGTGGTGGGCGAGGAGTTTGGCTTCGTTGGCATTGCGTTTCTGACGCTGATGTTTGCGCTCTACGGCTGGATCGGTTTTCGCATTGCACGCGATGCGCGAACCGCGTTTACGTCGCTGCTCGCGGTGGGACTCACCTTCACGACCGTCCTTACCGCGTTCACCCACATCGGCGTTGTGATCGCGCTGTTGCCGAATACGGGCCTGACGCTGCCGTTCGTGTCGTACGGGCGCTCGAACCTCGTGCTCACGTTGCTCATGACGGGTATCCTCGTAAACATCGGCAGCTCGCGTGAGCGCGTGTACGGTGAGGCGGCCACAGATCCGCTCACCTCGCCGCAGGCATGAGCGCGCCTGCCGTGCGCCGACAGCGGGTGAGCAACGATCGCCTGCGCGTGCTCTTTGCCGGTGGCGGCACTGGTGGGCATCTGTACCCGGGGTTGGCGATCGCCCGGGCGCTCGTGCGTGAGGCACCGAACGTCCAACCATACTTCGTCGGCGCGCAGCGTGGCATCGAGAAGGAGATTCTTCCCACCACCGAGTTTCCGTTCGCGCTGCTCGACTTGCACCCGCTCTATCGCACCACGCCATGGAACAACTGGCGTACGCTCGGCGGTGGCGTTCGCGCGTGGCGCGCACTATCCAAACTCGCACGGGAGCGCGTGCCGACGGCGGTCGTGGGTACCGGTGGATATGCGGCCGGTGTCGCGTTGGCATGGGCGCGCCTGCATGACATTCCCACGATCCTGCATGAGTCCAACAGTCATCCAGGGCTCACGACGCGTGCGTTCGCCGGTTCCGCGGCGGCTGTCTATCTGGCGTTCCCCGAAGCCGCCGAACGACTGCGAAAGGGAGCGCACACTGACGTGCGTGCGCTCGGGTGCCCGATTGACCCTCCACCGCTGCTGCGGCCCTCGCGCGCGGAGGCGCGAGCCCGCTGGGAGTTGCCTGCGGATGCGTTTGTCGTGCTGGTGACCGGCGGCAGCCAAGGCGCGCGCGCGTTGAACGAGGCGGTTGCGCAGTGGTGCGCGCACGGGCTCCCCAACGGCGTTGCGCTCATTTGGGGCACCGGCCGCGCGCAGGCGGCAGCGTATCTCGATCGCGACTCGGCGACGGTGCGCGTGCGTCCGTATCTCGCGCCGATTGGTGATGCGTATGCGGCGGCAGACCTCGCGGTGACACGCGCCGGAGCGATGACGATCGCCGAGTTGTGCGCGTGGGGGATTCCGTCCGTGCTTGTCCCGCTGCCCACGGCCGCGCAGGACCATCAGACGTTCAACGCGCGTGCGGTGGCGTCGACTGGTGGCGCGGTCCATGTACCACAGGCGGAGCTTTCGGCCGAGAGTCTCGATGCGACCGTTCGTGCATTGATCGCGCGCCCGGATCAGCTCGCAGCGATGTCGCGCGCCGCGCTCGCGCGCGGTCGTCCGTCGTCGGCAGCGGACATTGCACGTGCGATCCAC
>CAYWCJ010000672.1:0-1622 GCA_964456595.1 uncultured Gemmatimonas sp. | reverse complement strand
ACACGTTCAATACCGGACCCGGATCATCCCCGCGCATGCGGGGATGATCCGGGATTCTCTCGGAGTGAGGAGGCGAGTGGGCGGCGTTCCCCGCGCATGCGGGGATGATCCGTGAATGGCGTTCCGATCGGCCGTCGCAATTTGGCGTTCCCCGCGCATGCGGGGATGATCCGAACCTCGGCATTTCGGCGCAGGCGTTTGGCCGGCGTTCCCCGCGCATGCGGGGATGATCCGAGCATGGTGCCCATTCTGATATACGCAGTAACGCGTTCCCCGCGCATGCGGGGATGATCCGAATTCCGCTACCAACCTGCCTTCCTTCTCATGGCGTTCCCCGCGCATGCGGGGATGATCCGTCCACGTTTGGCGACCTGCGGTAACCCGTGGTGCGTTCCCCGCGCATGCGGGGATGATCCGACTTGGCCGCGCACCTTCGACGCCTGACTGCGGCGTTCCCCGCGCATGCGGGGATGATCCGGACGCCGAGGAGGCGGGTGTGGTGACGGTGGAGCGTTCCCCGCGCATGCGGGGATGATCCGAACGGCAGATGACGATCGAAACCGACAAGGCCGCGTTCCCCGCGCATGCGGGGATGATCCTTGGGCAACGGCCGCCCGGTGTTCGACCTGGGCGCGTTCCCCGCGCATGCGGGGATGATCCGCCTTTCAGCAGGTCGAGCGTCGGCTTGATCCGGCGTTCCCCGCGCATGCGGGGATGATCCGGCGGCGGGATCGGGCTGGCGCGCGGGTGGCATGCGTTCCCCGCGCATGCGGGATGATCCGGCTCAGCACTCCCCGCAGCGCGAGCCACCAGCGCGTTCCCCGCGCATGCGGGGATGATCCGAGATCCGTGAAATCGTCAGCTGCGCACTGGCGGCGTTCCCCGCGCATGCGGGGATGATCCGGCCAAGGGCGCCAGCGTGGACGAGATGCAGGCGCGTTCCCCGCGCATGCGGGGATGATCCGAACTGATTCCAGATCGCGGTCGGCGTGTTCGTGCGTTCCCCGCGCATGCGGGGATGATCCGGTGCATCGGCCGACTCTGATCGGGTGGGCGGCGCGTTCCCCGCGCATGCGGGGATGATCCGCCACTTGTGCGAGTCCACCGCCAACTTCACGCGCGTTCCCCGCGCATGCGGGGATGATCCGGACAGCGCGTTGCCGCCGTCTGTCGCGCCAGCGCGTTCCCCGCGCATGCGGGGATGATCCGAATTCCGTTACCAGCCTCCGTTCCTTCTCATGGCGTTCCCCGCGCATGCGGGGATGATCCGGCGAGCGTCACGCCGTTGCCGTTCGTTGACGTGCGTTCCCCGCGCATGCGGGGATGATCCGAGCTCCTCGAGCGCGACGCTCGCGGCGGCACTGCGTTCCCCGCGCATGCGGGGATGATCCGACCACGTTCGACGCGGGCTTCCTCGTTCCGTTGCGTTCCCCGCGCATGCGGGGATGATCCGTCTCCCGACTCTCGTCTCGATCGCCCCGAGTAGCGTTCCCCGCGCATGCGGGGATGATCCGATCAGCTGTGGCCCAAGCGTCGCCGCCGAAGCTGAGACCGTGCAGCAGATCGCCGCAGCCGCCTCTACTTCCACACGTAGGTCGTCACCGTCCTCGCGCGCGCGGAAT
>CAYWCJ010000671.1:0-1629 GCA_964456595.1 uncultured Gemmatimonas sp. | reverse complement strand
TAACGGATGGTTGTGCTGCAGCTGTTCCAATAATTGCGGCGGCGGGGCCACCGCATGCTTTCTAAATCGTCGAGCGGTGGCCCCGCCGCCGCTTCCTTCGCACAGCTGGGATCTTGCCTCACTTTCGTTGACACCTTGGAGCTACGCCGCACGGCGCTCGAAGTCAATCGGCGAGCGATAGCCTAGCGAGGAGTGCGCGCGGTTCGTGTTGTAGTACCGGATGTAGGTGCGCAGGGCGCGGTGCAGCTCGAGGTCGGTGGCGAAGTGATACCCGCGGATCGCCTCGGCCTTGAGCGAGTGGAAGAACGACTCCATGTGCGCGTTGTCGCCGGGACCGGAGGCGTTCGCACTCTGCCGCACGCCGCGTGCCGCCAGAAAGGTCCGGAGCGGGCGCGCGAGGTACTCGGTGCCGCGGTCGCTATGGAAGATCAAGCCGGCCGCCGGTTGCCGGCGCCGTAGCGCGGCCTGCAGGACACCGCGCGTGACGCGCACGTCGCGACGGGACTGGAGGGTCCAGGCGAGGATGCGCCGCGAACACTGATCCATCACGACCGCGAGGTAGCGCCAGCGGCCGGCGACGGCGAGGTACGTGATGTCCCCGACCCACACGCGATCGATGGTCGCCGCGGCGCCGTGGCGCCGGCTGACGCGCACGCCGCGCTGCGGCAGATCCGCATGGATGCGCACTCCCATAGCGGCCCACATGGCGCGCGAACTGCACGCGAATCTGCTGGAGCAGTGTCCGGTCCTGCGCCGCGTGGGCGCACTCCGCGCGCGCCCGCCACGCGGAGTAGCCCGCGCGCGTCACGCCGAAGCGTCGGCAGAGGCGCGCGACCCCGTACGTGCCGCGCTCCGCGTGGATGAACGCGAACGCGTCGGCTTTCGGGAGGCGCAGAACCGGATGGCTTTTTTTAGGAGGTCGTGCTCCTCTTGTAGCACCGCGTGTTTGCGCTCCAGCACTTGGAGGAGCGCGATCTCACGCGCCGGGCCGCGCGGCGCGGCCTGCACCTGCAGGCCCGACACCTGGCTCAAGCGGACGGCGGCGAGCTTGAACTCCCGCGAGTAGCGGAGCACGCGCTTTGGGGCGGCTCGGGGCATCGGACACCTCCTTGGTCGTTCGGTGGAAGTGTCAACCAAACTGGAGCAAGATCCGCCGTCTGCACCCACTGTCGTTAGCTAGGCGGACGCCAGTCTCCGCTTACGCCGTCCAGCGTAAAAGAAGCCAGAGTGCAGTGCCCGAGAGAGCCGCGATGACCGTGACACCGACGATGCGCTGAGGCCGTGATCTCAGCATTGGGCCGGGCGGAGGCGGCTGCAACATGCCATTCGCGATTACGAGGACTGGAAACGAGAGATAGACTGGAATGCGCCAGCCAAAGTCGCGAGCGACCAGCGTGGTTGCGATCATCAGCAGCGCGAGGAGAAGGCTCAGACCGATCGACCTTCTGAAATACTGGCGCTGGGGGTCAGACGGTGGCGGACTCGCATTGAACGCTTCTGCAGGGGACACTCGGGATCTCCGCGTTGAGTGGTGCTCTAGCCAACGATTGGTTGTGCTGTGGCCGTTCCAATAAGATGCGGGGGTGGGGCCGCCGCCGACTAGCCGTTCACCAAGCGGTGGCCCCACCC
>CAYWCJ010000670.1:0-1632 GCA_964456595.1 uncultured Gemmatimonas sp. | reverse complement strand
GACTTAACCACAGAGCGGGAGACGGGACTCGAACCCGCGACATCAAGCTTGGAAGGCTAGCGCTCTACCAACTGAGCTACTCCCGCGTACTGCTCGTGCACCTGCCTTTCTCTTGAACACGCCCAACCCGCGAGCGATCCTGCACCTGCCATATGGTGAGGGAAGGATTCGAACCTTCGAAGGCGTTAGCCGTCAGATTTACAGTCTGATCTCGTTGGCCACTTGAGTACCTCACCGAGTCTCCGGTCACAGCACGCGAACGTGCCACTGCGGAGCACATGGAAGAGCTGACGGTCGGGATTGAACCGACGACCTGCTGATTACAAATCAGCTGCTCTACCAACTGAGCTACGTCAGCAAGACGCGCGAGAAGGCCGTCCCGGACAGACCCGCAGATTAAACCGGGCCTCGGGTGGAATCAAGCGCGCCGCCAACGGGTGCCCTGCGGCGTGTCCTCGATCGAGATGCCGCGCGCGGCGAGTTCGTCGCGGACGCCATCGGCAGCCGCAAAGTCCCGGCGCTCGCGGGCAGCGCGTCGAGCAAGCAGCCGCTCCTCGACCCACGCAGACAGTTCCGCGTCCAATTCCTGCTGCGGCACCAGGTCGAGAACACCGTCGATCAGGCGGAAGGCGGCACGGGCGCGCTCGAGAGCGGCGACGTCGTCACCGCCGACGTCGAGTTCGCGGTTGGCCTCGGTAATGAACGTGAACATGGCCGCCATCGCCTCGGGCGCGTTGAGGTCGTCGAACAGTGCGGCAAGGAACGTCTGCTCGGCACGCGTCGCGGCATCGGCCAGCGCGGCAGTGCCGCCGGTGGCGTTGGCCAGTCGTTCGGCGAAGGTGCCAATGCGACGCACGGCCGCGCGCGACTGCTCGAGCGAGTCATCGCCCAGATTGAGCTGCTTGCGGTAGTGCGCGTTGAAGACGAAGTGACGGTACACCGTCCCCGAGATCCCCTGCTCGCGAAGCTCGACGACATTGGCGACGTTGCCGACGCGCTTGGCCATCTTGGCGCCGTCGGTGAGGAGAAACTCACCGTGGGACCAGAAGCGAGCGAAGGTCTTGCCGGTGGCGGCTTCGGACTGGGCGATCTCGTCTTCGTGGTGCGGGAAGATGAGATCGATGCCGCCCGCGTGGAGATCGAACGTCTCGCCGAGGTACTTCATGGCCATCGCCGAGCACTCGAGGTGCCAGCCCGGACGCCCGCGTCCCCACGGTGAGCTCCAGGCCGCACCAGTCGCCTCATCTTCTTCCTTGGCGGCCTTCCAGAGCGCAAAGTCCTGCGCGTTCTCCTTCGCGTACTCGTCCTGAGCGACACGCGCACCGCTGCGAATCTCGCGCTTGTCGAGTTGCGAGAGCTGTCCGTACGACGGAAAGCGATCGATGGCGAAGTAGATCGATCCATCGTCGGCGACGTACGCGACCTCGTTGGCGATCAGGCGCTCGACGAGCGCGATCATCTCCGGGATGTGCTCGGTGGCCTTGGGATAGCGTTCGGCGTCTTCGATGCGGAGATAGCGCCGATCCTGGTGAAAAAGATCGGTAAATGGTTCGGTGACGGCCGTAATCGTCGTCTGATTCGCCGCCGCCTTCCGAATGATCATGAACCAAGTGAAGTCCTTCGAAGAGCTTG
>CAYWCJ010000669.1:0-1637 GCA_964456595.1 uncultured Gemmatimonas sp. | reverse complement strand
GCGCGATGCGGGGCATCGGCCACGACGAGCGCCAGATCTTGGCGTACGTGCCCGCGCGCTTCGTCGTGCACGAGCACCAGCTGCAGAAGTATGCGTGCGGCACCTGCAAAGACGGCGTCACCACGGCGGCGGGACCGAGCACCGCGCTTGAGCACCGCAGCGCGGATGCCTCGCTCCTCGCGCATGTCGTCGTGAGCAAGTTTGGGGACCATACGCCGCTCACGCGACTGGCGGGCATCTATGCGCGCAGTGGCGTGACGATCGCCGTGTCCACGATGGCCGACTGGGTCGCGGCGGTCGCGGATCAGGTGGCGCCGATCGTGGACGCGCTGACAGCGCGCGTGCAACGCGCGCACGTGATCGGCACCGACGCGACGGGACTCAAGGTGCTGGACCCGACCAGCGCGAACAACGTGGAGTACGGCACCATCTGGTGCTACGTGGGCGACGACCGGGACGTGGTGTACACCTACGCCCCCACGGGCGCTGGAGCGACGGGCCCGTGGACGTTTCTCCAGCGGCGCACCGGGTACGTGCAGGCCGATGCGGCGAGTGTGTTTGATCGCCTCTACACGGGAGAGGCCGCGACCGCCGTCGAAGTGGGCTGCTGGGCGCATGCGCGGCGTCGGCTCGTCGAGCTGCAGCCGACTGATTGTCGCGTGGCGTACCCCCTCCAACTCATCGCGCGACTCTACCGCCTCGAACATCTCGCCGATGCGCAACAGCTCACGCCGCCCGATCGCGCACAGCTGCGTCGTGAACGCTCCCAGCCCGTGCTGGAGAAACTCAAAAATGCCCTGGCTCGCGCACATCTCCACGAACCGCCGGGCAGTGCCTTCGCCAAAGCCACGCGCTATGCGCTCAATCACTGGGACGCGCTGACGCGCTTTGTCCACGACGGGCGTCTGCGGCTCGACAACAACGGCACCGAGCGCCAGCTCCGCGCGGTGGCGCTGGGGCGCAAGAATTATTTATTCGCCGGCTCGCACGACGCGGCGCGGCGCGCCGCCGTGCTGTATTCGCTCGTGCGCACCTGCGCGCAACACGGCGTGCCGCCGTTAGCGTATCTCACGGACGTCCTGCGCAAACTCCGCGACGACGTGCCGGTGCACGACCTTCTGCCTGATCGCTGGCACGCCTTGTACGGCGCGGCCACTCCGCAGTAGGCAACACCCGACGGGGTGTGCGCCGCGCACCACCGTCCTCCTAAAAACTCCGCGCTGCATCTGCCCACACGCTACGCTGCGGTGGCATGGTAAATCCGTACGCTTACCTTTGACTAGCGTTTCGTCAGTTGTTGCGTTGAAAAGGAGCGTGGAGGAAGTTTGGTTGTAAATGGGATGCTGGCTGCAGTGTCCGTACATATAACCCTCACTGCAATCGTGATACTCGCCTTGCCTCTTGTCGCTCACGGCGATTCTAACATCGCGGTGTCGTTCATAGGATCCGATGTCAGAGTTGGAACAGAAGAAACAAAGTGGTCCTCCGTCCCCGCCACCGCCGTCCTCGTCCCCTGCGTTAGTACCTACGGAGCGCTATGCCTGCATGGAAACGGGCAAAGCAAACATGACTAGAATAAGTGCTACGATAAATCTCTTCATGTGCGAGGTCTTCCTATCGTTTAAGGTGTACGTGAA
>CAYWCJ010000668.1:0-1644 GCA_964456595.1 uncultured Gemmatimonas sp. | reverse complement strand
GACGCGTACGTCGGCGGCGGACTATCAGCAAAGTGGAATCCACATAAACAGCGTGGACACCGGTTGGATAACCGACGAGGACGTGGCGGAGATCGCCGCGCGGAAGGTGGAGAACCATCGCTTCCATCCCCCGCTCGATATCGTGGACGGCGCGGCGCGGATTGTCGATCCCATCATCGCCGGTGTCTCGAGCGGTGTGCATGTGTGGGGACAGTTCCTCAAGGACTACGCGCCGACCGACTGGTAGGCGGGGCGACCGGCATCACTATCTTGAATCGCCGACCGCGAAGGTCGCGTAGGTGGCGCATGCGCCTTTCATCCGCCCACTCCGCTTTCGTCGCATTCGCGATCTCCGCCGCTATGTCAATCTCCGCCGCGGGCGGTCAGACCGTCGCCAGCGTTCACCGGTTGCCCAATACCGCTACGATCGATTCGCTCGCCCGTGGGCTGATGCAGGCACAGCAGGTGCAGGGGCTCACGCTCGCCGTCATCGATGACGGTAAGGTGACTCACGTGGCGGCGTACGGCCGTCGCTCAGCCGACGGCGCGCCGCTCACGACGAGCACGGTCATGTACGGCGCATCGCTCACCAAGACGGCAGTGGCCTACCTAGTGATGCAGCTGGTAGACGAGGGACGGCTTTCCCTCGACGCGCCCATACGCACGTTGTTGCCCAAGCCACTGCCCGGGTATGCCGACTACGCGGACCTCGCCACTGACGCGCGATGGGGCGACATTACGCCACGCATGCTGCTGAATCATACCACGGGATTCGCCAACTTCCGTTGGCTGGAGCCTGACAAGCGCCTGCGCTTTCACCATGATCCCGGTACGCGATACGGCTACTCCGGAGAGGGGTTTTATCTGCTGCAGTTGATTCTGGAGCAAGGGCTCGGTCTCGATCTTACGGCCGAAATGCAGCGTCGCGTGTTCGGACGCTTTGGCATGACGCACACCAGCATGCAGTGGCGGCCCGACTTCCGCGAAAATCTCGCCGATGGATTTCGCACGGACGGCTCGGTCGAACCGCACGACGAACGCAGTCGGGCCAGCGCGGCGGGTTCGATGGACACGAGTATCGAGGATCAGGCGAAGCTGTGGAGCGGTATCGTGCGCGGTGACGGGCTCTCGTCGGCGTCGCGCGCCGAGTTGGTGCGACCGCAATTTCCCATCGCGTCTCGCCAGCAGTTCCCGACGCTCGATACCACCACGGGCCGCACGAATGCAGCGGTTGCGCTGTCGGCGGGAGCGGGGCTTGTGACGTTCGAAAGCACGAGCGGTCCGGCGTGGTTCAAGGGGGGTCACAACGATTCCACCGGTAACATGGTGATCTGTGTCGAGCGGCAACGTCGGTGCGTGGTGTTTCTCGCCAATGATGTGCGGGCGGAGCGGATCTATCCGGCGTTGGCGCGCGGCATTCTCGGGGAAATCTCGATGCCGTGGTTTTGGGAGTACGGCGAGTCCACGCCGTAGACCAGCGGTCGTTGCCGTCCACCGACCTTACGGGTTCGCCGGAAGCGACCGGGGAAGTAACGCCGAAGTCGCGTGGTGGCGGGTGCGCGGAGTAGCCCAACGGGATTCCGCGCACCGTACCGGGCGAGCCGCGTCGCGAAGGCTCGGTCGTCCTCCGGCACCCAGACGGCC
>CAYWCJ010000667.1:0-1646 GCA_964456595.1 uncultured Gemmatimonas sp. | reverse complement strand
CGGTGAGTGTCAAGATAGTTGTCGCACGGAGTATTAAACGAGTGCGGGTTGAGTGCCCTCCCTGGGTTGCTGTTCGGGGGTCAGTCGCACGGTCGTGATGCGCGTCCAGTTGCGGGTCTCTTGGCTCCAGCGTTCCGGATGCTGGGCCTGTGCCTCGCGATAGACGCGATCCCGATGCGCGAGAATGGCGATGTCGCGACCGGTATGCCGATCATCCGGCGTGACAAAGTGAATCGCGCTGTGCAGATGGTCGTGATTGTACCACTGGACGAAGGCGGCGACCCAGCGTTCCGCCGCCGCGACGTCGGCAAAGGGCTGCGTCGGAAACGCCGGGCAGTGTTTGAGCGTGCGGAACAACGCCTCGGAGTACGGGTTGTCGTCGCTCACGCGTGGACGACTGAACGACGGAATGACACCCAGGCGTTCGAGCGTGCTGACCATGGTCGCGCCTTTCATCGGTCCGCCGTTGTCGGCGTGCAACACGAGGCCGTCGGGGGTGAGCGCGCGCTGCGGACAGATCCGGGTGACGAGCGCCGCCGCGTGATGCTCGTCTTGCGCGGGGTGCACGGCCCAGCCCATGATGCGTCGGCTCCAGATATCCATCACCAGATAGAGATACCAGAACACGCCGCGGACCGGGCTTTTGAGGTACGTGATGTCCCAACTCCACACCTGATCGGGCGCCGTGGCGACATGCATCGGTCGTGCGCGATGGACCGGCGCCGCGGCGCGGCCGCGATGCGTCAGCAACGCGTCGGCGCGGAGCACGCGATACAGCGTCGAGGCCGAAGCGAGATAGCACCCGGCATCGGCCAAGCGTGGGACGATCTGATGCGGGGACAGATCGCAATACATCGCACTATTCACGGTCTCGAGAATCACTGCGCGTTCCGCCGTCGACAGCGCGTTCGCGGGAACGCGGTGCGGGCCCTCGCGCGCATCATCCGGATGTGCCCCCCGCCATCGCTCCAGCGTGCGCACGCTCAGCCCGACCGCCCGGCACGCGGACGACCGTCGTGCGCCGCCGTCCACCGCCTCGTCGATCAGCGTGCGAATCATCGTGCGCGCGTCGGGTCCGTGGTATCGTCCGCGTCCCCCCAAATCGCCCGGACTTTTTTTTTGAGCACCAGCAACGCGGCCGTCTCCGCGAGCGCGGCGTCTTTGCGACGCAGCTCGCGCTCGAGCGCCTGAATGCGCTGCGTCTCCACGGACGGTCCGGGTTTCGCGCGGCTCGCGCGGATCCCCAACGCGGTCTCGGCGGCCGTGCGCCACTCGGCGAGTTGGGTGGCATGCAGTCCTTCGCGACGCACCAACGCGCCCAGTTCTGTCTCACTGAGGCCCTCCGCCGCGATCACGACGCGCAGCTTCTCGGCCCCCGTCCACTTCGGACCACGCTTCGCCTGGGTCATACCCTCAACACTATGCGCCTCGCGCAGCCATCGCGAGAGGGTTTCCTGCGACACCCCCACCGACGGCGCCAACCGATTCGCGCTGATCGCGCGGGGACCCAGCAACCGCTGCACGACCCGCGCCTTAAATGCCGGACTGTACGATGTCATCATACCCTCACCTACGCCCCCAATGCTGTTGTTCAGAGTACCGATGACGGTGCATCGGTCATGCGACAACTATCCTGACACAGGGGG
>CAYWCJ010000666.1:0-1647 GCA_964456595.1 uncultured Gemmatimonas sp. | reverse complement strand
CGGTGGAACGATGGGTGGAACCACCGGCGGCACCACGGGCGCGGGCGTGGGAGCCAACTTGATGAACTGCAGTCGCTCCGTCTTCGCGCCGCCGGTGCCGCGGCTTCCGCCACCGCCACCGCCCGCAGGACCGGGTCCACCGGCGCCGAGCACCTCGCGCACGAGCTCCGGCGCGGCGATCGGTCCGATGAGCAACAGGATGATCAGCACGTGCGCCAACACAGACATCACGAAACTGCGCGCGCGTTTGGCTTTCGAGAGCGGGATGCCGATGGGCGGACGATAGCGCGGCCGCTCCCGCCGCGGCGAAGAGTCGGACCCGTCGTCGAACGTGTTGGACGGCGATGGGACGTTGACCATGCGAGAGAGTTGAATCGTGGATTGAACCAAACCCTTGGCGGTGTGCTCCCTCTGCAGAGACACCTCACCGCGTTGTCACCCCAAACGTAGTACGGCGGACGAGCCCGTAGGGTTCGTCCGCCGTAGCCGCAGCAAACCGGAAGGTATTACCCGGACGCCGTCGGAAAGGTCATGCCGCCCACATCACTTGGGTGGGACGCCGATCACCTTCACGCCTGCACCGCGCGCCTGATCCATCGCCCAGATGACGCTGTTGTACGTGACCATGGTGTCACCCTTCACGAAGATGACCTTCTCCGGACGACCGTCGTAGATGGTCTTCAGTCTGGCGAAGAGCGCCGCCTTTTCCACGGCTTCCTTGTTGATCGCATACTTGTCATCCGGCAGCACCTCGAGCACGATCTGGTCCGGCACCACGTTGCTGGCCGGCTGTGGCGTGGGATCGGGGAGCTGCGTATCGAGCGCCTTACGGCTCATCGGAATGATCATCATGAAGATGACCAGAAGCACGAGCAACACGTCGATCATCGGCGTGACGTTCGGCTCGTTGGTGAGATTGGTCCCACCCCCACCTGTCGACATGCTCATCAGTTGCTCCCGATTTTCAGGCGATCGCTTTCGACGAGCGACTCGGTCCCTGGCTTCTGTTCGGTGATCAGCGCCGCGACACGCACCCCTGACTTGGATAGCCGGTCCAGCGCATCGATGACCTTCACATACTGGAGGTCTTTGTGGGCCTTCACGTACATGATGTAATCATCCCGCTCCTTGCCGAAAATCTCCTTCACCAACGGTTCCAGATCTTCGTTCCGCACCGGACGCTTGTTCAGGTAGTAGCGCCCCTGATCGTCGATACCGAGCACCTGATCACCCTCTTCTTCCGGGTGCGTCTTGAGGTTCTGACCATCCGGCGGAACCGCCTTGAAACCGGCGTTGATCTGCGGCACCACGATCATGAAGATGACGAGAAGCACCAGCATCACGTCGATCATGGGGGTGACGTTTGGCTCGGCTTTGACACCGCCCGTGGAGCCAGCGCTCATGCCCATACCGCTACACTCCTTTCGTTACGTCGCGAAGCAGGATACCCGATGGGGACCGCTGCTTCGCGACCGGTTCGTTCGAATGATGGCAACCTACTTCGAGATGGCGTCGCCACCCGCGGTGTTGAACTCACGGGTAAAGCGGGAGCGACCGAACTCACCAGAAACGCCCTTGATGAGGTAGTCGATCATTTCCTTCGACGTGTACGTCATTTCCGCCGTGAGGTTGTCGATCTTCGTCTGG
>CAYWCJ010000665.1:0-1654 GCA_964456595.1 uncultured Gemmatimonas sp. | reverse complement strand
CCGTGCAACCCTTCTTCGACAATGACCGCCACCACACTCTGCGGTTTGTCCGCCGGCCAGACCGATGTGCCGTCGAAGACGATCTCGTTGCTCTGGCGGCGACAGACGGCGTGGTTTGCGGTGGCGCTCGTCGCGTCGTGGGCCGTGATGCGCGGCTCGGTGCGCCTGATCGAGTGGAGCGCGTGGCCACTCTATCTGCTGTCGTGCGGACTGCTGGTGCTGGTGTTGTTTGTGGGTACGGGTGCAGGCACCGCGGCGAGCGTGAAGGGATGGCTCACGATCGGCGGCGTGCGCGTCGGGCAACCCGCCGAACTCGCCAAGCTCGCCACGACGCTGATGCTCGCACGCGTGCTGGCGGCCCAGCGCGATGTCCCACGATCACTCCTGGAACTCTGGCGACCCTTGGTAGTCGTGGGCATTCCGTGGATGCTGGTGATGGCGCAGCCGGATCTGGGCACGGGCATCGTCTTCATCGCGATCTGCTTTGCGATGTTGTTCTGGAGCGGTGTGCCGTGGCCATTGCTGCTGATGCTGGCCAGTCCGGGGATCAGTCTCATTCTCGCGTTCAGCACCGGCATCTGGGGCGCGTGGTTTCTGATTCTCGTTGCGCTGGTGCTGTGGTCGCGCACCTATCTGCGAGAGGGTGTGGCGTTGCTGCTCACCAACGTCGCCATGGGTGTCGTCGCGCCGTTGCTCTGGGACACCCTCAAGCCATATCAGCAACGTCGCCTGCTGGTGTTCCTCGATCCGTCGCTGGATGTGCTCGCGTCTGGCTATCAGGTCACGCAGTCGAAAGTGGCCATCGGTTCCGGCGGACTGTTCGGCAAAGGCTTCACGCTCGGGAGCCAGAAGCGATTGCAGTTTCTCCCCGAGCGACACACCGACTTCATCTTCTCCGTGGTCGGTGAGGAGCTGGGATTCATCGGCGTGTCCATCGCGCTGGCGCTCTTCCTCGCATTCTTCCTGCGCAGCACACGCGTCGCGACGCGGGCCAACGATGCGTTCCCGAGTCTGGTCGCGTTCGGACTTGTCTCCGCGCTGTTCATTCATGTCATCGTGAACGTGGGCATGACGCTCAACCTCATGCCGGTGACGGGCATTCCGTTGCCATTCTTCACCTATGGCGGTTCATTCCTGCTGGTGAGTTGGATTGGCGTTGGTGTGCTGTTGCGCATCTCCGCCGAAGGCCGCGGCCAACCGGACGCCATCGGTCTCTGAGTGAGCTGCTGTAGCATCACGCCCATTCGGCGTGCGTTCGGGCGCGCCACGTTATGTGCATTCCGGAGTGCGCAAGGTCTAGCCTTGCCCCTCGAGACCATTGATCTTACTCCGCCTATGGCCTGGTTTCGGAAGGACAAAAAGCCGCGGCAGCCGCGCCGGGAACGACTCGAGATCCCGCCCGATACCTGGGAGAAGTGCGAGGCCTGCGGGCACACGGACATTCGCGCGAAATTCCTGCGCAGTTTCAACGTCTGTCCGGAGTGCGATTTCCACCGCCGGCTGCGGGCGTACGACTATGCCGCGATGCTGCTCGACGAGGCCACGCTCGCTGAAATCGGCGGTGAACTGCGCTCGGTCGATCCGCTCGGCTTTCCTGACTATCCGGGTCGACTGAAGCGAGCGCTCACGAACGCGGGAGACGCCGACGCCATCC
>CAYWCJ010000664.1:0-1656 GCA_964456595.1 uncultured Gemmatimonas sp. | reverse complement strand
TGTCGCCGTAGGCGGCCACCCAGACGATGTCCGGGTTGGTGGGGTGAATGCGTACCGCGGCGATCTGTCCGACGTTGTAGAGGCCGACAAAGCTCCAGGTGGCGCCGGCGTCGTTGCTGCGGTAGATGCCGCGCCCCGTGGAGACGTTGCTGCGCACGCCATCGGAGCCCGTGCCGAGGTAGACAACCCGTTCGTTACTAGGCGCGACGGCGATGGACCCGGTGGAGCCGAGAGGGACTTTGCCGTCGGTGATCGGGTTCCAGGTGACGCCGCCGTCGGTGGTCTTGAAGGCACCACCGCTGGCGACGCCCATGTAGTAGGTCTTTGGGTCGGACGGAACGCCGGCGACCGTGGTGGAGCGTCCGCCGACGGAGTGGCCGACGAGGCGGTACTTGAGGCCACGGAAGAGGGTGGAGTCGACCGACGCCATGAGGGGCCCGACCGATGCCTTGGCGGCGGCCGGCTTGGCGGTGGGCTTCGCGGCGGGTGATTGCGCGTAGGCGGACGGCGCGGCGATGGCGCTCGTCAGGCAGAGCGTGGCGAAGAAGCGTCTGGCCATGACTCGGAGTCTCGGGAAATCGGCGAAAAGGATGCGTCGCACCGCGGGGCGGGTGGCGGCGACGGAGCGGCACTGGGAATCTGGGGCTGATGGACCCTGCCGAACCAGTACGCGGCAGAGCGGTTTCGCGCTGAGGCCGTAGTATTGGTGGAGACAGTTGTGGTTGATCAGTGGACTTCTTGCCGCCGAGTTGCCGTCGTGTCATTGGTGCCGCCATTCGTGATGGTCGATCGCTACGAAGTGTCGGAGGAGATTGGCCGCGGCGGTCACGCCACGGTGTATCGCGCGCACGATCGTGTGCTGGACCGTGAGGTGGCGGTGAAGCTGCTGCGCGACGAAGCGCTGTCGTCGGACATTCTGGCGCGCTTCCGGCAGGAGATTCAGGTGACCGCGCAGTTGGAGCATGCGCACATCCTGCATGTGTACGACACCGGCGCGTTCGAGGGGCATCCGTACATCGTGATGGAGCTGGCATCGGGTCGTGCGCTCTCCGAACGGCTGGGGCGCGAGGGCCAGTTGCCGGTCGTCGATGCGCTGCAGATCGCCCGCGACGTCGGTCTCGCCCTGGGCCACGCTCACGCACGCGGCGTGGTGCATCGGGACGTCAAGCCGGAGAACATCCTGCTCGGCCCAGGCGGCGCGATCCTCGCCGATTTTGGTATCGCGCGCGTTACGCAGGATGTGCTGACGCAGCGTATCACGTCCACCGGCACGACGGTGGGTACGGTGCAGTACATGAGCCCCGAGCAACTGTGCGCCGAGCCGCAGATCGACGGGCGGAGCGATCAGTACTCGCTGGCGTGTGTGTTGTACGAGATGCTGGCTGGTGTGCGCCCGCACACCGCGGCGACGTTCGAGGGGCTGCGGTTGCTGCGCATGCGAGGACAGCACGTGCCCGTCGGTGCGCATCGTCCGAGTGTCGCCGAGCATGTGGACGAGGCGCTCATGACCGCGATGTCGTCGATGCCGGCCGATCGGTTTCGGAGCATGGAGGAGTTTCTCGCGGCGATCGGGGTGGGCGCGAGTGGGGAGTTTGCAGTCGGTGCGCCGGGCGGGGTGCGAGTGAGTGGTGGGTACGGAGCGGCGGGGAGTGGAGG
>CAYWCJ010000663.1:0-1661 GCA_964456595.1 uncultured Gemmatimonas sp. | reverse complement strand
ATGCTACGTCCCGCCGCCCTCCCGAAGGTCATCACACTGCTGACGATCGCGACAGTCGCCAACGCCTCCCTGGCGCAAGCACAGTCCGAGCGCAGCGTCATGCGCGGCTCGTCCGTCGCGCTCTACAACATCGCTGGCCGCCTGACGGTGGAAGCCGGTAGCGGTTCCGATGTGGTGATCGAAGTCACACGGCGCGGTCGTGACGCGAGCAGACTTCGCATCGAGACTGGTGAGCGCGACGGCAGAAATGCGTTGCGCGTCCTCTATCCCGACGACGACATCGTGTACACCGATCGGGAGAGCAGGTGGGGTCGCACGGAGCTTCGCGTACACGCCGACGGCACGTGGGGTGGCGACAGGCGCTGGAACGAAGGGCGTCGCGTGCGCGTCTCCTCGCGTGGCAGCGGCACCGAGGCCTGGGCCGATATTCGCGTGCTGGTGCCTGCCGGCAAGTCCTTCGACGCCCACTTGGGCGTTGGCGAGATGACGGCGACGAACGTGCGCGGCTCGCTCCGACTGGACAGTGGATCCGGTCGACTGACCGCCACCGGCATTCGCGGCACGCTGTCTGTGGACGTCGGCTCGGGTGGCGCCGACGTACGCGACGTGGACGTGGACCTGCTCGACATCGACAGCGGGTCCGGTGGGATTCGTCTCACGGACGTGGTGGCCGGCCGCTGCAACATCGACTCGGGCTCCGGCGGCGTGACCGGCGAGCATGCCGCCTGTCGTGAACTGCACGTGGATGTTGGATCGGGTGGCGTGCGCGTTGCCGACATCAAGTCCAACACCGTGCGCATCGATGCCGGGAGCGGCGCCGTGCAGCTTTCGATGAACGACTCGCCCTCGGACGTGAGCATCGAGTCGGGCTCCGGTGGCGTCGTACTCGGCCTGCCGGCGTCATTGAGCGCCGAACTCGATATCGAGACCGGGAGCGGCAGTATCGACAGCGACTTCCCAGTCCGGATGAACCGCATGGAACGTCACCGGCTGCGCGGCACCGTGGGTGAGGGCGCCGGTCGAATTCGTATCGAAACGGGCTCGGGTTCGGTGAAACTCCGCAAGAACTGAGTCGGCCGGAATCTTCTACCACGGCGTCGCGCCACGCGTCCCGCTCACTCCACGAGATCGGGACGCGTCGACGTTCCACGCGTAGGTCACGAGCGCGGCGAATTGACAAAAGTTAGTCTTGCCTAAATATTAATTGTTGATGATATCCGCTCGATGTGAAACCGAGCCTAATATTCAGCCTTTCCCGTCACATGCCGCTGTCTGCTCTCGTCCTTCGAACTGCCGTCGCCACCCTCAGCGTTTCGTGGCTGTCGGCCGGGTGCGGGCTGGTCATGGGCGTGGTCGCGACGGGCGTCGCCGTGTGCTGGAGCGGACCGGTCCAAGCACAGCGTGTCCCTGTCAAGACCACCATATCGACCCTCCTTGCGCCCTCGGCGCGTCCCGCGCTGCCGTTTGACTGGCGCGTGCGGACACTCGACGGCACAGACGTACGAATCGACGCGTACCGAGGCCGCCCCATCTTCCTCAACCTCTGGGCCACGTGGTGTGCACCGTGCGTGGCGGAACTGTCGAGCATTGCCACGTTACGCGATTCGCTCGCCGCACGCGGGCAGCGCGACGTGGTGTTCCTCCTGATCGCCCCCGAGACG
>CAYWCJ010000662.1:353-1678 GCA_964456595.1 uncultured Gemmatimonas sp. | reverse complement strand
GGCCAGGCCTCCGGCGAATACCTGCGCCCCATCGCTCTCATCCAAGGCCGCGACGTGGAGCACACCATCGAGTTGAAAAAACACCTGGTGGCGGAGCACGGTATCCCCGAGGCCGAGATCAAAATCTGCACCGGCAAGCTCGATGAGTTGAAGGACGTGCGCGACCTCGCCGCGCCGGATTGCCCGGTGCGGTATATCCTGACCGTGCAAAAGCTGCGCGAAGGCTGGGACTGCCCCTTTGCGTATGTGTTGTGCAGCTTGCAGGAGACGCGTTCGGCGACGGCCATCGAGCAGATCGTGGGTCGCGTGCTACGCCTGCCCAAGGCGGCGTTCAAGACCGAGCCCGCGCTCAACGAAGCCTACGTCTTCTCCGTGTCGCCTACGCTCGCGGAAGTCTTGGGCGAGCTGAAAGCCGCGTTGGAGCTGCACGGTTTTACCGGAGCGGAGGCCGAGCGTCTCATCATCTCCGGCGGCGACGGCGGCGGCACGCTGCCGCTCGCGGCGCAACCGGTCGTGATCGCGGTGCATCCCGAGGATTTCGATGCGACGCTGGTGGCGACGCACGCGCCGGCCTTGCTCGGCAAAGTTTCCTTCGATGTGAAGGCCGGCACGCTCACCGTGCAGGCGCCGCTCACCGAGACGGAGCACACCTGGGCGCTCTCCTGCGTGAAAGCCCCGGCGATTCAGGCGCAAGTGACGGAGGCGGTGAAGACCGTGGCCGAAGCTGTGGCCGCGTGGGGCGCGGGCGGACGCATCGCGCGCGAGCCCGGCCTGCAAGCCAAGATCGACTTCAAGATTCCCCTGCTCGCCATCCGCCAAGGCGACCTGCTGGAGCCCTTTGAGGCCACGCACCTGCTGGAGCGCCCGTGGCGCTTGAGTGAACGCGACGCAATGCTCTCGGAAACGCTCTACCCCTCGAAGCGAGCCGCCGGAGAGTTGGGGTTGGTCGATGTCGATCAAGGGAGCGGCAAAGTCCGCACCGAGCGCACCGATGCTGTCGAGGAAGAGGGCACGGTCGATTTTGTGGGACGGCTGCACCAACAAGTGATGACCCTCGCGGGCGGCAGCGACTGGAGTTTGGATCGCCTCATCGTCTGGCTGGATCGAAACCTGTTTCGCGACCCCGAGGAACGCCGCGAAATCGTCGGCGTCGAGTCCGCTCTCTTCCTGCGCAAAGCGATCAACGGCCTCATGGCCGCGCGCGGCCTGACCGACCTCGGCCCGTTGGTGCTGGACCGTCACCGCCTCGCCGAAGCGCTCGCGCAACGCATCCGCCAACATCGCGAAACGGAGCGACTCGATGCGTTTCAAGCGCTGCTGCTACC
>CAYWCJ010000662.1:0-343 GCA_964456595.1 uncultured Gemmatimonas sp. | reverse complement strand
GCTGCTACCCGAGTCGGAGCTCACGGTCAGCGACACGATGACGATCGACCTCGCCGCCACGCGCTACGAACCGAGCTGGCTCTACGACGGCGGGCACAAATTTACCAAACACTTCTACGCGCCCGCACCCGGTGAGTTGCACAGCAAAGGTGAAGAGTTTGAGTGCGCCGTTTATCTCGACGGCTTGCCCGAAGTGAAAACGTGGGTGCGCAATCTCAGTAGAAAAGGCCCGTTCTGGCTGCGCCGCGCGACCGCGAATTTTTATCCCGACTTCGTATGCCTGCTCACCGACGGCCGCGTGCTGGCGGTGGAATACAAAGGCGCGCACCTCGTGACCGCCGAC
>CAYWCJ010000661.1:0-1678 GCA_964456595.1 uncultured Gemmatimonas sp. | reverse complement strand
TAGCATGGGGGAGGGGGCGTCGAGGGGATGACTACGGCGGCCAATACTGCACGGACTCATCACTTTTGACGGATGCGCACCACTGGAAGGTTTCAATCGTCCGGAATATCCACCCGGCCTCCCCCCGGCCTCCGCCCGGTCTCCGCTTGGAGCAAGGCGCTTATGCTTCTGCGCATCGCTTCGTTGTCTCACGCCCGACGGCTTCACCACGCGCCCATCTACATGAGCACCAATCGCAATCACCCCTGTCCTTGCGGCTCGGGCCGAAAGTACAAGGCCTGTTGTCTGGCGGCAGATGACGCACGCGCGCGCACACTCCGATTGGTGCAAGGCGACGGGGCGGATGGCAGCGAACGGTCGCTCGGGCAACGCGCGTCGGCCGACGTGCTGCGCAATCTCGACGCGCTGGATGTGTGGGAGCTGGACGCGGTGCCGGTGCCACCGACCGAGGACGAGTCGACCGGTCGAGCTTGCGTGCTGTTGCTGATGGTGGGTGAGCAGTTGCTGGATGCGCATATCGATTCGAACCCACCGAGTGAACCGGTGGAGGTCGCCGCCTGGCTGGCCGCGTGGATGGAGCGTGCGGTGGCGCGACTTCGCGCGGAAAGCGGCGTCGACTTCCCGATGCCGGAGTTGATGCGCGTGCGCCATGCAGCGGTGGCCGATGCGATGACACCGCTGTTGTCGGGGACGCGCGTTGAAGCCGCGAGGCGACTCCCGCATCTCGACGCGGCGGCGCGCGGAATGCGAGACGGTGTGCATGGCGACGACAACGGTCAACCGGATGCAGGCATCACCCTGCTGTCATTTCCGCAGACGTGGAGCGCGTGGCACCTGGACGATGCGCCGATGCGCGCGCTGCTCGACGCCGCCGCGCGCTTTCACGCCGCACGACCGTGGCATCGCCTCGCCGACAGCGAAGCGCTGAGCGTTCACCCCTCGGATGCGCCGGCGCGCCCGTGGACCGCATGCGTGCTTGGCGCCGGTGGCGAGGAATTCGGACTCGTGTTGTACGAACGCGATGCCGACTACATGCGCGCGTTTACACTCGACGATCCGAACGCGCTGTTGAGCGGACTGGAGGGCGCGATGGTTTCGCTGTACTTCGACGGCCGACTGCAGTTGCCTCGGGCGATGCAGCAGGAGTTTCGCACGCATGGCTGGACAGTCGCTGGCCCCGATGCATATCCGTTGCTGAGCTGTGCGAATACACCAGCGGGAGGCGTGTCGCGCGCGCACGTGACGCTGCTGACGCAGACGCTCGACGCCGTCGCACGTCTGGTCGTGGTGCCGGATCTGTTGCCCGACGATCATCTGCCGCTCGACACGCCCGTCGAGTGGCATGACGCCGACACCGGTCTCCGACTGGCGTATCGCGGGTCACGGTCGCCGGCGGACGTGCGCGTGTGGCCTGCACCGACCGTGCTGCGTGCCGGGTGCGCGACGGGTTTCGCTGCAGATCCGAACGCGACGTTTTCGCGGGAGGCGGCAACGGACGACGCGATGCGGGCGGCGCTTGAACCAGAGACGCAACGTGTCGAGCGTTTGGCTGCGTGGCTGGAGAATGGACGTGGTGAGCGCATGCGTGCACGAGCCAGCACGACCGCGCAGCAGCACGTGACGAATGCACAGCTGTTCATCGAGCATCTGGCGTTCGGTCATGGCGTGACCGTGGCGG
>CAYWCJ010000660.1:0-1680 GCA_964456595.1 uncultured Gemmatimonas sp. | reverse complement strand
CGTGCGCGGTCTCGCCGCCGCGCTCTTTCGCGATCTGTCGCTGAGCGTCGTGACCACGGTGGCGGCGTCGCTCCTGCTGGCGCTCACACTCATGCCGGTCATCATCGTCGGACGACGATCACGCGTGCGCCACGAATCGCAGGGCAAACACCTGAGAAGCAGCGCCCAGTCGACATCGCGCGTTGGAACGATGCTCGACCGATGGGGCGCGTCACTCACCCACGCCTACGAACGCGGCGTTACCTGGTCGCTGCGCAACACGGGCACGGTGTTCGCCTTGGCCGCGGTCGCGATGCTCGTCACCGGGGTGCTGGTCTGGCGCCTGCCCAAGGAAATCCTCCCACGCGTGGACGAAGGCGTGCTGGTGGCGCAGCTGCAATTGCCCCAAGGCACGAGCATCAACGCGACGTCCACGCAAACGGAGCGACTCTCGAACGCCGCCCGCACCTTGGGCGCGCGTGGCATCTATGCACGCATCGGCAAAGCCACCGACGAGGAGATCCTCGCCGGTGCCGACCCCGGCTCGAGTGCGACGGCACAGCTCATAGTGCCGGTGCCCGACGACGCGAGTGCCGCCGACTTCGCACAGCGACTGCGCTCCGCGGTGCCTGATCTGGCGAATGGTGCGTTGGCCATCGATCTCGCCGGACAGTCGGAGTTCGGCTCGCTGATCGGTCGCGAAGGTCGACTGGTGCGCGTGGAGCTCTCCGCGCCCAATGCGACGCAGTCGCAGCAATGGGCCGATTCGGTACGCGCCGCCATGCGCACGTTGCCAACCCTCTCAGATGTGCGCAGTGCCTACGCCGAAACGCAGCCGATCGTCGAGATCTCCCTCGAACGCGCGCGCATGGCGGAGCGCGGCATCGCCCCGCAACTGGTGGCCAGTGCGCTGGCCGGTGCACTCGGCGGCGTCAGTGCGAGCGAACTGCGCGAGACTGATCGCCGCACCCCCATCACGGTGCGCTACGTCGGCGCGCGCAACGAGGAGTTGGAGACGGCACTGCGCACACCTATTCGTGGCGTTCCACTGGGGCAGTTGGTGCGCGTGAATGAAACACGAGCGCCGCTCGAGGTCGTGCGCGTTGGGCAGCGCCCCGTCACCATCATCGAGGGCATCGTCGAATCGGGCGGTACGGCACGCGCAAACGATGAGGTGACAGAACGCATGCGCGCGTTCGCGCTGCCGCCTGGCGTGACATGGCAGGTGGCCGGTGCCGACGCCGAACGCGCGCGTACCAGCAGCGAACTCACGCTCGTGCTGGTGCTGGCTGCGCTACTCATGTTTCTGGTGCTGGCCGGCGAGTTCGCCAGCTTCTCGATTCCGTTCGTGGTCATGCTGACGGTGCCGCTCGCTGGTGCGGGCGCCGTCATCCTGCTCTGGCTCACCGGACAGTCGCTCAACGCCGTCTCGCTCATCGGCATCGTGGTGATGATCGGCATGGCGGACAACGAAGCGGTAGTGAAGCTCGACGCCATTCGGAAGTTTCGGGAAGACGGGCACTCGGTGGACGATGCCGTGCGGCTTGGCGGGGCGCAGCGATTGCGCGCGATCGCGATGACGAGCATCACGACGGTGACAGGCGTCTTGCCGCTGCTCTTCGGATTCGGCAGCGGTGGCGCGCTCTATCGACCGCTGGCCGCAGGCATCATCGGCGGGTCGGTGAGCGCGCTGGCAGTGAC
>CAYWCJ010000659.1:0-1681 GCA_964456595.1 uncultured Gemmatimonas sp. | reverse complement strand
ACGTGGGAGCCGGCGCGTCATAGTCACGCGAGTTGCCACCTTCATCCCACAGGTTGTTCGTCATGTTCGACACGTAGCCGCCGTTCCGCCAGTCGGCGAGGAACGAAAACGTGAAGCGCTTGAACGCGAAATCGTTGTTGAACGTCGTCGTGTGGATCGGGTTCGAGTCAAACAGGATCGTGTCGCGCACAACGCCGTTTGCCCCAAACGGCGCATTGCCCCAGATCAGCGAGGAACGCGTGTTGGCCACGAAGAAGTTGCGGCCGTAGGCCGAACCGAACGAGCCGGGCGCCGCGAACGACGGCACAGGCAGGTTGTTCGTGTACTGCGCGTTGCGGTTGAAGAGAATGCGGCTGGTCCACTCGAAGCTGCCCCTGCGCAGCGGCACCAGCGACAACACGGCTTCGGTACCCAGCACCGAGAGCTGTCCGCCGTTGATGATCTGATTGCCGAGGCCGGAGGACGGCGGCAACGGGAACGTGAGCAGCAGATCGGTAATCTTGCGCTGGTACTTGGTGAACTCGAGACCGACGCGCGAACCGAAGAACGAGGCGTCGACGCCGTACTCCAGCTCGTTCATGACTTCCGGCTTGATCGCCGTGTTGCCGAGCAGGCCGGCCGACACGAGCGAACCTTGTCCGGCGATGATGCCACCATCGGCGTAGAGAATGTCACGGTCCGCCCAGCGAGGACGGTTACCCGACTGGCCCCAGGCGCCGCGGAACTTGAACTCGTCGATCTTGTCGGTAAACGGTTTCGTGAAGCGGTACGAGCCCGAGTACTTCGGAAAGACGTAGAACTTCTCGCGATCGCCGTTGGCGCTCGAACGGTCGGCACGGAAACCGGCGTTCAGGGCAAGCTTTTCGTCGAGCAGCAGCAACTGCTCATTGACGTAGTACGACTGGTCGCGGAATTGGGTGCGCGTGTCTTCCGTCGCGATGTCAGCCGCACCCGCTGCCGTCTGGCGCGTAGGGAGCAGACCGCGACCGCGAATGCGATACACCGACTGCGCCTGCCGCTCGTACGACCCACCGACGGACGTCGTGATGGACGTGATGAGCGACGTTGCGGGCGTCCAGGTCCACACGGCGTTCAAGCCGTTGTTGGTCTGCAGGCTGGACACGTTGTTCTGTCCGGCCGTGCCGAGGAAGCCGTCGGCCGGCTCGAACTGCAGGTAGTTGGGCGAGTACTGCACGCCTTCCTGCTGATAGCGGTCGAAGCCGCCAAGGAACGACAGCTGTACGCTGTGACGCGCCGTCGTCAGTGCCGTATAGCCCAGGCGTAGATTACCGGCCTGACGGAACACCGTTTCATCGCTCTTCACCGCGTTGATGACTTCGAACGGATTGGCCGTCGAGACGCCGCCGCCATTGAACGGCATGCGGACGTAGCGTCCATCCGGGCCTTTCGCCAGCAGATCGATGACGGCAGGCGTGTATCCAAACTCGTAGGTCGGGCTGACGCCGGCATTGTTGTTGTTGCCGAGACCGCGCTGGAAGAAGTTGCGCGTGACATCGATGCCCATGCTCGCGGTCAGCTTCGAGCCGATGGTCTGATCGATGTTGATGCGGCCACCGGTGCGACGCGCGCCGGTGTTGAGCATGATGCCCGACTCCTGCCGATCGCTGAGCGACGCGAAGTAGCGCGTGTTGTTGGCGCCGCCGGACGCGGACACCAGCGT
>CAYWCJ010000658.1:0-1685 GCA_964456595.1 uncultured Gemmatimonas sp. | reverse complement strand
CCAACCGGGCCAACGCGGCCTCCCAATGTCGTCCTTCGGCCCGGCGGCGCCGCCGCCGCCGCGCGGGCGCAGAAGCGCGACCCGCCAGCCATTCCACCGGGCGCGAGCCACCGTGTCGGGCGGCGACGCCACACGACCGCATCGGACGCCGAAGCGCCGCGGGCGGCCCGTGATACCCCCCGCGCGGGCGCGAGGCGCTCAGGGTGGATTCGTGCCGTGGGGCGTGGCCGACGCGGCGTGAGCCCCCTGCTGCGCGTTGAGCGCGGCCCGGATGCGCCCCGGCTTCGGCAGCCACAGCTTATACCGCTTGAGCACCATCGTTTCGTCCCGCTGGCCCAGCTGATCGGCGACCTCCCTCGCCGGTACTCCCGCTTCGAGCGCGAGCACGACAAACGTGTGACGCGCCGAGTACGGATGAATGTCGCGAAATTGTGTGGCCCCCTCTGCCACCAGTTCCGCGCTCGCCCGCCTGACCTCTTCCGCGAAGAGAAAGCGCGTAATTTTGCGCCCTTTCGCGTCGACGCGTGGCCACAACGACTCTCGACCGCTTTCCGTCGCGGACACAAGGTGCGGCGCAATGGCGCCCCACACGGCATCGCTGGTCTCCACCCGCCGCTGACGCGTGAGGTTCTTCGTGCCCAGGCCGATGATCTCCTTGCGCACGGCATCCATATGCGTGAGATCGAGGTGCAGCCCAACCGACGGCTCGAGACCGGTGCCGCAGAGCATTCGCCAGATATCGTCCATCGGCGACGGGAGCCGACGCGCCAGCGTTTCCACGTCTGCCTGCGAGCCTAGCTTGCGGATCTTCATGGTAGACTCGCTCGGTTTGTTCAGCGTTGCCGTGGGATCGTCACGCAGGACACCCTGGGCGATTAACCACCGCGCGAACACCCGGAATCCGTCGAACGCCGCTCGGGCGCCGTCGCCCTGCCCCGTCAGCAGCGATCTCGTCAGCACGGACACATTCGGTTGCGCGCTTTCCAGCTTATCGCGCTGCTCCGGACTTGGCTCCATGCTGTAGTGGGCGCCGAGGTGCGCCTGAATCCGCTCCGCGGTCAACGCGGCGAGCGGAAACACGGGCAACACCGGCTGGGCCGGCCGTGGCTTCGGTGGCTGGTTCCGCGTCGTCGGCCGGGCGGCGAGCGCACAGGCGTTGTTCCACGCGAGCAATGCCGGCGAGATCAGCTTGAGCACGCGGGCGACCTCTTGCAGCCGCCGCGGCACCGAGATCATCCCCTTGCCATTTTGCCGATTCAGTGGCGATGCCATCCACTGCTGGACAAGCGGCACGAGGTCAATGTCGGCCCCTGGTGCCGTCGCGGGTGCACGCGTTTCCTCGAACAGTGCCGCGGCTCCCTCGACTCCGCGCTGCTGCAGACGAGCGTCCAGCTCGTCGAGCGTGAACTGTTTCGCACGGAGCGCCTCCAAGACGTCCCAGCGGCGCGTCCCGCCCTCCCACAACACGGCAAGTCGCGAGAGCACCGCCGCCGCCTGCGGTCCGCCCTGCAGTTTGCCTCGCTTGTCCCGCTTCACGGGGATCCATGTTTTTAGGCGCAGACGCGGCCCCGTCGGCGCGACTTGCACCCAGATTGCCCAGAATCCCTGGCGTGCCGTGGTGTGCGGCGGCTGCTCATGCGCGTCAACCTGCCGCTTCATCGCGTCCTCCCGGACAGGCGGCGAGG
>CAYWCJ010000657.1:0-1696 GCA_964456595.1 uncultured Gemmatimonas sp. | reverse complement strand
GCTCGCGCGCGAGCGACTATACGCGTTGAAGCGACGCGAGTGACCGCGATTTCTCTCGCAGGGAAGTCGTACTCGCACGCGCCGAGATGGCACCGACGTTTGCGCGCAGCTTCGATCGCGATCGCGGCATTGCTGCTCGTTTCGTTTGCGGCCTGCGGGCCGCAGCGCCAAGTCGAACGCACGGTCGTCACCGCGCTGCGCGAGTCGTCACAGCCCGGCGCGTTCAACACCCCTGGGTTGGTGGAAGCATCGGGCGTCGTGCGCAGCGAAATGAATGCAGGCGTCTTCTGGTCGCAGAATGACAGCGGCAACGACGCGCTGCTCTTCGCCTACGACAGCACCGGGGCCTCGCTCGGCATCACGCGCGTAACGGACGCGTCCAATCGCGACTGGGAAGCGATTGCTCTCGGTCCATGCGCATCGGGTTCCTGTCTCTACATCGGCGACGTCGGCGACAACGGTGCGCGTCAGCCGTCCGTCACCATCTGGCGGGTAGCCGAACCCGCGCCAGGCGACTCGGGCACGGCCCCCGCGGTCGCGCTGCGTTTCCGCTATCCGGATGGGTCACGCGACGTCGAGTCGATATGGGTCTCTCCCGACACGTCCATCTGGCTGCTCACAAAGCGCCCCATGATGGCGCCCAACGGCGTCTCACGCCCGGTGCAGCTCTATCGCCTGCCGGCGTCGGTGTGGTCGTCCAGCGACAGGCAGGTCGCGGCGCTGGTGGACTCACTCCCGATCGTGCCCCTCGCGTCGAACGATAGAACCTGGGTCACGGACGCCTCGATCTCGTCTGCTGACAGCACCGGCTCGCGCCGCCTGGCTGTGCTCAGCTACGAGCGGGTCTTCATCTTCGCGGTCGACGGCACGTCGGGCCGACCGGGTTCCCTCCTTGGCACTTGTGATCTGGCGCCACTGCGCATGCGCCAAGGAGAGGGGTTGGTGTGGTTGGCAGACGGCCGCCTTCTCTTCAGCACAGAAGGACGACGGGCCCCGTTACACGCTGGTCGGTGTCCGTAGGACCCGGGCGTGCCAACACCGTCCCGCCGGTGGCGCCGTAGCTCTTCGCTTCCCGCGCACGTAGCTTCTGCCACAGATACGTGTCACCAATCGCTGTGCGGTTGGTCGAAACGTTGCCGCCGACCCCGCCGTACGGAAGCGGGACTGAACCCAACAGGACTCGCCCAATGATTACTCGTGAAGATGTCGAAGCGTTTCTCGATCGCCTCGGCACCGACGGCGTATCGCACGCCGAAGTCGAACCCGGTCTGTGGATCGTTCGACCCAGCGGTCCGCTCGATTTTGATGTCGTGATCACCCACAATCCGCCGGTGCTGTTGATGCGGGTCAAGGTGATGCCGATTCCGGCCGATGTCGCCGAAGTCGCGGCACTGAGCCGACGGCTGCTCGAACTGAACGCCACCGATCTGCTGCATGGCTCGTATGGCATCGACGGCGACGCCATCGTGCTCACCGAAGCGCTGGAACTCTCGCATCTCGACTATGAGGAGTTCCTTGCGTCCTACGAAAGCCTGACGCTCTCGCTGACCACGCATATGCGCGAGTTGGCTGCCTTCCGAGAGGTTCGCTGAACCATGGGCATCTTCGACCGTTTCTCGACGCTGATCAAGTCGAATCTGAACGACCTCATCTCCTCGGCGGAAAACCCCGAGAAGATGTTGAATCAGATCATCGT
>CAYWCJ010000656.1:0-1698 GCA_964456595.1 uncultured Gemmatimonas sp. | reverse complement strand
TCTTCGAGCAGATGGCTGGCGAGGCGCTTGGCGACGTCTGCCATGGACCGACCGCGTCTGGGCATCTCCGCCTCGAGCCGGTCGACGATCGTCTGCGCCGAATGCCAGGTGGACACCGGCCCTTCGCCCGTGCGCGTGGACGCGAGGTACTCCGCGGCGAGTGCGAGGATCGGTTCGGCGGCGGCGAGCGTAGTGTCGGCTTCGAGTTCCGCGTCGAGCTGAACGAGGAGCGTCTCTGGCGTCACGTCGGGGGGCATGACGGGAATATGCGCGACGCGAGGTGAAGCGTCAGGTGGGAGGGGTCACGGTCCCGGCGCCGCCGTGTTCGGATTCCCCACCAACCGATCGATCATCGGCTGCGTGATGAGTACGATGCCCTTGTCGGTGCGACGAAAGCGCGTCGCGTCGAGCTCTGCATCCTCGCCAACCGCGAGCCCCGCCGGAATCTGCACCCCACGATCGATGACCACGTTGCGCAGTCGCACCTGTCGCCCGATATCGACATACGGTTGAACGACCGCGCCGTCGAGGTACGAATACGAGTGTACCTTGACGCCCGTGAAGAGCAGCGATTTGTGCAGCCGCGCGCCCGACACGATACAGCCGCCGGAGACAAGCGAGTTGAGCGCAAGTCCGCGACGGCCATCTTCGTTGTGCACAAACTTCGCCGGCGGCGTGATCTCCCCGTACGTCCAGATCGGCCAGTTGTGATCGTACAGATCGAGCGACGGCACCACGCTCGTGAGATCGATGTTCGCTTCCCAGTAGGCGTCGATCGTACCGGCATCACGCCAATACGCTTCCTGCTCTCCTTCCGATTTCACGCACGACGTGCCGAAGCGGTGCGCGACTGCTTTGCCGTTCTGCACTACATACGGAACGATATCCTTGCCGAAATCGCGCGAGGAGTGGGGATCGGCGGCGTCGCGCTTGAGGAGATCGAACAGGAACGTCGTCTTGAAGACGTAGATCCCCATGCTGGCCAGCGACATGTTCGGATTGCCCGGGATGCCCGGCGGATCGGCCGGCTTCTCGAGAAACGAGACGATCCGATCCGCCGCATCGACGTGCATCACACCGAACCCCGCCGCTTCCAGCCGCGGCACCTCGAGACAGCCGATCGTCACGTCCGCGTCTTGATCGACGTGCTGCTGCAGCATCAACTCGTAGTCCATCTTGTAGATGTGATCCCCCGCCAGGATCACCATGAACTCCGGGTTGTACGTCTCGATGATATCGATGTTCTGGAAGACCGCGTCGGCGGTGCCATCGTACCACTGCGTTTCCGAGACGCGCTGGCTCGCCGGCAGGATGTCGAAGCTTTCGTTGCGCTCGGGGCGCAGGAAATTCCATCCACGCTGCAGGTGTCGAATGAGACTGTGCGCCTTGTACTGCGTGGCGACCCCGATGCGGCGAATGCCCGAGTTGAGCGCATTGGACAGCGCAAAGTCGATGATGCGCGTCTTGCCGCCGAAATAGACGGCCGGTTTGGCGCGCCGATCGGTGAGTTCGTACAGACGGGAGCCACGACCGCCGGCCAGCACATAGGCCATGGCGAAGCGGGCGAGGGTGCCGGTGCGATGTGCGGTCATCATGAGAGCGACGCGTGTCGATGGGGAAGTTCCGGGGCGCGGGCGGCCGTTGCCCTTCCTTCGGATTCTGGGGCGTGGCATGCTGCCCCGTTAGGGGGAGTGCGGC
>CAYWCJ010000655.1:0-1702 GCA_964456595.1 uncultured Gemmatimonas sp. | reverse complement strand
GTGTACGTGGCTGACACGGTGCGTGTGCTCACACTGTTTCGCGGCTGGAATCGCGTCATCGCCGACATGTCACCGTACCGGCAATCGGACGACGCGCGGAGTCGCATGGCGCGCTGTCGTGGTGGCGAAACGTCACCAGCCGGAGTAGCGGAATGCGTTGACGAGACGCGGCCCACAGGTACTTTAGCCTTGGTATGCCCACTTCGCTGAATCGTCTCCGATCCACGTCACGTCTTCGCCGAGCGTTGATCGTGGCCTCGACGCTTATGCTCGTGCTCGGCGCCTGTCGTGGCGTTGCCGACGACGGCACTGTCGTCGTCAGTGGAGACATCCCCGGACTCGATTCGATCGCGCTCCGAGGCGATGCGTTGCTCGCGCAGCCGTCGCGCGAAGCGTTCATTCTCGATTCGCTGCGTCTCGATACGGACAGTCGCATGCGTCGAGTGCTGGACTCGGGGACCGTGGCGGGTACGATTGATCCCGCTTTTCCTGCGTCAACCGGATCCGGCGGCACGATGACGGCACGTGCGCACGCACGCGGCGATTCGATGGCCCGGGCAGAAGCGCGCAATCTGATCGCCGGCTCGGATGCGGTCGCGCGCGTGCGCCGTGACACGGTGCGCGGTGTGGTGGCGCTGATCGGCGATGCAACCGCGCCGCAGTTGGTGCTGTATCAGCGCGAGGGCGACATCAACATCGCGTTGAGCGGTATGGCGACCACCGGCATGTCGCGTCTCGTAGGTACCGAGATCGTGGTGCGCGGCTTCAAGGTCGCGCCGCGCGACGTGGTCGTGTCCGACTACATCGTGCGTGCGGTAAAGGGGGTGCCGGCATTCGACGGCGTACTCGATCGGACGGATGGTGAGTGGGGGCTCACGCTGACCGACGGTACCGGTCGCAAACGCTTGCCAGTCGTACCTCCGATGCTTAGCTCGTTGCCCGGACTGCGCGTCTGGGTCAGTCTGCGCCCCGGTTCCGACACGCCCGATGGCTACGGTCTGATTCGTCGCTAAGACCGGCCTCGCGTCTCCACTCGCCAGCCCGAGCGCTACGCCTCGCGAATCGCGGCCATCGGTGTGGACTTGTACACATCGCGACTGGTCAGCAACCCGATCCCCATCGTCAGCAGCAACATGCCGCCGGCGATCGCAAACGCGGGTAGCACCGCTGGGTCAAACGGATCGTCAAAAACGAATCGGGTCAGCCCCCAGGCGCCACCGAACGCCAACACCATGCCGGTCAGCGCACCCAGTGTGCCCAGGGCCGCGTACTCCGCAAGCAGCACGCGTGCGACCTGCGCGCGAGACGCACCAAGGGTTCGCAGCAAGACTCCTTCGCGCAATCGCGCGCGTCGAGTCGCCGCGACGGCGCTGAAGAGCACCGGTATGCCCATGGCGATCGAGAAAAGACCGAGGAAGCGAATCGCCAGCGTGACCCGATTGACGATCGAGCCGATCGTCTGGCGGACCAACGTGAGGTCGAGGCTCGAGATATTCGGGAATCGACGAACCACATCGCGCTGGACTTCTGCCAGCACGGACGCGTCGGGCACGTTCGCCACCAGCACGAACTGCTGCGGCGCGCTGCGGATCGCTTCGGGCGCAAACACGATGAAGAAGTTTGCCTCGAAGCGCGCCCAGTTCACCGTGCGCAGACTCGTGATGACAGTGCGCACCGGAACACCCTGCACGTTCCACGTCAC
>CAYWCJ010000654.1:0-1706 GCA_964456595.1 uncultured Gemmatimonas sp. | reverse complement strand
CAACCGCCGATTGCCAGATTTATTAAGCTAGTTTTCAAGCGGTCGCAGACCTAGTAGCTCAAGACCCCGCTCAAGTGGGGAGGCCATGGATTGGCGTGACTGC
This sequence comes from uncultured Gemmatimonas sp., assembly GCA_964456595.1. Taxonomy (GTDB): domain Bacteria; phylum Gemmatimonadota; class Gemmatimonadetes; order Gemmatimonadales; family Gemmatimonadaceae; genus Gemmatimonas. The sequence goes on along the minus strand of CAYWCJ010000654.1, from coordinate 1,603 downwards.
ATCGCAACGGATGCTCTGGTGCTGGCCGGTAAGCCGGTCGTGCGCGGTACTCGGCTCACGGCAGACTTTCTGCTTGGTCACTTTGCGGCCGGCTGGACTCAGGAGCAGGTTTTGGAGAGCTACCCGCAGCTCACGCCGGAGGCGCTACGGGCTGTCTTCGCAGACGCGGCCGAGGTAACGCACGACGAGGCCATTCACATGATGAATCGCGGCGCGGCCTAGCGCTCACACGGGCCAATGCACTTCCTTCGCGGCTTCCAACGCCGCAATCGCCTGCGTGCGACTCACCGTCGGAAAGTGGTCGAGGAACGTGCCCAGCGAGTCACCACCCTCCAGATATTCGAGGAGTGTCTGGAACGGAACGCGAGTCCCGACAAAGACCGGCGTACCACCGAGCACGTCCGGATCGCATTCAACCGGGAGGATGGGCATGTCACTCCTTGTGTGGGCTACTGGAATCTACCCTGCGCTGTTCGTGCAGGGTAACCAATTCACTGCGACGCCCGCCATTCTCGTCGCGCCCGGTTTGACTTCGGCGGCAGCGGCTGACTTAAGCCGTCGCTGACCATCGCCATGAACTTCCTCATCGCCGACACCTTCACCACAGCACTCGCGCGACTCACCGGCGACGAACAGAAAGTCGTCAAGACGACAGCCTTCGACCTGCAGATGAACATCGCTGCACCCGGGCTGTCGTTTCACAAACTCGACCGCGCGAAAGACAAGCACTTCTGGTCGGTACGCGCGAGTGGAGATCTGCGCCTGAGCGTGCATCGCACCGACGAGTCGCTGCTGCTCTGCTATGTAGACCATCATGACAAGGCGTATGCGTGGGCTGAGCGACGCAAACTCGTCACGCATCCGGTCACCGGCGCGGCGCAATTGGTCGAGCTCCGCGAAAGCGTGGTGCAGGTACTAACGAGAATGGTCGCGGAGCAGCAGCTCGCGTATCCGGCCGCTATTACATCGCGTCGGGTGTTCGAGCATGTCAGTTCAACACAACTGCTCGAGTATGGCGTGCCTGAGGAATGGTTGAGCGACGCGCTGGCCGCGACCGAAGATTCGATTTTTGATCTGGCCGAGCATCTCCCGGGCGAAACGGCGGACGCGTTGCTGGAGCTCGCGGTTGGCCGCACGCCAGCGTTACGGAAAGTCGCAGAACGTTCGTTCGATCCGTTCACGCACCCGGATGCGCAGCGTCGCTTCCGCGTGATGTCCAACGTGGAGGAGCTGGAGCGCGCACTCGCGTTTCCGTGGGAAAAGTGGTCGGTCTTCCTGCACCCGTCGCAGCGCGATCTCGTCGAGCGACAGTTCAATGGACCGGCGCGCGTGGCCGGATCCGCCGGCACCGGCAAGACGGTTGTTGCGCAGCACCGCGCGGCGCATCTCGCGCGCACCACTCCGAACGCGCGTGTGCTCGTGACAACATTCTCGATCACGCTGGCACGCATGCTTCGGCAGAAGCTGCACCGTCTCGTCGGTGACGACAGCGCGAGTGCGGCGCACATCACGGTCGATGCGATCGATGAGATCGGAATCACACTCTACGAACGCGCGTTCGGTACGCCCAAAGTTGCGCAGCGCGGTATGATCCGGTCCGCCT
>CAYWCJ010000653.1:0-1722 GCA_964456595.1 uncultured Gemmatimonas sp. | reverse complement strand
AGCGAAGCGAATCTGGCATCGCTCGCGGCCCGTGAAGTGCCGGCTCTCATCGCCGATCCCGACATGCGGAAGCGCGACGAACGGTTTGCGGATCGCGACCACCACACGAGTGCGCCAGATCCGCTGCACGATAAGTCAGGGACCGCGAAGAAGGCATTGCCGCTGTTGACGCCAAGTGATTTCACGTATGACACCGACGCGCGCACGTGTGTGTGTCCCGCGGGGAAGTCACTGAACCGAAGAGGAGCCCGCAACGTCACGAATGGGTATGTCGGTGAACACTTCCAGGGCGCGAAGCGCGACTGCGCGCCGTGTACGCTGCGCGCCCAGTGCTTGAGCACCCCAGAGACCACGGCGGTGCGCAACGTCGCGTGCTTTCGGGGGCGTGAAGACACAGCGGCGCGCGAGACGCACACGATGCGCATGCAGCAGCGCCTCGATACGCCGGAGGGGCGCGAGCAGTACGGCCAACGCTTTGGCACCGTGGAGCCCGTCTTCGGCAACCTGCGTGACAACAAGCGGCTCGATCGCTTCACGCTGCGTGGCCGTACCAAGGTAAACGGCCAATGGCTGCTCTTTTGCTTGGTGCACAACATCGAAAAGCTGACGCATGCGGGATATGCCGCGTAAAACCGGAGCCGGGAGCGCTGCGCCGCGTCGCCCACGACGCGATCACGACCATATGGCCGGGGAAAAACCGCCCAACACGGCGCGACATTTGTCCACGCGTGAATTCTGCGCGAAGCGGAGCCTTCACGCACCGCGCGTTGAGGCTTTTTCTACAGCCTCAACGCTTTGCGTTCTGCAGCGGGCTGTTTCCAATAAATCGCGACCAGTGAGCGCAGCGAACAGGGAGCCATCCGTTCTACCCTGTCTGCAGCAACGCCTCGTTAGACCGCGATCTTGCGCCGGGTGGTCGGAGCCGCACGCGCCGCGGACTTTCGCGGACGGCCGCCTTTGGCCCCGTTGACTCGCGCAGCTGCCGCCTTCGCCTCCGACGTGGCGCGCCCGGCCTCCGCGGCCAGATGCCGCACCCGTTCGACGGGGTCGACCGCCGCCAAGAGCAACCCCGCCACGCTCAGGTCGACATCGAGCGCCGCCCAGCGCAGGCCGCCGCCTGAGGCGGACAACGCGACCTTAGCCAGCTCACCCGGGGTCGCGCGACGTAACGCCGGAATCGAGCGGACCGGAAAGGCGAAGACGACGCCGCTCGACAGTTCCACGACGATACGCGCGTGAGCGCGATCGAAGCGGACGGTGCGCGCCCGATGGCCGCGCTTCCGGGCGGACTGCTCCGCCGCGCGGGCCGGCGGAATCTGCCGAAGAATCTCGGCGTCGCTCAAGGATTGATCAGCCATGGTACGTCCTCCACAATTGCGTGAGCAGCGGCAGGTGTGCTTCCACAAGGCGAACCGCAGCAATGACGTTCGCGGTCCGCATGCGATACACGGTACGGACGGCCAACGCCTCACCGTCCAGGGGCAACAGGATCACCACTTCGGCCCCGGCTCGCGACACGTGCACATGCGGCGGGCCATGTTCGCGAGGCGGCAGCAGAATGCGCACCTGAAAGCCATCGGATTCAAGGACGGTCGGCATGTGACGTGTACACTAAACCCAGCCGCTGGGTTTCACCAGTCTTCGCGCCCGGCGTTGACGAACGCTGGCTAACGAGGCTGTAGGAAAAGTCTCGGATTTTGACGCAGCGAAACGCCTCGTTTG
>CAYWCJ010000652.1:0-1722 GCA_964456595.1 uncultured Gemmatimonas sp. | reverse complement strand
GCGGCCAGCGCATGACGCAAACGGGCCTCAGCCTCGGCACGCCGCAGTACATGAGCCCTGAGCAGGCGATGGGTGAACGCACGATCGATGCGCGCAGTGACATCTATGCGTTGGGAGCCGTGACCTACGAGATGCTCGTGGGCGACGCGCCGTTCACCGGCAGCAGCGTGCAGGCGATCGTCGCGCGTGTGCTGACGGAGAAGCCGCAGCCGATGCTCACGGTGCGCGACACGGTACCGCGCGCGGTCGAACGTGCCGTGCTCACGGCGCTGGCCAAGCTACCGGCCGACCGCTTCGCGACGGCGGCGGAGTTTGCGCAGGCGCTCACGGATCGCGACGACGGGCCCGGCGCCGCCAGCGAGTTGCGGGCGGCCGAGGCACGTGGAACACCTGATGGAAAGCGCTGGCGCGCGGCGACACTCATCACCGCCGGTGTGCTGGCGGTGACCGGCGCACTGGCGGCCGCGGGATGGCTGCGCCGCCCGCCGCCTGGACCGGTCGCCACGTTCGCGATTGAGGTGCCGGAGAATGCCACCAGGACCGGCGCGCTCGCCGTCGCCCCCGACGGCTCGCGCTTCATCTACGCCAGCCGAGAGAACGGCTTGTTGATACGGGAGCTGTCTGCCCTCACGCCCAAGCCAATCGCCGGTGCCGGCGAGGCGTGGAGCGCGGTGTTCTCCCCGGATGGTCAGTCCATAGCGATGGTCAGCGGATTTCCGGGCGCGCTCAAGGTGGTACCACTGGGTGGCGGCAACCCGCGCGTGCTCTTGCCCGATTCCACCTACGGACGTGGCGTCGTGTGGCAGGGTGAGTGGATCTACTATCTGCGTGGGCCCGCGTTCGGGCGCGACTTGATGCGAATTCCGTCCAGCGGCGGGACGCCGGAGTTCGTAGCGCGACCGGACACGACGGCGAACGCGCTGTTCTACTACTGGCCGCAGATGCTTCCCGGCGGCACGAAGATGTTGCTGACCGTCTACCCGATCACGGGCAATCCCAGTGTCGGCGTTCTCGATCTCGCCAGCACAAAGGTCACCCTGCTGGCGGCGGGCAGCTTTGGCCGGTATGCGCCAACGGGGTACATACTCGTGTTGCAGGAGGATGGCACGCTGCAGGCGGCGCGCTTCGATGCATCGGCGGGTACGCTCACGGGTGCGTTCAGCGCGGTGGTGGAGGGTGTGGACGTAAGCGTGTCTGATGCCACGCCATTCACGCTGTCCGACAACGGAACGCTGGTGTACAGCATGGCAGTGGCGCCGCGCCGCGTCGTGCAGGTGTCGCGCACCGACGGCATGGAGAAGCTCGTGGACCCCGAGTGGCGCGGTAACTTCGGACCACCGTCGCTCTCGCCTGACGGAACGCGGCTGGCCGTTTCCGTGAAGCGTGGCGGCCGTGAGGAGCTGTGGCTGCGCTCACTCGCCAGCGGCACCTTCTCGCGACTCGCCGCCGGGGGCACGGCGAATAATCGGCCGAGCTGGACGGCCGATGGCCGTGAGATTGTCTTCACATCGGATCAAGCCGGCCTGCGCACCGCGTATCAGGTCCCCGCCGACGGCAGCGCACCGCCACGTCGCCTGTTGTCCGTATCGAGCTCGGTGGACGAGGCGGCCTACACGCGCGACGGCCTGTGGCTGATACTCCGTACCGGCGCCGGAGGAGGTCGCGACATTGCCGCGATGCGCACCGGGACCGACAGCGCGCCCCGCGCCCTGGTCGCGACCG
>CAYWCJ010000651.1:0-1727 GCA_964456595.1 uncultured Gemmatimonas sp. | reverse complement strand
GTCTCAGTCTGCGCCCAGTTGCAAACGCGCGAAACCATCAACGACGATCGTGCCACCCGCACGTTCGGCGTGATCCTTCACCAGCGCGGCGATCGTGATCGCCGGGTCGCGCACCCACGCCTGCGGCAGGAGTGTGACGTCCTTGAGGAACGCTTCGACCTTGCCCGTCGCGATCTTTTCGATCATCGCTTCCGGCTTCCCGGCTTCGCGGGCCTGCTCTTCACCGATACGCTTCTCGCTCTCGATCTTGTCCGCGGGCACGCCATTGCGATCCACTGCGAGCGGTGCCGACGCGGCGATGTGCTCGGCGATGAACTTGACCAGCTGCTGCGTCGACTCGTGCTTCGCCACTTCAGGTGACGAGGCCGTGATCTGCACCAACGTGCCCAGCTTGCCGTTGTGGTGGCGATACATCCCCACCAGTCCCGATTCGCCGGCGCTGAAGCGCGCCACCTTCTTCACGTTGACTGCTTCGCCCGTCTTGGAAGCGGTGAGCTTCACGTACTCGTCGACCGTCTTGCTCGTGTCGCCATGGAACGGCTCGGCGAGGAACTCGGCAGCCGTTGCCGCCTTGGACTGCGCCATCTGCGCAACGAGCGTGTGCACGAACGCGCCGAAGTCGTCGTTTCGTGCTACGAAATCCGTTTCGCACGCGACTTCGACGAGCACACCAGCCTGGCCATGCTCGAGCAGCTGCCCGCCGACGATGCCTTCGCTCGTGGAGCGATCAGCACGCTTCTCGGCCTTGGCAATGCCCTTGGCGCGGAGGTATTCGACCGCGGCATCCATGTCGCCGCCAGTCTCTTCGAGTGCCTTCTTGCAATCCATCATGCCGGCGCCGGTGCGCTGGCGGAGCTCCGAGACAGCCTTGGCCGTGATCGGTGTCGTCATCGTGATGCCTATTTGAAAAAGTCGTCGGTCTATCGGGATTCCCCGCGAGTACAGCGGGGCCTGCGTTGTGTACGGCCGTGGTGCTGTTGTACGAACGCCGCCGGTTGAAGCCGGCGGCGCCCAGGTGTTGCCACGGTCTCCTGAGCGCTCGTCACGAAGACGTGCGCGCTTCGTGGGTCACTCGGCTGCTTCGCCCGACTCGGCACCAGCGTCGCCTACGTCTTCGGCGGCGCCGCCTTCAGCAACGCCTTCGGCACCCGTCTTCAGACGGGCCGCGATGGCTTCGGGCTTGGCGCGACGGCGCCGCGGACGGCGACGCTTCTCGTCTTCACCGGGTCGGCCGGCGCCGGCAGGGGCGCTGCCCCCACGATCGCCACGATCACCGCGACCAGCGGGTTCGGCGCCACGATCGGTGCTGTAGACGTAGCTCTCCTGCTCTTCATCGGCCGGGCGCGACGGGGCTTCGCGGCGCGCTTCGTCGATCGTGTCGGAGATCGCCTTGGCGATCAGCTCGACGGAACGAATGGCGTCGTCGTTACCCGCGCTCGGCACCGTGATGAGATCCGGATCGGCATTCGTGTCCACGATGGCGACAATCGGCACGCCGAGCTTGTTGGCCTCGGAAACGGCGATGCGCTCCTTCTTGGAATCGATGATGAAGAGCAGCCCCGGGAGGCGCGTCATCGTCTTGATGCCCGAGAGGTACTTGGACAGCTTCTCGCGCTGACGCGACATGAGCAGCTGTTCCTTTTTCGTGTAATTCGAGAGCGTGCCGTCTTCCGCGCCGGCCTCGAGGTCCTTGAGCTTCCGGATCTGCTTCTTTGCGGTCTGGAAGT
>CAYWCJ010000650.1:0-1729 GCA_964456595.1 uncultured Gemmatimonas sp. | reverse complement strand
CCATCGATCAGCTGTTTCCGATCATGCCCATTCACCGGCTGCTCGAAGAGCCGCTTCGCCGTGGCACGTTGCAGGACGTGACCTGCGACAGTGACGGAAAGATCGATCGCTTCGTCGGCGACAAGAAGGGACGTCCGAGCCTCGAGCTCCACGAATTCCGCGACGGCGAGGACTACATCCTCGGCATTTTCCTCACGGGTGCCTATCAGGAAATTCTGGGCGACCTGCACAACCTGTTTGGCGACACGAATGCCGTGCACGTGCGCCTGAACGATGCGGGCGCCTACGAGATCACCGATCTTGTGGAAGGCGACACGGTCACCGAAGTGCTCAACTACGTGCAGTTTGGCGCCTCGCAACTTCTGGCGACCTTTCGTCGTAAGGTCAACGCGACGTCGTCGCTGTCTCGCGAAGAAGCAAATGCCTTCATCGCCGACTACGTCGCGGGACTCGAAGGTTACACATACCTCGAAGGAGAGGCTGCGAGATGACCGAGAACGCCCCTGTTGCTCAGGGAGGATTGTTCGAGGATTTGATCGAAGTGTTGTACACCCCCTCCGCCGTGTTCGATCGAACACGCGCGGTCAAGGCGACGAAGTACGTGCTGGTCACCACGGTGGTCGTACTGGTGATCGCCATCGCCACCAAGAACATCCTGACGCCGTGGCTGGATGCACAGGGCGATCTCGCCGTGCAGCTCGCGGCGGACAAGGGGACGCCGATGCCACCGGAAGCGGCGGCAGGCATTCGCGCGTCCACGGGGTGGTTCATTGTTGGATTCGCACCCCTGCTGTTCCTGATCGGCCCGTACGTCAACGCCGCGCTCATCGTGCTCGGCGCAAAGTTGTTCAAGGCGCCTATTTCGTTCGCGCAGGCCGCAGTGGTGGCAACGTTGGCGGGTGTGCCTCGTTTGATTGCCTGGATCGCGTTGCCGGTTGCCGCGTTGGTCAGCGACGGCGCCGCCGCGCGAAGTCTCTCCGACCTTTCCCTCGGTCCGGCGCGCTTCTTCGATCCACGTACCACCTCCCAACCGGTAATGACGCTGTTGGCCAATCTTGACCTCTTCCGCTTTTGGCAGCTCGCGCTCGTCGCCATCGGCGTTTCAGTCATCGCGCGTGTGCCGCGCAGCACCGGCGCATTGATCGCGCTGGTGATGTTCGGTATCGCCGCCATGCTGCAGCTGATCCCCTCAGCCTTCGCCTGATAAAGCAGCCGCAGGCCAATGCAGAGCGGGCCCGGTCATCACGACCGGGCCCGCTTTGCATCCCAAAGCTCACAACACCAACTCGAGGCCCGACACTTGGTGGTTGGCGGGTTCTGGGTTCGGTTGGGAGTTTTTAGTTGCCCTTGTACGTCTTCGCCACCTCGCTCCAGTTCACCACGTTCCACCACGCCGCGAGATAATCCGCGCGACGATTCTGGTACTTGAGGTAGTACGCATGCTCCCACACATCGACGCCGAGGATGGCCTTCTTGCCCTCCATCAGCGGGTTGTCCTGGTTCGGTGTGCTCATGATGGACAGCACGCCGCCCGCGGAGACGAGCCACGCCCAGCCTGAGCCAAAGCGGCCCACGCCGGCTGCCGCGAGCTGCTCCTTGAACGTCGCGAATGAACCGAAGGTGGCGGAGATCGCTTCGCCCAGTTCGCCGTGCGGCTCACCGCCGGCATTCGGCGCCATGAGTTGCCAGAAGAATGAATGATTCCCGTGTCCGCCGCCGTTGTTGCGCA
>CAYWCJ010000649.1:0-1731 GCA_964456595.1 uncultured Gemmatimonas sp. | reverse complement strand
CGGCTACGGAGTGGAACTCAACCCCGACGTAGCCAAAGCCCACCTCGCCCCCGGCGAATCCTGGTGGGGCTAAAACACAATCTCAAAGAAGTGTCGATTTGATCCTCGTTCAATCGACTAAACAACATGAAAGTACTCGTATTCATCAAAGCCTCAAAAGAATCGGAAGCAGGCCAAATGCCCGATGAGAAACTCCTCACAGACATGGGCCGCTTCAACGAAAAGCTCGCGAACGCCGGCATCATGCAGGCCGGAGAAGGCCTCCACCCAAGCTCAAAAGGCGTCCGCATCCACCTCAAAGGCAGCGAACGAACGGTGATCGACGGCCCATTCGTCGGAACCAAAGAACTCGTAGCCGGCTTCTGAATATGGTAAGTGAAGTCGATGGAAGAAGCCATCGACTGGGCCCGCCGCTGCCCCAATCCGATGCATGGCGAATCCATCCTCGAAATCCGCCCGGCTTTCGAAGCAGAAGACTTCGGCGAAGCCCTAACCCCAGAACTCCGCGAGCAGGAAGACCGTCTTCGCAAACAAACTGAAATCCTCTAGCTATACTCGAAGAAAGAGGTACCATGAGTCGAGTCGAGCATTTGGAGCAACAAATTGTCGAATTGGATCAAGACGAATTGCGATCCTTGCGAGAGTGGTTTATGCGCATGGACGCTGAACTGTGGGACCGCCAATTCGAGTCTGATGCCAGAAATGGAAAACTGGCGAGCCTCGCCGAAAAAGCCCTCCGCGACCATGAAGCGGGTCTCTCGAAAGAACTGTGATTCACAGGGCGTCTCCTGACTACTGGGCTTGCTATCGCCAATTACCGCCGGAAATTCAAAAAACTGCAAATCGAGTCTTCGCCCTCATGAAAGCCGATCCCCGGCACCCCTCGATCCAACTCAAGAAAGTCGTTAAATACTGGTCCGCTCGAGTGGGGCTTCACCATCGTTCGCTGGCGACCAGTATCCCCAATGGCTTCCTCTGGTTTTGGATAGGCACACACGCGGACTATGATCGACTGATCGGCTAACAGATCGACGTTATTCCGAAACCCTCAACGAATCGAGATCCCCCGTCCACTCCAGCTTCCCGCGAAACTGCCGGATCTCACTCTGCTTCTTAAGCCGCAAAAGCGTCTGCAACCCCAACTCCACCGCTTCCCGATTCGTCTTTAAGCCTGTAGCCCGAAGGGTGTCGCGCATCAATTTGTCGTCAATTACAACAGTGGTTCTCATGATGTGTACCCTACTTCCATTTTATACACATCACTTCCCTACCTCCAAAGCGAATGCCACAATACTGTCATCCGTAACCGGGTTATTAAAAAACCCGCCCCCAGTCGACGTAATCACAACATACTGCCGCCCATCCTTGCCCTGATACGTCATCGGAGTCGCCTGCGCAGCCCCACCCAGCTTCGTACTCCACAACTCCTTCCCGGTCTTCGCATCAAAAGCTCGAAACCGCGAATCATCCGTAGCCCCAACAAACACCAGCCCCCCGGCGGTAGCAATCGTCCCGCCATTGCCAGGACGCCCTGTATTCTGCTTGCCCTCCGGCAGACTCTCCGTGATCCCAAGCGGCACTCTCCACGCAAACTCGCCAGTATTCACATTCACTGCCGTCAACAAACCCCAGGGCGGCTGCTGGCAAGGAATCTGCTGCGTCGAACCATCCTTCCCCGGAATACTAAACCGTCCCCCACCGATCCCTTCATAAGGCCCCTCGGGATGCACC
>CAYWCJ010000648.1:0-1771 GCA_964456595.1 uncultured Gemmatimonas sp. | reverse complement strand
CCATTTGCGCGTGCCTTATCCCCCTCTCGGCGTGCCGTTAGATTGCGCCCACTATGAACGCGTCTGCAATCACCAGCGTCTTCAACGACGGCGTCATCGTCGAACAGTTCGAGCGTTATCGTCACGATCCCGCCAGCGTGGACGAGACATGGCGCCAGTACTTCGCGATGGCGGAAGCCTTGTTCGCCGGTTCACACGGCTCGAACGGCTCCAAAGAAGCCTCAGCATCCGACGCCGGCACCGCTGCCGGCGGATACGATCTCGCCATGCTGCAGAAGGTGGCCGGTGCGGCCTCGCTCCTGCAGGCCATCCGGAGCTACGGACATCTCGCGGTGCAGCTCGACCCGCTCGGCACGCCGCCTCCGGGTGCCGATGAGCTGACCGCCGAGTATCACGACATCACCGAAGCCGATCTCGAGACCATTCCCGGGGAGGCGTTGGGTGATCCACGCTTTGCCACAGCCGCCGACTCCATTCGTCGCAAGCGCGAGGTCTATTCCAAGCGCATCGGCTACGAAGTGTGGCATCTGCACACCGACGCCGAACGCGAGTGGTTTCGTGTGGCGTTCCGTGACGGCGTGTTGACGCGCGCACTCACCCACGACGAGAAGAAGAGCGTGCTCCATCGGCTCAACGAGGTGGATGGACTCGAGCGTTTCCTCGGTCGCATGTACGTGGGCTACAAGCGCTTCTCGGTGGAAGGCACCGACACGCTGATCCCGATGCTCGACGAAGTGATCAGCGAGTCCGGACGCACGGGGGCGCGCGAAGTCGTGATCGGGATGGCACACCGCGGCCGGCTGAATGTGCTCACCAACGTGATGGGTAAGCCCTACGAGACGCTGTTCGCCGAGTTCGAAGGACGGCACGATCACGCCGACGAGAACGCGACGGGCGACGTCAAGTATCATCTGGGCTATGCTGGTGTGCGTGACGTGGATGGTCACTCCGTGCGTCTGCGCCTCGTGCCCAATCCGTCGCACCTTGAAGTGGTCAATCCAGTGCTCGAAGGTGTCGCGCGCGCGTTGCAGCGACTCCCCGAGAACCTCTCGGTACGCGACGAGAGTCTGGTGCTGCCCGTGGCCATTCACGGTGATGCGGCGTTTCCCGGCGAAGGCATCGTCGCCGAAACGCTGAACATTTCGCGGCTGAACGCGTATCGCACCGGTGGCACGATTCACATCATCGTCAACAATCAGGTCGGCTTCACTACCGATCCGACCGACGCGCGCTCGACGTACTACGCGTCAGATCTCGCGAAGGGCTTTGAGATCCCGATCTTCCATGTCAACGCCGACGACGCGCAGGCGTGCATCACCGCCGTGCGATTGGCGTGTGCGTATCGCGCGATGTTCAAGAAGGACGTGCTGATCGATCTGGTGGGCTATCGTCGCCATGGGCACAACGAGGGCGATGAGCCGACCTACACGCAGCCCAATCGCTACGCGCTGATCAAAGGGCATCCGACGGTGCCGCAGGCGTGGGCCCAGCGGATCATTGCGGAAGGTGTGCTCACCGCCGACGAGGCCTCCGCCATCGAGAAGCAGGTGTCGGATCGGTACGCGGTAATCCACGCGCGTTTCAAATCGTCCTTGCTGGCCAGCGAGTCGCATGCACCGTGGCCCGCGGAAACCATCGCGCCGGCCAAGTTGGTGGTCACTGCGGTTGCGGCCGACCGGCTGCATCGGCTGAACGACGCGTTGCTCACGTGGCCGTCGTCCTTCACCCCGCATCCGCGTCTCGCCAAGCAGTTGGAACGTCGGCGTGAGGC
>CAYWCJ010000647.1:0-1778 GCA_964456595.1 uncultured Gemmatimonas sp. | reverse complement strand
GTGCGTGCTTTGGACATAGTGAAGTCACGGGAGAGGTTTTATTTTGCCGAACGTCAAAGTGATGACGCACCCGCTAGCGGGAGCCAACGTTGATCGCGGGGTTGAGGTTGAAATCAGGTGGGAGCATAGAAAACTGAGGGGCTAGTGGGTGTTGCCATGCACGCCTTGTTCGGCTTCTTTGGTCGTCATTCAGATGGAATATGCTTGAGAGAAACGAAGGCAGCGTAACGCATACCTTTTGCTGGGTCGCCTCGCAGAAATTCAAATTCAAATCCGGAAAATCCGATACCGAAATCATAAGCAGCAAAGACCTTCACTGCTTCGGGCTTTGTCTCGACGATTCGAACGGACAATTTCTGATCTGCGGGCTTTGAGCCTATCAACTTCTCAAGGAATGAAACAGCAACCTTCGTAGCGTCTTCGTCCGTAAAACCACCCGTCGAGGCGAGCTCGGTTATCTGCGTGGAGATTTGTTGTATCAGAGTTGGCTTTGCAGGTTCATCTGCGCGCAGAACCGGCTGCGCCAAAATGGTCAAAAAGAATAGCGTGGCTTGTAATCTCATAGTCTTCATTTTCTTGCCGAACGTCCGCAGTCACTCACGGCTGCCCGTGGCACGATACATGCCGGGAGCGAAGCGACCAAGCATGGAGCGTGACGCGGGTAGGTGTTCGATGGGCTGAATTGTTCGGGTGTTTTTGTTTTTTCTTAGTGGGGGCCAATTCTGGGAAAATTAAAAGCAATAAAACAGAAAATGCCTCCGATACTAAGAATTCCAAGGTGGATAAGAAAGCACATCTTTTCACCGTGTCCGCTCGCGAAATGCCGATATGCAATGAATGCACCAAATATGCTACATATCAATGCCAGCGGGACCGCTAGAAAATATGAAACAAGTATCGGAAGCCCATGAACTTGAAAAGAACTTGGACTCAAAGCCCCGATGCCAAGCATGATTGGTAGTGTGATTGCGATCCATGCCCCGGGAACGAAAAGGAGCGCGTATAAATTCATGTGTTTTATGCCGAACGTCCCCAGTGACCTATCCCTGCTTGCTTCTGGCATGGCTCCTGCCCGCGAAGCGGAATCAGCAGGAGCCATGCCAGAAGTCCCGAAGGGACAGGGATTAGGTCGACTGGCTCGTTCGTGCTGTTTATGATTCATAATTCGTCTTCAATGCCTCTGAAAGAGAAGGATCTCGAAATAATCTTTAAATCCTTCCATTGAATATTCTCTGTCTTAACATCATGCATGACGACGGAATCGGTATCGTAATAGCAAATCATGCGAATCTCGATCATGTTTGTAAAATCCTTCCCGAATCGAAACGCCCACTCGTAAAGTCCATAATTCTGTTCTTTGTCGGTTGCGGAGCCAATCAAATCGAGGGTCTTGAATGGGTAAGCATCAGGAATGTTGTGAACCTTTCTCAGCTTAGCTAGTTGATCTGGCTGCTCCCAGAACTCTGGAAATGAATTGATGGCTTGTATCCGTAGTTCTTTTACCGGATCGGAACAGCTTACAAGGCCAAGTAAGAGGATAAGGGAAGCAAGGTATTTCATTTTATTGCCTAACGTATAAGATCAGAGACGAGAGTGGCTGGCGCGGAGCGTGCTGCTCGGAGCACGATCCGTGACAGACGCGCTCGTTCTCTGCATCGCTTGGTTCGGCTCCGTGGTTTTCATTTCTTTATCTCGGTCATTAATTGGGAAATGGGTCAGCCATTTAATATTGACATAACGAAGTTGGTTCATGAAAGTCCCGTCATCGGGGCCAGTCC
>CAYWCJ010000646.1:0-1783 GCA_964456595.1 uncultured Gemmatimonas sp. | reverse complement strand
GTGTAGCGCTTGATGCGATCGTCGGTCGTGCTCGGGCGCGCCCACGCCGGCACGAGCCGACGGTAGGCCTCGGCGACATCGCCGTTGCACACCACCAGGTCGGCGGCGATGCGCTCACCGCTCACCAGTCGAACGCCGGTGGTCTTCCTGGTCGCGCGGTCCACTTCGATCTCAGCGACCTCGCTGCTCAGACGGACCTTGCCGCCGATGTCTTCGAAGAGCTGCAACAGGCCACGCACCAGCGCGCCCGTGCCACCCATACAAAAAAGCACACCCCACTCGCGTTCGAGCCGATGAATCAGCGCGTAGATCGACGACGTGTTGTACGGGTTGCCGCCGACGAGCAGTGGATGAAACGAAAACGTGCGACGTAGCCGATCGTCGGTGAGAAATCGGTTGACGTGCGCCGCCACCGATCGATCGGCGCGGAGCCGCACGAGATCCGGAATGACCTTCAGGAACGACCACAGGGTGAGGAATGGCTTGTCCAGCAACGCCATGCCCACGTCGTAGATCGGACGGGTGCTCTTGAGCAGCCGCCGGTAGCCGTCCACGTCACGTCCGTTCGAGAACGCGCGTACCTGCGCGATCTGGTTCTCGTCGTCGCCGTTGTAGTGGAAGACCGTACCGTCTTCGAAGCGGATGTTGTAGAACGGATCGAGCGGGACGAACTGGACGTAGTCCTCACGCCGCTTGCCGCTGACCGTGAAGAGTTCGTCAAAGACCCACGGGGCCGTGATGATCGTCGGACCGGCATCGAACGTGAACCCGTCCTGCTCGAACACGTACGCGCGGCCGCCGGCCTTATCGAGCTTCTCGACGATAGTGACCTGATGCCCGCTGGCTTGGAGCCGAATCGCCGCGGCGAGGCCGCCGAATCCACTACCTATGACAACACAACGCATGAAAAGGAGCCTGAAATCAGAAAGCGGGCGACGTGACGCCGTGGTGGATCAGCGACCCCAGAGCAGCGCCATGTGCCAGATGTGGAACACGAGCGCCGAGAGCAGGGCCGTCGCAAATGGAAGCGCGGACTTCTTGATGCGCTTGACGAAAAACATAGCGGACATCAGCGACGCGCCCGCACCGAGAAAGGACATCATCTCTATCGGCTCGGGACCCTGCGCCGTCCGCCGGTGCCAGACCATGAGCGCAGTGGCCTCGATGACGACCACCGCGAGCATGAAGACGATCATCCAATCCGATGCCAGAGCTTCACCGAGGCGGGCCATCTGCCGGTGCCCGAACCGCTCTCCTGACTCAGTCTCCGGAGCTGGCAATGCCTTCGACTCCCGACGTGCGCGGTAAATGTGATGGACGCCGCGCCGCTCTCGATTCGGCCTGCCATGCAGCGTAAAGGGGCAAGCCCATCGCGATGGTTCCCAGCACTCCGGCGAGCACCATATTCCACCGGAAGCAGATCAGGATCGGCAGGATGCCATTCGTCGCGTACAGCGCGAGCGGGAACCGATGTGGCGACACGCGCGCCGCCCACATGCTGGGCGGAATGACGGCCAGCATCAGCCGCGCCACCAAAATGCCGGTGAGCAGCCAGCCAAGCAGGTTCGAGAGCGGCATCTCGAAGTAGAACCCCGTGCCCAGCACGCGCCACAGCCAAGGTGCATTGGTCAGGTCGGGATTGTGCCAGATCCAGTGCGTCGTCTTGACCATCGCCGGGTCCATCGAGACATCCCACGCGGTCAGCACGGCGCCGCCCACGAACGCCCACCACCAGCGACTCTTTGCGTCGTCGGTGGCGGGCAGCAATCGCCCGCAGATGCCT
>CAYWCJ010000645.1:0-1784 GCA_964456595.1 uncultured Gemmatimonas sp. | reverse complement strand
CCCCATACCTGCCTCTGAACAAGGTCGGCCACGCATCGGGCAAAGTGGAGGCAAAGCTCGCCGTCGGCGACATTGTGTACTTCGAACTCGATCCAAGCGCGCCAACTCCAACCGCCTCCGCCATTTCATATTCTGCGTGGTGGCGCTATCCCTTCGCGCACTCGCAGGTAGTGGATCGTCCTTCGGTGCATGCCAGTTTCGCGATGCTTCCGACCGATGTCGACCAATCGGAACCTGTCAAGCAACCGTTTCTCGAGCAGCTTCCGGCGCACGGCTGGCGCAAGTCGCTTTCGGCGACTGAATTGCTTTTCGGGTTCGTGCTCGCGGGCGACGACTATCTGCCTCCACACGCGAATAACAATCGGCCTGTCTCGCCGGGACCACTCGCGCAACGACTCTCCGGGTACGCCAGTCGCGTCACTATCAGCGAAGGACAGTTTGCTGGGGGAGCAACGTTTTCCATGATCCGGGTTCCACCCATGTTCTCGCCTCCACCAAGTCCCCAAACTTCGTTGCGGCGTCGCGCGGGCGCGACGTGTGAACCGGTGCTGCTGGCGCACTACAACCTTGACACAGCATATCCGCGCGGGCGGAAGGAGCCGCTGCGAAGGCCCTTCATGCCGAATCGGCTTCATGCCGAAAACTGGCCAACGGTGAAGGCAGTCGATCCAACAACAGAGTTCTTGTTCGAGATCCGCGTCAGCAACACGAATCTCGATGAGGTCGCGGCTCTCTGCTGCGCTATTCGCCCCTCCACACACTACCGACACATGCTCGGCTACGGCACGCCCGCCGGAATGGGTCGATGCGAGTTCACAATCGAATCGATTGACTTCGACGATCCGGTCGAGCGACATCATCCGGATCTTGAGCGTCGTCAGGCCGCGCAGTCCAGCGTTCCCGTTCATCAGGTGAACCGGACGGCGGCGGGGCTCACTCAGCTGCATCTATCTCGGGCACGAGCAAAGCGGCCATTGTCCGAGTCGGTCGACGTGAAGCTATCCATAGGTGAGGCCGTGGGCATCACCGGCGTGGTGGGCCCGGAAGCGGCCGAAAAGATGTACGAATCGTACATGCAGAGTTCAGCACGGGCGGCGGAAAGTAGAACGGATGGCGTCTTCCGCGTCGTGACGCCTCCAGGCAGCAGGATCTCGCACATCGAGATGAATCCGTAGTGCGCGGCCAAGTGATGGCTTGACATGCCAGATCTCGCGCCGTTGATGCCACTCTCGCAACAACTCTTCCGCGAGGTCGCCTTCAAACGCCTCACGGTCGAGCTCTCGCTCGGGCGCCCGTCCGAGCATCGCTCCGAATGCAGCTGCGGCGACGCGGGACCGCACTTCCGCTTTCACTTCTTCCACGGTGGTGTGCTTCGCGCGCTGCTCGGCAGCGCCCTCGAAACGCATGATCTCCCGTTGGGTATCATGCCCTACGCCGCCGAGAGTGGGCAGCACGGCTATCTCGCCGGTGACGCCTATCGATTCGGTGTGACGCTGGCCGGTGGCGCGCTGAAACTCGAAGACCAGCTGCTGGAAGGGTTGCGACGCGTCGGGCGCTTCCCCCCACGCCGCCAAGGCGCGATCCTTGGCGGCAACTTCAGTATTGTGCGTGCCGACACCGTCGCGCATACCACACTCGATGCGTTCTGTGCATCGCATGCGACTGCCTGTGGCGCTGTTGTGTTGCGGGCGGTCTCGCCACTGCGCGTGCCTCAGCCAATCGGCGGCAAAGGCGCCAAGGGTCGCTATCTGGATCGCGACAAATTCCCGCTGGCCCCGCTGCTC
>CAYWCJ010000644.1:0-1811 GCA_964456595.1 uncultured Gemmatimonas sp. | reverse complement strand
GTGGCAACAAGCCGGTGCAGGTGGACGTCCGCGTCCTCGCGGCCACCAACAAGGAACTCGAAGAGGAAATCGGCGCGGGCCGCTTCCGCGAGGATCTCTTCTATCGACTGAACGTGGTGCCCATCGGCGTGCCGGCACTGCGCGAGCGACGCGAAGACATCGAACTGCTGGTTATCCATTTCCTCCAGCAGCTGGCCATTCGTGACGGACTCCCCGCTCGCCACATCACCGACGACGCGCTCAAGGCCCTCAGCGCCCTCGATTGGCCGGGCAATGTGCGCGAACTGCGCAACACGGTCGAACGCCTCGTCATCCTCGCCAACGCGCCGCTCATCAGCCTCAACGACGTCGAGCGACTGGTGGGACGTCGTGCGGCCGAACCGGCGGGACTGGGCGCACTGGTCGAGTGCGGTACCTTCGAGGAATTCAAACAGGAAGCCGAGCGCGCCTTTCTGGTCGCTAAGCTTCGTGCATTCGACTGGAACGTTTCCGAGACGGCCCGGGCGCTGGACATGCCGAGGTCGAATCTGTACAAGAAGATCGAACGTTATGGGTTGACGCGCGAACACGCGCCGGCCGCCTGACGTCGCTAGCCTCTCTCGCCCGTACCATGACCGACCGCAACTGGGAAGCCGAACTCGCCAAGATCGATAAGCAGCTTGCCTCCATTTCGGACGACAAGCTGCTGGCCGACAGTAAGCCGGTGCCGGCGGCGACGGGTGCTGCGCCGGTTATCGCGGCGCCCAAAGGCGCGGCTCCTGTGCGCGCCACGGCGTCCGCTCCGTCGGCGGTCGTGGGCAGCTGGCGCGGATGGGTCAAAGTCTCGATTGCCGTCGCCGCTGCGGCGGGGCTGATGTTCTGGCCGTGGCCTGCTCGCTGTGGCCCGCCGCTGCTCGGGTTTACCGCCGCGACGGTCGGCGTCGCACTCCTCGGCATCTGGAGCGCCATCGGTACCTGGAAGCATCGTCTGGGTCTCGCACACGTCGCCTCGTTGCTTGTGATCGTGTGGGGCATGTTCCTCGGCGCACGCGAAATCCTGCCCAGGGTCGGCTATGCTGTGCCGTCCGTCACCCGAAGCGCGGGATGGAGTTGTGATGGTTTGTCTGCCCCACCGGCGATCTCGCCAACGGGAAATCCATAAAAGCACCTGGCCTCGTCGAACGGTGTAGTTTTCGGCCATGACCACGTTTCAGAATTTCATCGGCGGACAGTGGGTCGCTCCGGCGACCGGCGAATATTTCGAGAACCGGAATCCGGCAGATCAGCGAGACCTGATCGGTCGTTTCCCGGCGTCGGGTTCGGAGGACGTCGAGCGTGCGGTGCAGAGCGCGCTCCGTGGTTTCGACCGATGGAAACGCACACCTGCACCCGCGCGTGGCGACGTGTTGCGCCGAGTCGGCGATCTGCTGGCCGCACGCAAGGACGACATCGCAGACCTGATGACGCGCGAGATGGGCAAGCCAATCGCCGAAACCAAGGGCGACGTACAGGAAGCCATCGACACGGCCTACTACGCGGCGACGGAGGGTCGGCGACTCTTTGGTCACACCGTACCAAGCGAGTTGAGTGCGAAGTGGGCGATGACGATGCGGCGCCCGATCGGCGTCTGCGGTCTCATCACGCCCTTCAATTTCCCGCTCGCCATTCCGACGTGGAAAGCGTTTCCCGCGCTATTGTGCGGCAACGCCGTCATCCTCAAGCCCGCCGAAGACGTGCCACACACGTCCACCGTGCTTGTCGAAATCCTGCTCGAAGCAGGACTGCCACCCGACGTGATCCAGCTCGTGCACGGCATGGGCGAGACCGTGGGC
>CAYWCJ010000643.1:0-1820 GCA_964456595.1 uncultured Gemmatimonas sp. | reverse complement strand
GTCCCAACAAAGCCATTGCTGGTTGTGCCAAAGGCGATCGCAAAACCTGTAACCCACCATGCGACAAGTGTAACCCCCGCATCAATGAAGTTCTCGGCGAGGGTATTCACCACCCCCGTCTGTCTGACTAGCCCTGCCTCTAGCATGGCAAATCCACATTGCATAAAAAATACTAAAAATCCTGTGATTAGTACCCAACTGGTATCGACTGATAGTCTTAGTTCACTTGTAGTTTTGGTTAAAGATTCCAGTGTGCCTGTCTCGATCGCATGGGCGATCGCTGGCGTAAATCCCGCAAATATCGCTGCTCCGATCGCGATCGCCAGAAAACGGACAAAATGACTCTTTCTTTTAGGGATTGTTTTTAACAAGTTTGTATCCATCAATAGTTCGGACAGTTTTAGGAAAAAGAGGATAAAAGAGCTATTCATCGGATAAGGTGCAAGTAATGAATCAAAACACCAAATGAATAGCATTAGAAACATCTTACCTAATCTCAATCAAAAAACGATCTCCTGTGAGAGAAAATAGTTATGATTGAATGACTAAGTTGTGTAAGAGAAATTACAATGTCAACTATGGCTGTGATTAAGGAATACATTGAGATGACCCTAGGAGTATGTGGTGGGAAACCTCGTATTGCTGGACATAGGATTACAGTACAAAATATCGTGGTATGGTATGAGCAAATGGGGATATCTGCTGATGAAATTTTGCTCCATTATCCTAGTATCAATTTGTCAGATATTTACGCAGCCTTAGCGTACTAAGCTGATGTGCATCTAAGTTGCATGATGGTTGTGCCGCGCTTCGCGCGGCACAACCATTCTCTGGTTTTAGACATGCATTTTAAATGCCGATCAGCTTACTATGATCACAAAGAGGAAATTAGAAAGCAAATTGAAGACGATGAATGTTTTGCTTTAGAAATGGAGAAAAATACAGTTTCTCTTGTGCAACAAAAGTTAAGAAATCGTCATAAAAGATAGAGTTAAGTTTCATTTGGATGAAAACATTAGTCAGGCGATCGCTAATGGTTTGAGAAGAAGGGGGATTGATGTGACAACGACTTCAGAAGAGAGTCTGATTGGTAAAAAAGTAAGTCTGTTGGGAAGATTGTGCAGAATTTAGTTTTGATTTGGCAAGTGCTTGAAGTGGAGGATGTGATGAATCATCTTGAATATCTGTGAGAGAAGCGATCTTTGCACCAATTAAACAGATATTCAACTACAGATCGTCTTCCGACAGATCAGCTATTTTTATGAGTGATTTTAAAGTTCCAATCTTTAAATCTTGATTGCGATGTACTGGAATAGAAATAATTTGATTCTCGTTAGGCTTTTCGTAAATGTGATGGCTTCCTGTGATATTGTTGACTACCCATCCTTCTCTTTCAACTATTTTGCATAGCTTTTTCCCTGAGATTGATTTCATATAGCCAGTTCAATTACTTTTGCAAATGAGTCTATTTTTTTGCTTTCGTTCGCTACTTCTAACCAACCTTGTATAGCATCTTGGAGGTTATCTACCAATTCTTCCATCGTATCACCTTCTGTTATGCAACCTCGAAGAGCGGGGACTTCAGCCCAAAAGCCACCTTCTTCGGCAGGATAAATAATAGCTTTGATTTTCATCGTTTTTACATTTGCTTTTGTTTGTATGAAATGATTTTAACAGATCGCTACTTCATCATCTCAATGAAAACGCGATCGCACTTTCAAAAAGCAACCTGCGATCTCCAACTCCACAAAAAAACAGCGATCGTCCAAAAAATGACTATTGCCTGAAAAAGTCAATGTAATATAGAATGTACAGTATCG
>CAYWCJ010000642.1:0-1821 GCA_964456595.1 uncultured Gemmatimonas sp. | reverse complement strand
GGTCGTTACAGGACTGCGTCATCGCCCGGCCGAGGTCGCGCACGATCGCGCAGGGGGGCGCCGAAGCGGTCGACGATGTCGCAGAGCCTCGGCAGGATGACTTCAGCGCGTTCGGTGGGGACCTTCCACGCGCCCAGGATCCAGCGGCGCCAGCCCGCGATGGCGCCAAGCAGGGTGCCTCTCCCGTCCTCGCCGGTGGCATCGACGTGAAGTGGCCAACCACCGTCCTTCTCCATGGCCGCGCGTAGCTCTGGGGCACGTGCCTCGTGCAGCGCCTCAAAATACGCGAGGAAGCGGCGGCCCAAGGCGCTGATCTCGCCCGTCGACAGCACGATCCCGTGCTGTGCCTTGAGCGACGCGCGGATCTCGTCGCGTTGCCGATACTCGATGAAGCGCGCAAGACCGACGAACACGATGACGTCGTAGCCGACCGTGCCCTTGGGCGGCAGGCACGCGGCCAGGGCCGCCGACCGGCGTGTGACAAGCACTTCGTCTTTGCGACAACGTGCCGCACAAACGAAGATCGCCTCGCGGGCTGTGAACCGTCCGTGTTCGATGGTGACGCCATGTCGCCCAACGGTCTTCTGCACGCGCATGGCACCGCCGCACACCGCACAGGGACCCGGCGGCTCGTCGGCGCTGGAGACGAGCAACCCGCTGGTCGACCGTGCGTGGCGTTGCCCACTGGCCTGCATCACCGCGACGTGATGCCTCAAGGCCGCGAGCGCCGAGAGCGGGACGGCAGTGTTTTTTTTACACTCAAGCCGTGCCGTTCCAGCACGGCGGCCACCTCCGTGACGATCGCGCGGATGCCTCGCGCCGCGAGCCGCGCCGTGATCATCGCGGCATCCGGCGGCGGCACCCGCGCGCCGTGGATGACCTCAAGAAGTACCTCGACCTCGACCGCCAGGGTCGGCGTCGCGGTCGCGCCAGTGGTCGCGAGCGCGCGACGTTGCCCGAGTTGCTCCGCCGCCCGCGCAGGCGCCGCAGCGACATACACATACTCGCGATCGATCGTCTCGCGTCCGAGTTGCTCGTCCTCGACAAGGTCGAGAAGAGGATTGTGTACGCGGACGCCCAGCCGCAGTTGCAACTCGCGCTGCGTCCGACCCGTGTCAGAAGCCAACACCAGCCGCGCAACGGTGGCCTTCAGCGTGCCGTCGCGCGAAAACCCAACGCCCTCGTAGCGCCACAATCCGTCCGCGTCGAACTCGGGCACGGACGCAAGTGTGTAGTAGCGACCCGTGTGGCTGTAGCTGGACAGATAATCGACCGCCGACAGACGCCGGAAGACCGTCATGCGCGCGCCGGTATTGAGGGTGGCGAACAGTTGAGGGAGGTCGGCGATCTTCTGCCGCTGGAAGAGACGTGAGAGGGCCGCGCCGTGGTCGTCGGAAGAACGCATGCCCCAGAATAGATACAGTCAGGACTTGATAGCAAGATTACAGTCCCTTTTGTACCAGCCCCGGGTGCCTTTCTACGTGCCGATCCGCAGGATTCACCGGGACTCTCGGAGAAGCGTTCGTCGGGAGCTGGTACGATCAGGACTTGCGGCGGCGCGAAACCCTCGCGGGTTCAGCTAGATCGATGGGCCAACCGACTTCTGACGCCGTAGGGTTTCTTTGTGCGTCCGGCTCCGCCGTGGGACACTCGACGGATGGCCGACAAGGGACGCAACACAGGACGCAGCCAGCGCACGTATTCCCAGGCCGTTCGCCTCGACAAGATGCTCGACGAGCTGCGCGCGCGGACGCAAGGCGCACTCCTTTCGGATCTAGCGGAGGAGTTCGAGGTCAGCGAACGCCAGGTGCGCCGCGATCT
>CAYWCJ010000641.1:0-1824 GCA_964456595.1 uncultured Gemmatimonas sp. | reverse complement strand
GCCTCCGCCTCCGCCGCCCCCACCGCCGCCGCCGCGCGGTGCACGACGCACGATGATGAACTGTCCGTCGGGCGTCCAGGCCGGCTCAGCAGCGGTGAGCGCGCCGTCCGTGAAGACGGGGCGTGGATTGCTGCCATCGGCGTTCATGATCCAGAGATTGTTCTGCCCGCGTCGATCGGAGATGAACGCGATCGTCTGTCCGTCGGGTGAGATGCGCGGCTGATAGTTGAGCGCAACGCCACTGTTCTGCGTCAGACTCTCCGCCTTGCCGCCCGCTGCAGGTACACGATAGATGTGGCCGAGCAGATCGAAGTAGATGTATGCGGCATCGGTCGCGATATCCGCCGACATCCACGTGCCTTCGGTGGTGGTGAAGTCGATGTCGCGCGTCTTGCCGCGTGCAAGCGTGACGTCCCACCGCGCGGAGTCCGCGCCCGCCGCGGCGCCTCCCGCACGTTGTGCCTGCATAGGCGATAACGAGGGTGCGCCGAGAAGCGCGAGCAGGACGGCCTGCATGACGAACCGCATGGCGACGAGACGATTTCGCGACATCCGACGTTTTGACATGGCGATCGATCCGTACATGAAGGAATGGGCGCCTACGGTACGCACCCTGATGACGAGAATGGACGTGCAAGGGACCAGCATCGTAAGTTCGCACTGTTCCGCGTTCCTATATCCCGAACCGACCCCCGAATGTCGCATCTCCGCGTCGCCGCTCGCCAGACCCTGTCCTCCATCCTGCAGTCGGTGCTGCTGATCGGCATCGCCGCCACCTCGCTGCGCGCGCAGCACAGCTACACCGAGGCCGGTCTGGGCACCGCCCGCACGTACGACGCTCGCGTGCCCACGCCGAACGCTGTCCTCGGGTACGAGATCGGTGAGCGCTTCACGACGCATCGGACGATGATGCGCTACATCGAACGCATTGCCGCCGCGTCGAAGCGTGTGAAGGTGGACACGGTCACGCGCTCGTTCGAAGGGCGCGAGATGCTGCTGCTGACGATCACCAGCGAAGCCAATCATGCACGCCTCGCGGAGATCCAGCGCGATGCAAAGCGCATCGCCGATCCGCGTGGCGCTGCCGCAGGGGAAGTGGACGCGGCGATGAAGCGTTTGCCATCCATCGTCTGGCTCGCGCATTCCGTGCATGGGGGTGAAGCCTCCGGTGTCGAAGCAGGGCTCGCGCTGCTCTATCAGCTGGCCGCCGGCACGGACGCGGAAACGATGATGGCGCTCGACAGCACCGTGGTGCTCATCGACCCGAGCCAGAATCCCGATGGACGTGAGCGCTTTACGCACGACCTCGAACGGTCGGCGAGCAGTCAGGGTCGCGCCATCGAACCACAGGCGCTCAACAACGCGGGATCGTGGCCGGGCCCGCGCACGTCGCACTACTACTTCGATCTCAATCGCGACTGGTTCACGCAATCGCACCCCGAGTCGAAGGGACGTGTGAAATCGTATCTCGCCTGGTGGCCGCAGGTGGCGGTCGATCTGCATGAGCAGGGTTCGAGCGCGAGCTTCTACTTCGCACCGCCGCGCGAACCGGACAATCGCAACAACCCCAAGCACCTCGCGAAGTGGTTCGACATCTTCGCGGCGGCGCACGGCGCTGCTTTCGACGAGCACGGCTGGTCCTACTTCCGTCGCGAAGGGTACGACTCGTTCTATCCGGGCTACGGCGAAGGGTGGCCCATGCTCACCGGCAGCATCGGCATGCTCTTCGAATCGGCATCGTCGGCTGGTGGCGCCATCCGGCGCAACGATGGAACGGTGCGTACGCTCAGGCAGGCGGCGTGGGAGCACTACACGGCCGAGTGG
>CAYWCJ010000640.1:0-1838 GCA_964456595.1 uncultured Gemmatimonas sp. | reverse complement strand
GGCCAGGGGCGATCCATAGTGCCGACGGTTCCAGCATGCCAGCATCCGCTTCACTCAACGCCTCCGCCCGGTCCGACAACGGCAAGGGCGCGGCCCGCAAGATCCGCATGGCCGGCAACATTCCCGCCGTCATTTACGGGCACGGCCGCCAGCCGATGTCGCTCACGATCAACGCGCGTGAGACCGATCGTCTCCTGCAGCGTATTTCGACCGGCGCCACGGTCATCGAACTGAACATCGACGGTGCGGTCGCCAAGACGCTGATCCGTGAAGTGCAGCGTCACCCGTACAAGAAGCAGATCATGCACATCGACTTCCAGGAACTGGTGGTGGGTGAGACGATCAGCATGTACGTCCCGCTCGTTTTCGTCGGCGTGCCCGACGGCGTGCGCAACGAAGGTGGCATTCTCGACCAGGTCATGCACCAGCTGCACATCGCGGTCGATCCGGCGAGCATTCCGAATCACCTCGACGTCGACGTCTCGCACCTCAAGGTCGGCAAGTCGCTGCACGTCGCCGATCTCGTGCTGCCCGCCGGCATCAAGGTCCTCGACGACACCGAAGCCACGGTGTGCGTGGTCGGCCAGTCGCGTGCCAGCATCGAAGCGGCAACCACCGAGAGCAGCATCGCCGAGCCCGAAGTCATTCGGAAGGTCAAGCCGGAAGACACGAAGTAAATCGCTGCTCGTCTTCGGATTCAGTTTCACGTCGGGGCGCGGGACGTTTTCAGCATGGTCACTCCACGCTGGCGCGTTCCGCGCCCCGCGCGTCTTCCCCGCATGAAAGTCATCGTTGGACTCGGCAATCCCGGTCGCGAGTATGAAGACACCCGCCACAATGTCGGCTGGTGGTTCGTCGAGCATCTCGCGCAGCGCTGGCACTTCGACTCGTGGCGCAAGGACGGCGACAGTCTCACGTCGTCCGGACTCGTAGGCACGAAGAAGGTGCGGCTGGTCAAGCCGCAGACGTACATGAACCTGAGTGGCAGCGCGCTGCGCCCGTTCCTCAAGCGTGAAGGGTTCACGCCGGCCGAAGATCTCATGATCATCGTCGACGAAGTGGCCGTGCCGGCGGGTGAGTATCGTCTGCGCGCGGCCGGCAGTCCGGGAGGGCACAATGGCCTCAAGAGCGTCGAGGCGCAGCTCAAGTCGTCGGCGTATCCGCGACTGCGCATCGGCATCCGCCCCATCGACGAGCGTCGCACGATCGGCGACCTCGCCGAGTTCGTGTTGCATACGATGCCGCGCGACGAGCGCGAGTTGGTGGAGGCGCAATACGATCGCATGGCCAAGGCGCTCGAGCTGTGGCTCGCCGACGGCACGGAGAAAGCGGTCAGCGCCATGGGACGGTAGTCAGTGCGGGGCGCGCAAGGCTCCGCGCTGTGCTGCCCGCCGCCCGTTGTGGGTGGGTGACGACTGCACCGAGGCAGCAGCGATCCGCGAGAGAAGGGCGTCGCCGCGATGCGCAGACCATTGCCCGGGAGCGTTTCGTATCGTGTCGCTCACGGGTCTTCCACGAGAATGCAGTACTTCCACGTCTTCAACAGCGGCGGTTGTTGGTGTCCGCAATCCGCTCGACATCGCTCTCCGCCAGCAGAAGTCGTCGAGGGAGACCATCACCGCGCGCGCACCGCCCTCTCTACGTCATCGCGCGCTATTCACACGTTCTCACTGCATATCCCCGCCTGACCGATTCGGACATGATGGGCGCAACTCGGGCGTTTGCTGGGGTTTGCGAATGCCATGCCGAGCCCGCACCTTCCGGACTACGGAGCTTGATCCAGCTGCAGAAAGTGCGCCTGACTGCAATCGCTCACAGTGCAATTGGCGTTATACCGT
>CAYWCJ010000639.1:0-1846 GCA_964456595.1 uncultured Gemmatimonas sp. | reverse complement strand
GAGAAACGGCGTCGTGGTCTCGACGCGCGAACGCACCGCGACCACGTAGTCGCTGCGCTCAGTCGACAGTCGGGTCGCTCCGCCCAGCAGCGCGGCGGACCACGCCGTCGCGAGTTGGAACCGAATGTCTCCCTCCAACGCAGCGCGTGTATCCACACCGTCAAAGGCAATGCCGGTAAGGTCGGCGCGCACGGCGGTTCCATCAAGCGACTCATGCGAACCCACGATCGTCGCGCGCCCGCGCGCGCCCATCGAGCGCTGTAGCTGAACTCGACTGTTGCTGCCACGCGCGCGCCACCGGTCAGTCGGTCGGCTTCGAGCGGTAATGTCGCGATACTGATCTTCCGCACGATCGCCCTGCTCGTAGGTCATCACAACTCGCGTCGCAAGCGCGGTAAACTCCAGCGTCGCGCCCCGCGCGGATGCACGTCGATCATTGCGCACGAACACGGGCGATGCACTGCCGACCGGCAGTCCGACAGGCTCATCGTAGCCCTGCACGGCATAGATCACCGTGGGCAATGGACTCGCATTGAGCACATTGGTCTCATTGGGCTCGTACCATCGGTAGAAGCCGCCAACGCGCATGCCTAGCCACGGCAGCACGCGCTCAACGCCGAGCACCGCAGCGGGCGTGGCCGCACGACCCGAGCGGCGCAGCGGAAAATCAATGGAGTTCTGTTCTCGCGTATCAATACCGGCCGAGACACCGAGCCCGAAGCCGCCAAGCCGCAAGCCGAGCGCGCCTTCCAGTCGCGCACGCGTACTTTGCATCGGAGGCCGCACGGAATCGGTGGCGACGAATGGCGACGAGTAGTACGGCGCGACGCGTTGCGTGAACGAACTCACATCGTTGCTCTCGCGATCAATGACGAAACGGCCGATCGCAATTCCTCGCGCACCAACGGGCGACCACCCCTGTCCCGAGACCTGCGCGACGCGGCTGTCCGACACATCAAGCGGGCGATGATAGTCTCCGCTCGCGCTCGCGACTCGAACGCGCAACTCGCTGAAGCGCGCCGTGTCTCCCGCAAGCCACGGCCGCAGATCGCGTGCGAGCGCGCCTGGCGCACCAGCCAATACGAACGCTCCGGCCAGAGGAGGCGGCGCCTCAAGCAGTCCCGGCGCAAGGGGTGCGCGCAGCAAACCACGCGGTACGTCAACGATTGGGCGGAGCGGTGACCACGCGCCGAGCCACGCCGATGCTCCGCTTGATACCGTGCCGTGCGCATCGGGACCACGGCCCCACGCGGTTGGTGGCGAATCCTGCGCGTACAGCGCGCGCGCGATGAGGGCCGTCATGCTGCCGGCAGCGACAAGCATGCGCCGATGAATCCGGCTCATCGCGCACCGCCCAAGAGGTCGCTCGTTGGCAGTGTCAACTCAGCACCAAAGCGCGTGGAAGGAAGGGCACGCGCCGAACCGCCCGATCCATACGTGATGAACTTGTCGAGTGCATTAAAAATGTAGAAGGACAAGCGTCCGCTGCGCCCAAGCGACTTTGCGACCTGAAGTGACATCAGCCAGTCGTTCGGTTGCGAGGAGCGCGATGCACCTGTGGACGGACGGAGGCGGCGCAGGTCCGCAAACTCGGCGCGCCCCTTATCGCTCTCCGCAACCGAAACAAGCGTGCCGTCGCGCAGGATGTAGCCGGTGAAGGCGAGTGAGTCCGTTCGAGTGAGAACGCGGCGCTCGTCGCCAATGCGCTGCTGGATGGTGGTCGTTATCACGAGCCCCAGATCCGGCTGCTGGTGTACCACGCGCCACGTGAGAATGGCGCGCTTCGAGCGGGTGGCGTACTTCGACGGCGCAGCCACCCGCTTGATGGCTGTGTCAACCTGAAAGT
>CAYWCJ010000638.1:0-1849 GCA_964456595.1 uncultured Gemmatimonas sp. | reverse complement strand
GAGCGAGCCGGCCAGAAGTGAGCCCGCAACGCCGACGCCAAGTGAGATACGCGCTGCGACCCACAGTCGCGACAGGATATCGCGTCCAAATGCATCGGTGCCGAGCAGATGGAATGCGCCATTGGCATCCGCAGTGAACGGCGGCACGAGGCGCGTGGCTAACACGTCGCCAATTCGTGTCGGATCGGTGTCCACCATCATCGGCACGACAATCGCGGCGAGTGTCAACACCGTCAACACGCCGCCCGCCCAGATCAGGCGCGCGTCCTGTGGAAGCCGCGTCACACGACGTCCTTCACCACGAGCGTCGATGCTTGCACGGTCGTCGCGAACGGCGGGCGCACGCGGTCATCTCGCGGCAATCGCGTCGCCCGTATCGCCGGTGCTTCCGTCCGCGGCCGCTCCCGTCGCTGCCTGCCGACGGCGTGGATCCAGTTGGGTGACCACGATATCCCCGACGAGATTGGACAAGATCACCACGGCCGCGTACACCACCGTCAGACCAAGCACGACGGGATAATCGCGTGAGGCGATCGCGGACATCATGGCGCGACCGAGTCCGGGCCAGGCGAAGATCTGTTCGACAAAGACCGACCCCGCGATGATCCCCGGCAGCATCAATCCGAGGAGCACCACCAGCGGTGACCATGCCGTTCGCATCACGTATCGAATGTCAACCCGAAGTCGAGGCACACCGCGCGCGTGAGCAGCCTGCACGTGCAGCGCTGTCGACGCGTCCCGCAACGTCTGTCGTGCATAGCGTGCGACGCCGGCCGCACCGGGCACCGACAGCACGAGCAGTGGCAGAACGGCGTGACGGGCGAGGTCGCGCCAGGCATCGAATCCCGCGTACAACGCGGCTGGATCCTGCAACCCGAACGCAGGCAATCGAAGCCACGGCGGCGCGCCCACGCGAGAGGCGCCGGTTGTCGCGAGCGCGACCAGCGCGAGTGAAAGCCAGAAGCTCGGCGCCGCATACGCCGTGGTGGTCACGGCGGTGATGAGCGCGTCCAGCCGTCGCCCTGATCGGAGTGCCTGCACCGAGCCGATGATGATCCCGCCAAGAAAACTGAGCGCGAGTGAACTGACGCCGAGCAGCAGGGAGACCGGGAGCGCCTCGGTGATGACCGCGGTGACCGGTCGGGAGAGGGCAAAGCTCGTCCCGAGGTTGCCACGCAGCAGGCCGGACATCCAGCGCGCATATTGCACCACCAGTGGTGCGTCGAGTCCGAGTGCGGCACGTTGGCGTGCGATGTCGTCCGCCGAAGCCGTCGGCGCAATGAGCAACGACGCCGGATCACCCGGCGCCAGATGAATCAGGGCGAAGGTGAGAGTCGTGACAGTCCACAGCAGAACGAGCGCGTCAAGGACGCGTGACGGAAGTCGGCGCACGCGGGGATGATGGCGCGCGGACGTGGTACGTCAACCCGCGCCCTCGTGCTCGTCGTCAGCACGATGCTCGCGCACTCTGCGTGCGGTGTCCCCGAGCGCGCACCGGGTACGGCGGTACTGGCCTCCGGCACCGACCTCGAGTCGGGGAATCCGCTTGTCACCATCCACCCGCTGTCGCGGCAGCTGCAGCGCCACGCGCTTTTCATCACGCTGGTGCGACTCGACGCGCAACTGCAGCCAGTTCCCTACTTCGCACGCTCATGGGAATGGAGTGCCGATCGCCGACGGGTCACCTTCACGCTGGCTGGCGCGTTGCGCTGGCACGATGGCGTCCCGACGACCGCGCACGATGTTCACTTCACCTTCGATGCGGCACGTGACCCCGCGCTGGGTTCACCGCGCGCCGGCGATCTGCAGCAGCTCGACTCGGTGGTCGCGATCAACGACACCATTGTTG
>CAYWCJ010000637.1:0-1863 GCA_964456595.1 uncultured Gemmatimonas sp. | reverse complement strand
CGTTGCCACTGTACCTGAATGCGTTGCCCGGTCGTGGCGCGCATCTCGTCACGGTGAACAACTACCTCGCGCGACGTGACTCGCAGTGGATGGGACATCTCTATCGTTGGCTGGGTCTGACCGTCGGATGTCTCGATGACACCGAGGCGGGTTCGTGGGAGCGTCGTGAGGTGTACGGCAACGACATCACGTACGGCACGAACAACGAGTTCGGCTTCGACTACCTGCGCGACAACATGGTCGACACACTGGACCAGCGCGTGCAGCGTCAGCACGTGTACGCGATCATCGACGAAGTGGACTCGATCCTGATCGACGAAGCGCGGACGCCGCTCATCATCTCGGGTCCGGTCGGCAACGAAAGCGATGGGCAGTACGCGGAGTTCAACAACTCCGTCGTGCGACTCGTGCGGCGGCAGTCGGACCTGGTGAACACTCTGGTGGGCGAGGCGGAGCGCGCGCTCGCGGCGACCGACACGCCAACGGCCGCGATGCAGTTCTACAAGGCGCAGTTGGGTGGCCCGAAGAACAAGAAGCTGATGAAGGCGATGCAGGAGCAGGGCGTCAAGCAGCTCGGGCAGCGCATGGAGCTCGATCACATCGCCGATCGCAAGTTGCAGGCGAGCAAGCAGCAGTTCCGCGCGCTCGAAGACGACCTGCTGTATGTGCTCGACGAGAAGGGGCACACCGTGCACCTGACCGAGCAAGGGCTCGATTGGCTGTCGCCCGAGGCGCACGACGCGTTTGTACTGCCGGACATCTCCACCGAGATCGGTCGTATCGACAAGGATCACGACCTGTCGGCGACGGAGCGCCTGGAACGTCGCGCGGTGATCGAGCGCGAGTACGCGATGAAGAGCGAGCGGTTGAACATCATCCACCAACTGCTGCGCGCGCACGCGTTGTATGAGAAGGACGTGAACTACGTCGTGCAGGATGCGCAGGTGCTCATTGTCGATGAGTTCACCGGTCGTACGATGCCCGGCCGCCGCTGGAGCGAAGGATTGCACCAGGCGGTGGAAGCCAAGGAAGGCGTGCAGGTGAAGGGCGAAACGCAGACACTCGCCACCGTCACCATTCAGAACTATTTCCGCATGTACGAGAAGCTGTCCGGCATGACCGGCACAGCAGAAACGGAGGAGAACGAGTTCCACCAGATCTACGGACTCGCGGTATCGGTGATTCCCACGAATCGTCCGATTTCGCGTGATGATCGTCAGGACCTTGTCTTCAAGACCCGCCGCGAGAAGTACAACGCGATCGTGGACGAAACGAAGCGCCTGCACGAGCTCGGCTATCCCGTACTCGTTGGAACGGCGAGCGTCGAAGCGTCCGAAACGCTGGCGCGACTCTTCGCGCGCGCAGGCCTCAAGCACAACGTGTTGAACGCCAAGTACCACCAGCGCGAAGCCGAGATCGTGGCGGGCGCCGGTCAGCCTGGCGCGATTACCATCGCCACCAACATGGCCGGTCGCGGAACCGACATCAAACTCGGCGAGGGGATCACCGGTTCGAAGCCGTCCAAGGTGAACGATCCTGACGGCAAGGAGATCGACATCGACGAGATCGGCGGTTTGCACATCGTCGGTTCGGAGCGCCATGAGTCACGCCGCATCGATCGTCAGTTGCGCGGTCGTGCCGGTCGTCAGGGCGATCCGGGTGCATCGCAGTTCTTCCTGTCGCTCGAAGATGATCTCATGCGACTGTTCGGCTCGGAGCGCATCGCCAAGCTGATGGATCGGATGGGCGCGCAGGACGGCGAGATGCTCACGCATCCGCTCATCACGCGCTCGATCGAACAGGCGCAGAAGCGCGTGGAGTTGCAGAACTTCCAATCACGCAAGCGTCTGCTCGAGTACGACG
>CAYWCJ010000636.1:0-1872 GCA_964456595.1 uncultured Gemmatimonas sp. | reverse complement strand
GGGCAGGACGAGGCGCGCCCGGATTCTTCGGAGGACGTCCGGGACCACGACGCACGATCGGACGACCGAAGAGATCATCCTCCTCGTCTTCCTCGTCGACCGATTCCTCTTCGAAGCCATCGTCATCGTCGTCATCGTCGTCTTCATCGGTATCGTCGGCGCTGTCCCACAGACTATCGCCGTCTTCGGAGGGGAGGCCGTATCCGTCCTCTTCTTCCTCTTCGTCGTAGGAGGAGCCGCCGTATCCACCCATCTCACGCAGTTCGTCGCGATCGACGAACTGCAGCTCTTCAGACATCTCGTCACCACGCGGCATGACCGCCTCCTCCTTCGAAATAGTCAAAACTCAGGGTATCGGGTGCTGCGGCGAAGCTGATTCCGCGGCGCCGCTGCTCCCGCATGTGCGTCGCACATGATCGCTGACACAATGCCGCGCGTTCTGCACACACCCTAGTACAAAGACTCAGGCGCTACGTCAAGCGACGGAGCGAAAATGAAGAGGGAGAACGCGAACGCATAACCAAATGCGAGACCGGAAGACCGACAACCACCAAGTCTCCAGCTTCGGGTTTGGGCTTTGGGTTGTGAGATGGCGCTTGGGCGGACATTGGCGCGCGTGGGCCGGATCGGCTCGAGGACTCAGAGCCCAGAACACAAACCCACCACCCGACACTTGGAGGTTGCGGGTCAACTCCCAACCCCAAACTCCAGCTCACAGCCCCGAACTGGGTCGTTGAGAGTTCCCGGTGACGGGCACCGGCCCTTCGCGCCGTTTCAGACGCGCGGAATCCCCGGCACCGCCCCCCGTGTCACCACCGTCCGAAGCGCCTCGTACACCCTCGGCTCGAGCAGCCGTCCGGCCTGCGTGCGCAGGTAGTCGAGTGTCGTCGTTGGTGCCATCGGGTCGCGGTAGGCGCGCTGCGACGTGAGCGCGTCAAATGCATCGGCCGCGGTGAGAATGCGACCGCCGAGTGCGATGTTGTCGCCCGCGAGTCCACGCGGGTAGCCGCTGCCGTCCCAGTGCTCGTGGTGATCCTGGACGAAGTCGAGTGACTCGCCAAGGTGTTGGAGCGGACGCAGGATCTCGACGCCAAAGCGGACGTGATCCTTGACGTGATTGAACTCGTCTTCGGTGAGGGGGCCGGCCTTGTTCAGCACTGCCTCACGAATGCCGATCTTGCCGACATCGTGCAGTCGGCCGGCCAGTCGCACGCGATCGACGTGCACGTGATCGAGTCCGAGTTCGAGTCCGATGTGCGCGCCCAGTTCCGCGACGCGATGCGAGTGGCCGCGCAGGTACACGTCCTTCGCTTCCATCGCGTTGATCAGCGTTTCCGCGACGCTGACGGTGAGCGCGCGCAGGGCGCCCTTCTCCTGTTCCAGTTCGGCGGTGCGCAACGCGACCTCCTCGCGGATGAGGCGATCGGTGGCGCGGCGTTCAATGGCTCGACTGCGGCGGCGCATCGCCCGTTCGACGGCCGATTGCAGATCGGGCAGTTCGACGGGCTTGAGGAGGTAGTCGAACGCACCCGACGACAGCGCTTCGGTGGCACTGGTCGCGTCGTTGACGGCGGTGAGCATGATGACGCCCAGATCCCCGTCGACGGCGAGGGCACGCGGTACGGTCTCCAGTCCGCTCATGCCGGGCATGCGCAGGTCGCAGAGCATGAGCGCGAACTTGTGGTGCTCGATCTGCTCGAGCGCGGCGGCCCCGGAATCGGCGACTTCCACTTCAAAGCCCCGCGTGCGCAGGAAGCGACTGAGCGCGAGGCGGTTGGTCGATTCGTCGTCGCCCACGAGAATGCGTCGCAGCGAGTCGTCGGCAATGGCGGCAGCAGCAGCGTCGATGGCCGTAAATGGGTCGGACATGGT
>CAYWCJ010000635.1:0-1878 GCA_964456595.1 uncultured Gemmatimonas sp. | reverse complement strand
AGTTGCTGTTGAACTTGATCCCGTACGGCGGGTCGAAGTAGATGCACTGCACCTTGCCGCGCAGCCCTTCGCGTTCGGCCAGACTGGCCATCACCTGCAGCGAATTGCCGAGTATCATGCGGTTGGTCCAGTTCTGATCGTGCGGATAGAACTCGGTTTTGTCGGCGTCTTTCGGAATGCCATTGAAGTCTGAGAACAGATCGGCCGCGATCTCACCGGCGTCGTGCTTTTGCTCGCGCGTCTGACGCAGCAAGTCGTCGATGAGCACCTTGGGGTGCACCTTCTCCTGGATATAAAGCGGAGGCGCGTTGACGACGAGATCGCCGGCGTCCTGGGTTTCCTTGCCGCGCCACATCAGCTGCGGATCGAGGTCGCGATTGCGACGCTCGTAGGCCACGCGGATCTGTTCGTCCGCTTTGGCCAGCATCGCCTGATACTCGGCCGTCGGAATGTTCTTCCGTTTCGACTTGTTCATCGGGCTCCTTCGTTTGGTGCCCGTATTACAATACGGTTCACTGACCAGTGCACTGAATAGTATCCCAGATTGTAACCGACGAGGGTGTATGGCAACGACTCGGATTCTTGATGCGGACCACCAGCTCTTACAGGGGTTGGCAAAACAGACCGGAAAGCAACACCAACAAATCATTCACGAGGCACTGACGCACTTCCACCGGGAACTGATGCTGGACGACATCAATGCAGCGTTTGCCGCGTTGAAGCGCGACCGAACCGCATGGGGCGACGAGGCGTCAGAACGTGCCGCGTGGGATGCGGCGGTCGCCGACGGCCTGGCGGATGAGTAGCGCCGGCCAGTCGTCGCGGGTTGCCCCGTCACGCGGCGAGGTGTGGATGGTGGACCTGTCCCCGTCCCGGCGCCGAGAACAGGCCGGCATGCGTCCCGCTATGGTGCTGTCGGTCAACAAGTTCAATCATGGTCCTGCCGACCTGGTGATTGTCGTGCCGATCACCAATAGCAAGCGCAACATTCCCACGCATGTGCCGGTGCCGCAAGGCGAGGCGGGGCTGACCGTCGACAGCTTCATCAAGTGCGAGGATATCCGATCCATCTCCAAGAATCGACTCGTTCGGCCGATGGGCAACGTGACGCCGCCGCGCATTGAGCGCGTGCAGATGTACGTCCGCGTGCTGCTGGGGTTGTAGGGCGGGGCGTGGGCTCACGCGGCGACCTCCTCAAGCACCGTTACCGCTTGGAGCACCCGCTCCACCTCCCCATCGATCGTCGCGGTGAACTCCGCTTCCATCGCGTACACGTCAGTAAACTCGGCTACCGCCCATCGCCCGAATTGGCCGTCATTGTTCACCGCCGGTACCCAATACTGCCGCATGGTGTTGGCCTTTTCTTTGGCATCTTCACCCCGACGTCCTTTGATCTCGACCACGAGATGCAACGGGTCATCGGCACCGCGACCGTCGTCCACCAACACAATGAAATCGGGGCGATAGCGGTGTGATTCGGCGCCTTGGCGATACGGGACTTCGAAGCCCAGGTTGTGGTTCTTCACGTAGGCGAGCACGCGCGGATGTTTTTCGACCACGCGACAGAACTCGGCTTCCCAGTTGCTGTCGCAGATGACCCAGGTTGTCCAGCCATTGGCGGGTGATGGCCTTGAGCTGCCCGAAGAGATGCAGCTTGGGGGCGCCGTTCGCGTCGCGCCAATGCGTGTAGAGCAGGCGATGCGTGAGATTGAACAACAGCGCCGACTGCCGCAGTGCGCCGGTGTGGACGAGGTTGAGGTCTACACCCTCGCCGATGCTCCCTTCGTTGCGCGTTTGCGACGGCCCCACCAGCGCCGGTGCGGGTTCGAGTGTGTGGTCGGCAGTGAAATCGGCAGCGAGACGCTCCTCCGGCAGTTT
>CAYWCJ010000634.1:0-1879 GCA_964456595.1 uncultured Gemmatimonas sp. | reverse complement strand
GTCTGATCGAACCGGGCAACTATCGCTCCGAGATCGGACGCAACACGACAGCGCAGGCGGCCGCCGCCGCAGCGCGCGCAAAAGGCACGCCTTTCGAGGCGCCGATGGAACGCATGGTGGCCGCCATGGGCAACTACGACAGCTATCCGGAACCCGATGATGTCGCGCAGGCCGCGCTGCATGCGCTCTTCGATCCCGCACCGAAAATGCGCTACATGGTGGTGCCCGCTGCGCGACAGGCGGAGGTGACCATCAACAAGGCCATTGAGGAGCTGGTGCAGCTCAACCAGGCGCACAAGTTCAGCTACGACCGGGAGTCCCTGGTGCGCAAGCTGGACTCGGCGCTGGCGCGAATACGGTAGTGGCGTTTCGACTTCCTTCGCGTACGTTCGCGCCTCGCTGCGCCCGCCGACACTACGACGGAGCCTGCATGACCCGACTCATTCCGATCGCGATCGTCGGCACGCTTCTCGCGCTGCCCGCAGACTCGGCACCGCTTCTCGCCCAGCGACCCACCACCATGGCCGGCCGATCCTCCGTCTACGCGCCCAACAGCGCGGTCGCCACAAGCCAACCGCTCGCGTCCGCGGCGGGACTCGAAGTGCTGCGCCAGGGAGGCAACGCGATCGACGCGATCGACGCGGCAGCGGCGGTGCTCAGCGTCGCCGAACCGCACATGACCGGTTTCGGCGGCGACATGTTCGCCATCATCTGGCGGGCCAAGGAACAGAAGCTCGTGGCGCTGAACGCCAGCGGACGCGCCGGTTCCCTGATGACGCGCCAGGCGCTCGAGCCACCCATCGGCGATGGCGTAGGTTGGCGGCGGGAAGTGACCCGAGGAAGGATGGCATGGCAGAGGGACACTGACGGCAACGACCGCGGTCACTCACCCCGTCGGCGGCGCCTCCTCCGACTCCCTCACGACCGTCTTCGGCCTCGTGTGAATCAGCAGCACGCCGCCCATCGACACGACCGCACCGATGATGAACGGCCACGACAATGACGTCGCCCGCGCCACCGCGCTGGCCAGAAACGGTCCGATCACGCGACCCAGCGATGCGGCGCTCTGATACGCACCCAACACCGCACCACGCTCATGGGGCTCTGCTGTCGCCGCCACCAATCCGCTCATGCTGGGATTGAAGAGCGCCGAGCCCACACCAAACAACGCCAACGCGAGCAACAGAAATCCCATCGACTGCACGGGCGGAATGCAGGCCAGTCCGATGGCAATGAGCAGAGCACCGGCGCGCGTCAGATTGGCCGCACCGAATCGCTTGGTGAGCGTACCGATCACGCCAGCCTGCACCACCACGGAAATCACGCCGACAAATCCGTAGATCCACCCCAGCGTGCGCGGTCCGACAGCCAGCCGATCGGCGGCAAACAGGGCGAGCGTGCTTTGAAACAGCGCCACTGCCGCCACGACGATCACGGTCGACATCAACAGGTCGCGCAACACGGGCCGTTGGAACTGCGCGCGCAAGCTCACCCGCGGTCCGCCCTTCTGCGCGCGCTTGTCGGGTGGCAGCGACTCGGGCAACCGGAAGAACGTCAGCACGAACGCGACGAGCGACAGTACGGCCGCGCCATGGGCGACACGCGCCAATGCCCCGATGTCGTCGGGATTGGAGCCGGCCAGCAATCCGCCGAGTGCCGGACCGAGAATAAATCCGAGTCCGAACGCCGAACCGAGCAAGCCGAGCGCCTTCGGGCGCGTCTCGTCGGTGGTGATGTCGGTGGTATAGGCGTACGCGGCCGAAATGTTGCCCGCCGCGAGACCCGCGACGACGCGCGAGATGCCGAGCGTGAGTCCGTCATCCGCGTAGGCAAGCATCCAGGACGCGGCAGCGTTGGCAAGTAGCGTCAGCAGCAACAC
>CAYWCJ010000633.1:0-1881 GCA_964456595.1 uncultured Gemmatimonas sp. | reverse complement strand
CGAAGGTGCGGTTGAACGCCACCGTGGTGGCGTTGATCACGCCCGCGCGCGTGGTGAGTTCCGTCGCTGTAAGTGCCAGTCGCACCTGCTCCCACACCGCGAACATCGCTGCCGCCGAATCCTGCGTGACCATGCGGCAGACGCTGCGTGACGCGACACGCAACGTGTCCAATGCCACGAGCGCATCGGTGAGCACGATCTGCTGCACGCGCGATTCGCCCGACGCCAGCTGAAACGGCGCCGACATTACCGGACGAAAGCCGATTCGCTGCGTGCGCAATCGGAAGGTGCCGGCACGTGGCGCGGTCAGTCGATACGCGCCGGTCTCATCGCTCAGCGCGCGCGGCGCATTCGTCAACACGGCACCCGCCGGATCCGCTGCGTTCTCGAGCAAAACGATCAGGGCTCCCGTCACCGGTACGCCGCGCGCGTCGATCACCGTACCACGCAACGCCTGCGCCTCGAGACGAGTGGCGAGCGTCAACGCGCAGAGGAGCAGGCGGAGGTATGGCACCCATCGACCCATTCGCATCGTCTCCACCAGGTGCTGCGGCGTGCCCCCGGAAATCGCTGTGATGCGCCGTAAGCGTCTCGTCCGGACGACGCGCGTCCCGTCCGTTCTACACGACCGGGTCCTGCGAAAGGAAGCGAACCGCCGCGTCGATGCGACCCAGCGAACGCTCGCGTCCAAGATACAGCAGCACGTCGAAGATACCCGGGCTCACCGTCAGCCCGGTGAGCGCAACACGCAACGGCTGAAAGATCTTGCCGCCCGAAATTCCAAGCTCTTCGGCGAGTTTGCGCAGCGCGTCTTCCATCACTTGCGGCGACCAGCTCTCAAGCGAGGCCAGACGAGCGCTCGTCGCAGTCAGGACGGTCGACGTTGCCGTGACATCGCGCCACTGCTTGCTCACCGCATCGGCATCATACTCCACATCGTCGCGGAAGTACTGTGCGGCCAATGCGACGATTTCGTCGGTCGTGCGCGCGCGTATGCGCAGCAGGTCGAGCAGTCCGAAGTACCAGTCCTTGCGCGCATGCAACTCTTCCGCAGTTGCCAAGCCTGCCTTCACGAACGCAGGCGTCATGAACGCTTCCAGCTTTTCGAGCGAGATCATCGCCAGATGCTGACCGTTCATCCATTCCAGCTTCTTCGTGTCAAAAATGGCGGCCTTCTTCTGCAACCCCTCGACGTCGAACTTGTCGATCAACTGCTCGATCGTCATGACTTCGATGTCGTCACCCGTGGACCAGCCGAGGAGCGCGAGAAAGTTGAGCATCGCGCCCGGCAGCAACCCCTGATACTGGTAGTCGCCCACGGCGGTCGCGCCGTGTCGCTTCGACAGCTTTTTGCCATCCGCGCCAAGTATCATCGGCACATGCGCGAACTGCGGCACCTCAGCACCGAGGGCACGATAGAGGAGGATCTGCTTCGGCGTGTTCGAAATGTGATCGTCGCCGCGCATGACGAGCGTGATCCCCATGGCGATATCGTCCGACACGACGGCCATGTTGTATACCGGCGTCTCGTCGGAACGCAGCACGACGAAGTCTTCGATGTCCTTGTTCGGGAACGCGATGCGCTCGTGCACGAGGTCAGGCCACTCGGTGGTGCCGTCGGGCACCTTGAAGCGAATGACGAACGGCTCGCCGCGTGCCAGCTTCTCCTCCTGTGCTTCAGGCGACACCTCGGCCATGCGACGATCGAAGCGGAAGTTCAGGCCACGCGAGTCCGCGTCGGTGCGCATGCGCTCCAACTCGGCGAGCGGCGTGAAATCGCGATACGCGTGTCCGCTCTCGAGCAGACGATTGGCGTCGGTCTGGTGCCGCTCGATGTTCGAGCCCTGATAGACCACGGGCTCATCGCACATGCGACCGAGC
>CAYWCJ010000632.1:0-1898 GCA_964456595.1 uncultured Gemmatimonas sp. | reverse complement strand
GTCGTACCCAGCGCGCACCCCCAGCGCGCTGGAGGGGGCGCCCACGGCACCGACGGGAAGCTGCCCGCGTCCGCCAGGCGTCGGACGCGGTCGGCGCTGCGCAAATATCGTTCACATCGTCTGCTCCTGGTAAGAAACGCCGGGGTGCGGTGGACACCCCGTCATCCAGTCACTCAGGAGACACCGCGCTGACCCATGTGTTAACTCGTATGCGGCACCTGCTCAGCCTTTCAAGCGGACTGAGCGAATCGTCGGCGGAGACACTCAGGAGTTTGATGATCACGCGTTCTTTTCGCGGCAGTTTGGGACGCCGTGGGCAGCCTTGAGTCCCAGATCGTCCGACGCGGCCTCTCCTTTCCCAACTGCTTCGCAACGACGTCGCTTTGCTGCCCCTCCCGGGCATCGATCCTACGCAGCCAGTACGTGCACCACCACGGCGTGACGAACACGTCGCTCCGCCAGGCCATCGCGATCGAACAGGGGAACTTCCTCGATGCGTTCAACGGGAAAGCACTTGTGCCCTTGGTCCGCGACTCGCTTGTCATGCGTCGGGCCGCGTCGCTACGTGGAGTGCCGACGCGCGGTGCGCGCCGAGTCGTTCAGACGTTGGGGCGCACGGTGCGTGAAGCCGAAGACGGCGAGCAAGGACTCGCGATGTTCTCGGCGATCGCGCACGAGCGTTCTGCGCTTCGAGCCAGGCGAGCGGGCGTCGCTTTTGGCTTGACCTCGGGCCATCGATCGACGGGCCGCATCCAAACAAGGTTGACATCCGGAGTGTCAAGACTGATTGACAGTTCGACTGATTCGTCACACTATGCTTCGCAGCCGCATGGTGTTGTCGTGTCCATTGCATGGTGCGGTGGGAACTTGTCGCCGTAACCAGCGTTTCTCGCCTCAGACGCTGCCCTATCGGTGAAGCAGCCGAGTTCGTGATCGCGTTCGACATCATCAACTTCCGTGACGATCCGTGTCTGGATCGCCCTCCGTCCTGATCGAGTGCCCTGCATGATCTTTCCGTTGACGCGGATGCCGACCGTCGCATGATCCAGCGCGATCATAGCGATGACGCACTCCAGTGCGAGCGGATCACCCGAGCGCATGCGCGCACGTTTTCACTGGCCAGCAGGCTCCTGCCAACGGAAAAGCGGCGAGCGGCCTTCGCGCTGTACGCCTTTTGTCGCATTGCCGACGACCTCGTGGATCAGGCCGATCACGACAACGTCGCGACGCTGGCAGGGCAGCTCAAGGAGTACGAGCAGCAGCTGCAGGCGGCGATTG
This sequence comes from uncultured Gemmatimonas sp., assembly GCA_964456595.1. Classification (GTDB taxonomy): domain Bacteria; phylum Gemmatimonadota; class Gemmatimonadetes; order Gemmatimonadales; family Gemmatimonadaceae; genus Gemmatimonas. Next base: position 620 of record CAYWCJ010000632.1, on the reverse strand, counting down.
CCGGCCAGCCCAGCGGTCCGATTTTCCGCGAAGTCGCCTGGGTAACGCGTACCTACAGTGTGCCTCCCGCACCGCTGTTCGAACTGCTGGGGGGGGTGGCGCGAGACCTCGAAGCGGCGCAGTACGCGACCTGGGTCTCGCTCGAAGCGTACTGTGAGGGAGTCGCCAGCTCAGTTGGCGAGATGTGCACGCATGTCTTTGGCGTCCCCGGAGGTCCGGGGATGCGCGAGCGGGCGGTCAAGTATGCGCGCACGTTGGGCGTCGCTATGCAGCTGACGAACATTCTGCGCGATGTTGGCGAGGACGCCAAGCGAGGCCGCTGCTATCTGCCGGCCGACGATTTGGCGCGCTTTGGGTTGACCGCCGACGAGGTGCTGACCAATCCGGCGTTGGCACGTGATCCGCGTTGGGCACCGATGATGGCGTATGAAGTCAGCCGCGCGCGAGCGCTCTACGACGCGGCCACGCCCGGCATCGCCATGCTGGCGCCCGACGCGCAGCGGTGCGCTGCCGCGTGCGCGACCGGTTACGCCGGCATTCTCACCGCCATCGAATTGCAGCAGTACGACACGATTTCCACCCGAGCGCGGCTCGGTCGATTGGCGCGCGTCGGTATCCTG
>CAYWCJ010000631.1:0-1904 GCA_964456595.1 uncultured Gemmatimonas sp. | reverse complement strand
GCGAACCTCGATGTCTACGACTATCTGCTGCGCGGAGACGCCTCGCAGGATGTGCGGCTGCAGCAGGGCGACGTGCTGTTCGTGCCCGTGCGCGGACCCCGCGTGCGCATCGACGGCGAGGTCACGCGTCCGGCGACCTACGAACTCACAGTGGGCGAAACGCTGGCCGATGCACTCGCCGCCGCTGGAGGCCTGCGTGTCACCGCCAATGGCCGTCGCGTGCTCGTCGACCGGATTCTGCCGCGGACCGCACGCGCGGCGGGCGGTGCCGATCGCGCATCCATCGACATTCCGCTCGGCGCCGACGGCGGCGCTCCCGCGTTCGCGCTGGAGGATGGCGACGTGTTGCGCGTTCCAGGGATCGCGGACCGCGTGCGCAATCGCATCGTCGTTGGCGGACACGTGTGGAGCCCCGGACCGCAAGGATTCACCGCTGGTCTCACGCTCACCGATGCGCTCCGTCGAGCCGGTGGCGTGAAGCCGGACGCGTACCTTGGTCGTGTCCTTGTTTCGCGTCTGTTGGCCGACTCCACGCGGATCCAGTTGCGCGCATCGTTGCGCGACAGCACGGGCGTCACGGTTGAACCGTTGCTGCTTCAGGAAGACGATGAGATCAGCGCCTACAGCCGCACCGCGTTCCGACCGGATCGCTATGTCGCCATTGGCGGTGCGGTGTTGAAGGGCGGTCGGTTCCCGTGGCGCGTGGGGATGACGATGCGCGATCTGGTGCTGCTGGCTGGTGGCCTGAGTGAGAGTGCGTACCTGCGCGAGGCGGAAATCGCACGGCTGCCCGAAGTACGGGATGCGAACACGCTGGCCACGACGATTCGCGTACCGCTCGACTCGGGCTACTTGTTCGCCGACGGACGCGTCGCGCCTGCTGGCGCGCAGGAGCAGGTGCTTCAGCCGTACGACAACGTGCTGATCCTGCGCAACCCGGACTGGCGATTGCCGATCTCCGTTCAACTGCTGGGCGAAGTGCGCTTCCCTGGTGAGTACACGTTGCGCAATCGGAACGAGCGACTGAGTGACCTGATCGACCGCGCCGGTGGCATCACCTCGCAGGGCGATGCGAGCGCCGCCTATTTCACACGCCGCATCAAGGAATCGCTCAACGTGGAGAATAGCGTGCGTGTGGCGACGGCCCGATCAGGCGCGAGCCGACCCGATTCGCTGGGAGATTCGACGCGCGTTCGATCGAGCGCTGGCGACTCATTTCGCCTCGAAGGAGACGGCACGCGCATTCGCGTCGGGGTGGATCTCGCCGTGGCGCTCCGCGCACGGAACGGTCTCGACAATCTCTTTCTTGAAGAGGGTGATTCGCTGTTCGTGCCTGTGCGTCAGCAGACGGTCTCCGTGCGTGGAGAAGTCAACGCGCCTACCGCTCTCGTCGCGACAGGCAAATCACTGGGCGCGTACCTCGGCGCCGCTGGTGGCGCGACCGAACGCGGGAATACGAATCGCGCGTACGTCATCCAGCCAAACGGAAAGATCGAGAGTCGGCACAAACTCTTCTGGCTCGTCACCATCGACCCGACACCGAAGCCAGGAGCAACGGTAGTCGTGCCGTCGCGGGGCGATCGACCGCCGGGTTCGCTGCTCTCCACACTCACCGTGGTGGTGCAAACGCTCACCGCGCTGGCCACCGTGGTCGTCATCTCGCGCCGGTAGCGGAACTCGATCCACGCGTTGGGCGCCTCTTCAGCCGAACAGTGCGCCCTGCCCGCCATCCTTGATGAGCGCGCGCAGATAGTCGCCGTAACCGCTCTTTCCGAGCGGCCGTGCCAGCGCTTCGAGTTGCGTGTCGTCGATGTAGCCCAACCGCCACGCAATCTCCTCGGGTGAAGAGATCTTGAGTCCCTGACGCCGTTCGACCGCCTGCACAAAGCTCGATGCATCGTGCA
>CAYWCJ010000630.1:0-1906 GCA_964456595.1 uncultured Gemmatimonas sp. | reverse complement strand
CGATACTTCACGATCACGGGCGTCTGCAACGACAATCCTTCGCGCTCGCCGAACGCGGAACTGACGCGACGCGCACCGGGCACCACGACAGCGCCGGCCGGAATCTCGAGCGGCGTGTCCTTTGTTCCGCGATGCACGGTTTCGTTGACGAGATCGTAGACAGGCGTGCCGCGTGTGAGAATGACGCCGGCGCCAAGCACCGCACGCGTCCGCACCACGGTGCCTTCGTACACGCCGCAGTTGCCGCCAACGATCACCTCGTCTTCGATGACGACCGGCGACGCGTTGATGGGTTCGAGCACACCACCGATCTGTGCGGCGGCACTCAAGTGCACGCGCTCGCCGATCTGCGCACACGAGCCGACCAGCGCGTGCGAATCGATCATCGTGCCGCGACCCACGTATGCGCCGACGTTCACGTACATCGGCGGCATGCAGACGACGTTGGGCGCGAGATACGCGCCGCGCCGCACGGTGGATCCGCCGGGCACGATGCGAATCTGGTTCTCGATGCGGAAGTCGCGCGTGGGGAACGTGTGCTTGTCGAAGAAATGAAACGGTCCCATGCCCGACGACATCTCAACGACTCTACCAACGCGGAAGCCGAGGAGGATCGCGCGCTTGACCCACGCCACTGCATTCCATTGCCCATTCGCGTCGCGTTGCGCCGCGCGAATCTCGCCGCGTTCCATCAACGCGATGCTATGGTCGAAGAGATGTTGCGCGTCGGACGGGAGCGGTGTCCCGGAGTCGAGCAGCAGCGGATCGTTCAGCCGCGCTTCGAGGTCGGCGATGGAGAGAGCCATGGAGTGGTGTGTGACGGTCGAATGAAGACTACGCGACAAGGACTACGCGAGACCGAGAACGGAGCGCATCAGTGGATGATACTCCGGTGCCAGCGGCACCAGCGGCAGGCGGAGCACGTTCTGCATGCGACCCTGCATCTGCAGCATCGCCTTCACGGGAATTGGATTGGACTCGACGAAGGCGGCGTGCACCATCGGCGCGAGTCTGGCTTCGAGCGAACGCGCGCGCGTGTAGTCGTGCGACGCGCACGCCTGACACAGTTCCGCAACGAGTTTGGGCAGGACGTTGGAGACGACGGAGATGACGCCGTCGCCTCCGTGCGCCATGACGCTCAGCGTGAAGCCGTCGTCGCCCGAGAGCACGCCAAAGCCACTCGGTCGCTCGCGAATGATCTGTACGATCTGCGCGAGATTGGCCGACGCTTCTTTCACGGCAATGAAACGCGGGTCTTCGGCAAGCGTCAGGCAGGTGCGCGCTTCGAGATTCACCGAAGTACGACCGGGCACATTGTACAGAATGATGGGCAGATCGCAGGCGTCGGCGATCGCCCGAAAGTGCGCCAGCAGGGCCCGCTGTGGCGGCTTGTTGTACATCGGCGTGACGTGCAACAGATGCGTGGCGCCGGCCGACTTCGCTTCGCGCGACATCGCAATCGCCTTCTGCGTGTCGTTGGAGCCGGCTCCCGCGACCACAGGCACGCGTCCTCCCACCTGCTCCACCGTGATCTCGACGACGCGACGATGCTCGGCTGGCGTGAGTGTCACCGCTTCGCCCGTGGAACCACAGGGTACGACGAACTGCACGCCCTCGACAACCTGCCACTCCACGAAGGCGCGCAACGCCGCCTCATCAACGGCGCCGTCGGCGGTGAATGGTGTGACCAGCGCCGAACCGCAACCGGCGAGTGCGCGACTGTCGGAGGTGCTGGCCGTTTTCACAATGTTCATTGCGCGCGCTCCCTCTGAGAAAATCCGGGTGGCGGCAGCGTCGCCCACCGCAGATCGGCTCGCGTCGCTACCGCTTCTCTCGTGCTTGGTCGCAGGCGCGTGCGGCTCATGTGCCGGTGCCGCGCGTCGCGAGCACATCCTGCATGGTGTAC
>CAYWCJ010000629.1:0-1909 GCA_964456595.1 uncultured Gemmatimonas sp. | reverse complement strand
GTTGGGCATATTGCGCGCGGCCCTCCGGCGTATCGAGCCGCGTTTTCATCAGCGCCGTCTGATTCGTCGCCGGGGGATCACTCGGCCCGCGAAAGAATGCGACGTTGCGCACGGGCGTCGTGTCCGGCGTGCGCAAACACTGTGCGCGAAATGGACACGGACCGCAGTCGCGCTTCTACGAGCGCCTGCTCTCCACCGCGATCAACGAGTATGTGCCGGTGAAGCTGGCCAAATCGGCGAGTGGTGAAGGGGCGCGCACGGTGCGCATCGCCACCGTGGCCTCGCTCAACGACATCAAGTACGAGGAGTGGGTGGCCACGCGGCGGGAGCAGGTGGAGAAGGAGACGAACGGCGATATCGCGTATGTGCATATCCGCTCCATGGACCAGCCCTCGCTCACACGCTTCCGCAACGAGATCGACCAGTTCTCGAACAAGAAGGGCATCATCGTCGACATTCGCTACAACGGCGGCGGCAACATCGATCAGGAGTTGATCGATATTCTCGAGCGGCAGCCGTATCAGTTCTGGAACCAGCGCACCGGAGCGCGCACGTGGGGACGTCGGCCTCGTCAGGCGATCGCTGGGCCGAAGGTCATGATGATCAACGCGCGCTCCGGCTCCGACAGTGAGGTCACGCCGTTGGCGTTCCGTCAGCTCGGGCTCGGCCGCATCGTCGGCAATCCCACGGCCGCGGCGGTGATCGCGACCGGGAGCTATACACTCATCAACGGAGGCACCATCCGCACGCCGGGATCGCTGGTGATCACGTACGATCCCACGAAGCCCAACAACTACGGCGTGAATCTCGAGAATCTCGGAGTGCCGCCCGACGTGTGGGTGAAGAACTCACCCAACGACGAAGTGAAGAAGATCGACCGTGAGCTCAAGGCCGCCATCGAGGAAGCGATGCGGATGCTCAAGGCCGCCCAGAACAAGATCTCCAGCGAGAACTGACTTGCTGCGCGGTGACCCGCTGCTGCGAGGTTTGCTCTGTCGGGAGCCTCTGTCAGCAGGTAAACGACGTGCGCCGGCGACCAGCCAGTTCTCTTGCACACCGAAATCCTCGCCAACGAGCACCGATCTCGATGGGTCATTGAGCGATTGCCCCGCACCCACCACAAGCCGACCCCAAAGGTCCGGCAGGCGAAACGAAGATACGCCATCGCCGCCGAATCGAGTGCCGAGTACGCCGAAGAGCTGTGGCGCCTCCGCGAGGGAGAGGAGCTGACCTGCAAGTAACATGTCGATGGAGCGGCGCCACGCGAACATGTTCACCTCGCCGATAATCGGAGTCGCGCCGTACATGTCGATGGTGCAGTGTACGGCGAGGCTCGGCTGCAGATTGCTGAAGGGCGCACCATTCTCAGGGGGCGAGGTTGGAAGGTTGCTACTGAACAGCGTGACATCGTTTTCGTCTTGCTCGGCGCCGAGATCGCCGAAGAGATAGTTGTCGACGCTGAGCGATTGCCCTGCAGCGAACACCCAGCCGACCGTGGTGCGTCCAACCAGGTCGGGAAGCCCGGCTACGCTGCCATTCAAAGCCGTGTAGCCCGTCGGCACGAAATCTGCCGCCGTCATCCGCACGAACCCAATGGCGTCTCAGTCGTGTCCCAACATTTTGGGATGAGCACGGTGTACGTGGCTGATGTACGTGGGGAACGGCGTCGTTGTGTCTGGTCTCGACGTGAACGACGAGGCGCTGCATGTCGGTCTTTTGCGCGGAGGCAGGCGAGACCCTCAGGCACCGAAGAACCGCCACAACAGGAGTGGTGGTTCGCCGCGCCCGCGCGCTGTCGGCACGATTCCCATTTCCATCATTGTGCTGTTCTTCGCGTCTCTTCGCGCGCTCCGCGAGGTTCGCGCGAACCAGCGGGCGCTCCGATAACTCCGCGGCAGCCGCCAACACC
>CAYWCJ010000628.1:0-1910 GCA_964456595.1 uncultured Gemmatimonas sp. | reverse complement strand
CGCTGAGGATGTTCAGCAGTTGCGGCAACTCGTCGATGCTGTGTTTGCGAATGAAGCGGCCGATGCGGGTGGTGCGGGGATCATGCGCCATCTTGAAAACCGGGCCGGTTTGTTCGTTGTCCTTCTTCAGTGTCGCCATCAGACGTTCGGCATCCACGACCATCGAGCGGAACTTGACCATCTGGAAGTACCGGCCGCGGAGGCCCACGCGCACCTGTTTGAAAAAGACAGGTCCGCGGGATGTGAGACGAATCGCCAGCGCGACCGACAGCAGCAACGGCAACAGTGCGACGAGCGCGAGCAGTGCCAGCGTCACATCGGTGGCCCGTTTGATGGCGTCCTGCACCGGATGCGAGACCGTCAGCACGTAGTGCACGTATCCGTCACGCACACTGTGGCGATCGCGCGGCAGCGCGCGGCCCAGCTGGAAGACATGCGCCGGTACCGCGAACGGAATGCCCAGGCGCTCGCAGGTCGCCACCACGTTCTGCAGGGTGGCGTGATGCCGACGTACGTCGGCGGAGATGTAAACCTCGTCGACCGGATTCATCTGGAGGTAGTCGTCGAGCGACTCGGCCTTGCCCAGGTGCGGCACTCCGAGGTCCGGAAGGACCGCTTCGCGCGAGAGGGAGAAGGCCCCTGCAATGTGGTGCCGTGATGACAGGTCGGCGGCGGTCGCGCGGGCCAGGGGGCCGCAGCCAATCAGAAGGACGTCTGGGTGTGGTCGTGACATGGTGCCTCTGGTCTATCCCTTTCTGTGAACGAGGTCGCGTGCCAGGATCGGCACGATCGAGAGGTCGCGGACGAGGTAGCGATACGCCAGTCGGCGGGGTTCCTGCGCCAGGCGGTACAACCACTCGAGGCCGGCGTTGGAGAGCCACCTGGGGGCGCGTGTGACCGTGCCCGCCACGAAGTCGAGTGAGGCGCCCAGGCCCAGCAGTACGGCGGGTCGCAGGGCGTCGGCATGACGGGCCATCCACAGCTCCTGCTTCGGTGCACCCATGGCGACCACCACGATGTGGGCACCGGAGGCGCGGATCGCCTGAACCACGGGGGAGTCTTCCGGCGCGGTGGTGTCGTGACTCGACAACAGCGATGTGTCGCGCCCGACGATGCGAAGCCGCGGGTATCGCTGCTCCAGTCGACGAGCCGCTTCCGCGGACGACTCGGGCGATGCGCCGAACAGAAAGACGGGGTGTGCGTGTTCGGCGGCATGGGCCATCAACGGCTCAATCAAATCCGAGCCGGAGATCTTCGGCACCGCACCGGCGCCCAGCAGGCGAGCCATCCACACCACGGGCTGGCCATCAGGCAATGAGAGTCGCGCGCGCCGATAGACATCGCGCAGCCGCACGTCACGGTGCGCTATCACGATGTGATCAATGTTGGGGGTGACGATGAAGCCGCCGCGCCGACTGACGATCAGACGCGTGATCGTCTCGAGCACGTACGAGACCGTGGTGTTATCAAAGGGGACGGAGCCAATCGAGAAGCGGGAAGTCATCACGACCGCCCCTACTGCAAACGCGCCGCCAACTCATTCGAGAGGGGAATTCGCGCATTTGTCCGGGTCTTCTACCGCGCGCCGAGAGACTGTCTCACGATGGCGCAGCACCCTGTTTCACTCTGAGACAGGTGAGACAGACGCCGTGGGTCCGCACGAATGCGCCAGTGTTTACGGGGCCAAACCCGCAGCCATCGAAGCGGCACGGAAGCTGCACTAGAGCGTGGTGTGAAACCGATCGTGTTGCTCTCCGTGCTCGTCGCGACCTTCGCGATTCCCGTCTGGTTGATCCGTCGGCCGGGCCGCGTGAGTCACGTGGTGGTGCTCAAGGCCACACTCGTCTGCATCGCGGTGTATGTGTGTCTCCTCCTCTTTGTGTATCCGCGGCTTTCTTAACAGGACATCA
>CAYWCJ010000627.1:0-1910 GCA_964456595.1 uncultured Gemmatimonas sp. | reverse complement strand
CGCGCGCGCGCGCGCAACAATCGGCGCCAACTGCATCGGATGATTCGCAAGTCAGGATGTCGCTCGCTGAGGCGCAGGCCGCTGCCCGGTCGACGAGCCCGGAGTTGCGTGCCGCGCGGGAGGCGGTGGCGGCGGCGCGCGCGCGCGAGCGCCAGGCAAGCGCGTTCCTCAACCCGACGCTGACCTACGGACGCGAAGTGACATCGCGAACCGGGCAGTCGAATGCACAGGATATCGCGCAACTCGCACAACCATTGGAGGTTGGTGGACAACGTCGCGCGCGTCGCGATGCGGCACGACTGCGGGGCGAAGTGGCGGAGGCGCGATTGCAACTCGCCGAGCATGCGCTCCAGTTCGACGTGGCGCGTGCGTTCGCGAATGTCGCCGCTGCCGTACGTCGCGCGGCCTTGGCTGACGAAGCGGCGGCGGCGTTCGCTGAGGCCGGACGAGTCACGGCCCAGCGTCTCGCGGCTGGCGATGTCGCCGGATACGCGTCACGCCGGCTGCAGCTCGAGTCGGCTCGCTACGCCGCGCTTCGTGCCGATGCGGTGCTCGCGCTGCGAGTGGCCCGCATCGAACTCTCCACGCTGACGTCATTCGCCGATGACTCCGCGAGACCGATCGCGGTCGTGCCGATCGAGACGACCCCGAGCGCGCCATCCGCACCGCTTCCGTCACTGGATTCGCTGCGAATGGTCGCACTCTCGTCGCGTGCCGACTTGCGCGCGCTCAGGATCGAGGCGGCGGCGATGGCTGCCGACGCGCGACTCGCCGTCGCCGATCGCGTGCCGACGCCATCGCTGGCTGCTGGCTACAAGCGTGAATCGGTCGATGATGTTGGTGGTGGCGGTGCGCTGAATCTGTACGGGTTTGTCGCTGGCTTCTCCCTTCCACTGGCGATGTTCGACCGTCGTCGTGGAACCGTCGATGCGTCGTCCGCAGATTCCCGTCAACGCGCCGCAGATGTTGATGCGCTGCGTCGGCGTGTACGACGTGACGTCGATGAAGCGTACGCCTCGCTCGGCGCGGTGAGCGCACAACTCGATCTGCTGCGCCCGCAACTGGGCGAAAGCGCCCGCACCGCCCTGCACGCGGTGCACGTCGCGTACGCGGAGGGCGAGATCAGTCTCCTCGAATGGCTTGATGCCGTTCGCGCCTATCAGGAAGCCGAATCGACATATGTCACCCTGCAGGCTGACGCCATCGTTCGACGTGCAGCGCTCGAGCGCGCCGTTGGGCATCCACTCTTTTCGGGAACCGCGCGATGAACACTCTGATCGAGTCGCTGCTGACGAGACGTCGCGCCATCCGCGCGCTGTGCATGTCGGCCATGGTCGCGATCACCGCGTGTGGCAAACCGACGTCGGGCACCACGCCAGCTGACGGTGCGCCCGTCACTGCAGCGGCCGAACCCGCCGGCGGAGCCATCACGCTTTGGACCGACTCCACGGAACTGTTCATGGAGCATCCGGCGCTGATCGTCGGCACGCCGGGCAAGTTCGCCGTCCATCTCACGGACATCTCCGACTACGCACCGATTCGCAGTGGCCGTATCACGCTGCGTTTCGTGCCGCGTGATGGCGGTGCGCCGCTGCTGGTGGTGCAGGAGGAGCCGCGCGTGCCTGGCATCTATGGTCCGGCGCCGGCGTTCACCAAAGCCGGTGTGTACGATCTCACCATTCTTGTGGAGAGTCCCCAGGCGCGTGACCGCATCACCGTGCCCGATCTCCGCGTGTATGCAACTGCCGCCGATGCACCGAAAGAGACGGGCGCTGACGACGGCGGGATCCCGTTCCTGAAGGAACAACAGTGGAAGACGCCGGGCTTTCGCACGGACGTTGCGGTGACCGGCAGTGTCGCTGCCTCGTTTGCCGCCAACGGAGACGTGCAGCCGGCGGCCGGACGCTATG
>CAYWCJ010000626.1:0-1914 GCA_964456595.1 uncultured Gemmatimonas sp. | reverse complement strand
AATATTGCATCGACCTCGCGAAAACGCACTATTTGTGCAGAGCTTCCCTAGGGTGTCGCGCGATAGAGTGTGAGCTTGCCGTTGCGCACGCGGACGTCGGCGATGTTGGGCGGCAGTGCGATGCGGAGCGCGTTATCCGGCATCGCGATCACGGTCGACGCAGCGGAGGTCTCGGACGCCGACCGTTGGCGAATGATGCGAACGAGTGTCGGAATGAGCTGGGTCGGCACGCTGACGCCCTTGACCTCGAGCGCGGTCAGGCGAAGGAGTGCGTGCCCGTTGGCTGGCGCGTCCAGGAGCCCTTCGGCACGCAGTTGATCGCGACCACCCAGCGCGCCGCCAAGCAGCACGCCGACTGCGCTACTGCCGGCAAAATCACGAAGATCCACCTCGGAACGAAGCAGCAGGCGCTCTCCGGCGAACGCGACTTCCGGTCGGCTGGCAGATCGCGGCAGTGCGCGTTCAAGCGCCGGTGCGAGCAGGCTGGCCGCTTCGCGCGCGTCGAGCGTGACGTACGCGGGACCGTCGTCGCGCGCGAGCCCATCGAGTTTGGAGCGGACCCGATCGGCGAGGGCGCGGTCAGCGGACAGCGTGTCCACGGAAACCCACCCAACTGCGCGCTCGGCGCTGTCGCGTGATGCACGCCTCATGCGATCGGCTTGCGAGACGCGAGTGGAGACGGTCCGGGAGGCGCGGCGGAGTTCGCTGGGCAATCGGTCGCCATACAACCAGTACGCGCCGGCAGTGGTGGCGGCGAGCACTACGAGACATCCGACGCGAGACAGGCAGCCCATGCGGTGATTGGAGATCGGGAAGACGAAGCATGGCCGTCGCGGTGCGACGACGCGCGCATGTGAGCGCGAGGTGAGTGCGGAAGCTTACGGCCATGGATGCGGAATCGTGTCAGCCGCATCGCGACCGGAGTCACTCGACGCGCGACGATGCGCGCCGTGTCGCGGCAATCAGAGGGTTCCTGGGCGGGCCAATTCACAGGGATAGTCGCCGTGTCCGCGCTCGAGTTGCAGGGTGACGTGACCAATGCCGAAGCGATCGGAGAGCTGTTGTGTGGCCTTGGCGAGGAGCGCGTCTTCGCCACAGGCGCAGGGGCGCAGCAGGTGAGCCGTGAGTGCGACGTCAGTGGTGCTCATGGCCCAGATGTGGAGGTCGTGCACGTCAGTGACGCCATCGAGCGAGAGCAGCTGTGCGCGGACCGCTGTGGGATCGATGTTCGCTGGAACCGCGTCGAGGGCGAGGTTGACCGAATCGCGCGCGAGCGACCAGGTACTCCACGCGATCAATGCAGCGATGACCAGGCTGACGATCGGATCCAGGACGATGAGCCCTGTGACCTGAATGAGCAGCGCAGCGACGACCACGCCGGCCGAGACCGCGGCATCGCCGAGCATGTGGAGGTAGGCGCCGCGGATATTGAGATCGCGGTGTCGCCCGCGTAGGAAACCGAGTGCGGTGACGAGGTTGATGACGACGCCGACGCTTGCGACAGCGATGACGGTTCCGGTGGCGACTTCGGCGGGCTGGCGGAGTCGCTGGACGGCTTCGACGGCGATGGCGCCGACGGTGATGAGGAGCACGCCGGCGTTGATCAGGGCGGCGAGTACGGAGAATCGGCGAAGTCCGTATGTGCGGCGCGCAGTGGGCTGTCGGCGCGCGAGTACGCTTCCGGCCCAGGCGAGGACGAGGCCGAGGACATCGCCGAGGTTGTGAACCGCATCGGTGACCAGCGCGAGTGAGTGCGCGCGGAGCCCGTAGACGGCTTCCGCAGCGACGAACGCGGTATTGAGTGCGATGCCGACGGCGAAGGCGCGATCGAACGCGGCCGGAGCGTGCTGGTGGGAGTGGGAGTGGGAGTGGGAGTGGGAGTGGGAGTGGGAGTGGGCAGTGTGGTGTACGTGG
>CAYWCJ010000625.1:0-1926 GCA_964456595.1 uncultured Gemmatimonas sp. | reverse complement strand
CGCTGCTTATCAGAAAGCGATCGCACTTGACCTAAATTATGCAGAAGCATATCAAAATTTGGGTGTTGTTCTCATTAAGATTGGTTGTTTAAAAGAAGCGATCGTTGCTTTTCAAGTCGCAATTAAACTTTATGAACAACAAAATAATTACCAAGCTGCGGAAATTTTGCGATCGGTTTTGCAAGAACTCAGGTAGGGGCAGTTCATGAACTGCCCCTACCTGAGTTCTTGTAAGCTGATGTGCATTTAAGTTGCAGGATGATTGTGCCGCGCTTCGCGCGGCACAATCATCCTCTGGTTTTCGACATGCATTTTAAATGCCGATCAGCTTAATAAGTAAGGCTTGCTGAAAAAGTAAAAAATAAAAAAGCAATCTGCCTGAGCATCGCCTCCAAATTCATCACCAAAAAGGTGATGGCGATCGCCGTTTCCGAAGTATTTACCAACTTGGTCATAAACCGATTTAAACTAAACCTTCGCTTCGTTTACCCAAACTTACCTTCAATTTGACTTGGCATCTTCAAGCATTTGTTTATGAATAGCTGCTAAATTTGGGAACTACCACTCAATTGATTAGGTGGCTCGATTGACTCCAGTTTAGATTCGATACAAATAAAAGTAAGGTGCGTTACATTTCATTAATGCAAATCCCGATCAAACCAAACCCAAATTTGTCATGAAAGCCCCGCAAAGCGGGGCTTCTACGGAAAATCTAGTGGTGGGTTTGTTCTCAATCTGCTGTAATACGCTCTACAGGATTGGCGATCGCTATTGAAACAGCGATCGCTACAAGTTTGCCGTGATTACCTACTTCGACTTTCTAGCGGATCTCATTTTGATAGATCTGATCGCCGCGTTGAGCAAATTCTTCTTTGCTATGGCGAGGCTGACGGTTTGCCATGATTGTGATTTCTTCGAGTGGCGTAACGCACAAATGATAAGTGTCAAAAACTAATGCACCCTACATGACGAGCGATCGCATTAATTCAAGGCTTCAATTATAACGCGCTCGCCTTCAACTGCCTCAATTTGAAGCTTAAAACCATACAACAAACCCATGCCCACTAACGGATCTGCATCAGAAGCCGCCACATCAATAATTTGCTCCTGACCATCCCAGATCACAGAAGCTTTGTATATTTCAAAAACGACTTCGCTCCCGTCACCTAATGTACCAATGTCCCGATAATGCCAAGGCAAGCCAAGGTCTATGATGACAGAAAGCGGTAAAGACAAAAAGCTAGTGAATCATGTATCGATGACAGCATCAACAGCTATTTTGGGTGAACCAATACGACCGACTGCAACTTTGATCATTGCTTCGCAATTATTGTTGACTACACCGAACATCATACGGGTTTTCTCAGACTGCGGCTCCCAGAACGGAAGACGGCTCTATGTCCAATCCGAATCACCCAAGGTTGGGCATCGGGTTTACGTTCATAAAGTCAATCAACTGCTAACATGGGCGATTCGGCTACTTCAAAAGCTCCTGTCTCAATATTGATCGCCACGATTTTGCCATGATTACCTGCTTCGACTTTCTGACGGATCTCATTTTGATAGATTTGATCGCCACGTTGAGCAAATTCTTCTTTACTATAGCGAGGCTGACGGATTGACATGATTGTGATTTCTATCTAAGCTGCTGCTTCTTTAGACATTCTAATCGACAAATCAGCAAGTCCAAGTTGTATACGTTCAAACAATAATAAGGTGCGTTACATTTTGTTAATGCACTCTACGAGATTGGCGATCTCGCTGTAATTTCACGGAAAATTTTTATAAAATCCTTCTCGACTTTCTATTTTGAGAATTTCAATAACTTCTCCGCCCCAGAAAATTCCAATACGATAGCTGTAGTCAAATTTAATGTGATAATACCCTGAGAAGCCTTTTAGAGCTTCAAGATCAGGAATTTCAGAT
>CAYWCJ010000624.1:0-1926 GCA_964456595.1 uncultured Gemmatimonas sp. | reverse complement strand
GAATACGGCCAGACGGTGGACAAGGTCATCATCCGTCGCAATATCAACCCGCCCGCCGGCGGATCACTCGGCGCGACGATCGACTTCGGCGCCAGTGAAGCCGTCAATCCCGCCTCGGCAAGCGTCACCGTGAACAACGTTGCCGGGGAGACGCTGCAGGGCTTCACCACGTTCCAGACGGCCAACGGTGCGTCCGGCAGCTTCTTCAACCTGTCGGCAACGCAGACGAGTCCTCTCACCATGCTGGGTGTGCCAGCCACGCTCACGCAGGCGGGCGACTACCACATCACCACCGTTTTCGCGTCGACGCTGCTGGGCGGTTCCAACATCAACTCGCGCTCCATCTTCCAGTACAATCGCGATCTTGCGGCGCGCACAGTGACGCTCGGCGCGGCGGCCAGTGTGCCGACCTACACCACCGTTGCGACCGCGCCGTACGCCCGCATTCGTGTGCAAGGCTCGTGGCAGGGTGAGTACGGTGACTTCATGGACGTCGTGTACGGGCAGGCGAATCAACGCGAATGGAGCATCACCACCTCGCGCGCCTTTGCCGGACTCGCATCGTCCACCTTCGACGCCGAGATACCGGACCTGAGCGGAGTCGCCGGCTTCAACAACAGCTGGGGTCTCGTGGCCGGAGTCTCGACGCTCTACTCGTTCAACGTGTACGCCGGCTTCACCGGGTTGACGGCGATCTCCGAAGGCACGCAGCTCCGCATTGCCACCCGCTCGACCACGCAAACGCCGTAGTACGGCACTCATCGGGCGTAGTGTGCCTCGCTGCGCCCGACGACCAACCGTACTTGCCGTCGAAGCACCGCAGTTCCGCGCTTCTGGGAACCGAACGCGGAAGACTCACAACTCAGAACAGCGGTGCGTCAAATCCTGGAAACGCGCGCACCCTCAGGCATCCGTGCCGCGCGCTCTGCGCGATTGCCTCACAGTGTGACACCCCGCTGTTCTCAGTTTTCAGTCTTCGGAGCCGAAGTGCTCAGCAACTCAAACTGCAGCGCGCGGGTCGATCGCGCGGAGCCTACCCCGTCGCGCGGTGCTTCCGCTCCAGCGGAGTCACATCGCGCCTGGCGGCCGGAGTGATGCCCACTTCGCGACACTTCGCACGAAAGCCGGGCCCGTGATCCACCGTGGTGCCCGTTTCGTGTTGCCACTGATGCACCATCTCGTGCAGCAGTGTGTGCATCGCCTCCCGCCATCCATGTCGCACCACATGGGTGCGCGACATGACGATCTCCGACGGGGTGTGCCGGCTGCCAGGATCGAAGTGGCCGAGTCGTGTGGCCATGCGGCCGGAGAGCCGGATCGGCAGCACGCCGAGTGCGCCATCAAACCATTGCGCATTCAGCGCACGATGCGCCTCGCAAAGCTGCGCGATGATGGCGAGGTCACCAGGGCGCGCTGGCTCGACGCGCCGAATCGCGGGCGCGCGTTCCACATCGTGCGAAAGGATCGCTTCCTTGGCCACCGCGCGCGCGGCCTTGTGGCGCGCCATCGCGAAGGTGATGATCGCCTGCAGCACCGGCTCGGGCGCGTCGGCATAGCCCTCGTGCACGCGCAAGGTTCGCCCGATCAGCGAGACCATGACCGTGCGCGTACGAATGAGCACCAGCGCTTCGACACCGCGAAGCCCAAGCTCCTGCAGCCGCGAGAAGAGCACGGCCGTGCGCGCACGCGTTGCGGTCCGTCCGCGCGAGGGCCGGTCGCGATTGAACTCCGGGGCCTGCGGCGGCCGCGTCGGCTCGGCGAAGAGCATAGGCAGCGGGGCAACAACGGGCAGCGGGGCAATTGGCAGCACGCCCATGGTCGACGGCGCGGCGCCGACCGGCGCCACGGGTTCGGGAGTGCGCGTGCCCGCGCCGCCCATCAATCCCGCCGCCGCCGCCGATGCCGCCTCCGATGCCGCCACCGATT
>CAYWCJ010000623.1:0-1933 GCA_964456595.1 uncultured Gemmatimonas sp. | reverse complement strand
GTCTGAAGCCGCCGACGCGCGTGGGCGAAATGCTCAAAAAGGACACGCGCGAGCGCAGCACACCGGTGCCCTTGCCGTGAATGATGCGCAATTCGTGAAGGTCAGCGCGTACGGCGGCATCGAGCGCTTGCAGGACCAGGTCGTCCACCTCGTCGGCACGCACGCCGCGCACATCCACTTCGCGCACCGGTTCGGCGTCCGGCGCGTGGCCCACCAATGACACCTTGTACATCGGCGGCGGTGGAGCGGCGGTGCGTGAGAGCGAGGCTGCAGGTACGGAGAGCGTGAGCGATCCCACCGCCACGCGCGCTTCGTCGCCGCGAATGGACACAATGCGACCCGTCTTCCCCTCGAGCGTCGTGACGATGACCGTATCGCCCTCCGCCAGCGGCGTGTTGGCCCGCGCACGTGTTACCGTGGCCCGTCCGCCGTTGACGCTGCCCGCCGCGCGCACCGAGTCGGTGCCCGTGCTGGCGGCCTCACCGCTCGATGACGTTTCGCGCTCGAGCGCCGCACGCAACGTCGCCGCCCGACGCTCACGGTCGCGCTGCGCCGTCGCCGCCACACGATCCACGGCTGCACCCTCCGCTGCCGCTGCGTCCTCGACCGCGCGTCGGGCGGCGCGGGCGCTGGCTTCGAGGGCCTCGGACTGCGCTGCCGTGCTCGCACGCATCTCCGCAACCGCCTTTTCCACGACCGCGCGTGCTTCGAGCAGATACTTTCGTGCGTCCTGTCGCGCCGTACGCTCCGCCTCGCGCTCCTTGTCACGCATCTTCACTTCGCGATCGGTGACCGTGGCGATGCGCGAGCGCAGTTTGCCCGACTCGACGTCCACCACGCGTTCGCGATCGGTGAGCGTCGCCTCGCGCAGTTCGATGTCCGCGAGCAGTACGGCGAGATCACGTTCTCCCTTGGGCAAGCGCAATTCGGCCGACTGCAACACGTCTTCGGGCAACTGCAGTCGCCGCGCAATGCTGATGCCATAGCTTCGTCCGGGCACGCCCTTGAGCAGCCGATACGTTGGCGCCAGTTGCACCGCGTCGAACTGCAGCGATGCATTCACCACACCGTCCACTTCAGTGGCCAACAGCTTGAGTTGACCCAAATGCGTGGTCGCGATGGTGAGCGCGCCACGACGCGTCAGCGTTTCGAGAATCGCGCCACCCAACGCTGCGCCCTCGGCGGGATCCGTTCCCGAGCCAAGTTCGTCAACCAGCACCAGCGACGATTTCGTGGCGAGGCGCAGGATTTCGCCCTGATTCTTCAGGTGCGCGCTGAACGTGGAGAGACTCGCCTCGATGCTTTGCTCGTCGCCCACATCCGCGAAGGCATCGTCGAACACCGGCAGTCGACTGGTTGCGCCGACAGGTGCCGGAATGCCGGCCTGCGCCATCGCCGTGAGCAACCCGATGGCCTTGAGCAACACCGTCTTGCCGCCGGTGTTCGGACCCGAGACCAGCAGCGTGCGCTCGTCGGGCGCCATCGTCAGATCGAACGGTACGACTGGCGTGCCGCGCGCCAGCAGCAGTGGATGACGGCCGTCGACAATTGCCAGTCCGTCCGCGGGATCGCAGAAGGCGAGTGGTGCGCAGAGAGCGTCGATGGCGTAACGTGCGCGTGCATACAACGAATCGAGCGCCACCAGTGCAGCGTACGCGCCGATGATCGATTCGTGATGCGGCCGCAGCGCGTCGGTGAGATCGCGCAGCACCGTCTCGACTTCGCGATATTCCTCGAGCTCGAGCTCGCGCACGCGATTGCCGAACTCCACGGCGGCGGGCGGTTCCACGAAGATCGTTTCGCCGGTGCCCGAGCTGTCGTGTACGATGCCGCCCACATAGCCGCGCGCACCGCGACGCATGGGCATGACCCAGCGTCCGTTGCGCATCGTGACGGAGAGATCGCTGACCTGATGATGCGCTTCGAGCTTGCT
>CAYWCJ010000622.1:0-1937 GCA_964456595.1 uncultured Gemmatimonas sp. | reverse complement strand
ATCCTGCATGGTGTACAGCGCCGGTGCGTGTCCGAGCGCGAGCCATCGCGCGGCCGCGAGCGCGCCGTCGGCAAAGACGCGGCGATCGCGCGACTCGTGCGTCAATCGAATCTGCTCGAAGGGCGCATCGATGACGATGTCATGCGTACCCGGTACCGAGCCCACGCGTACGCTGCTGATGGGCACGTCACGACCGAGCCCGAGTGCAAGTCGTTGCGCAATGGCGATGCCCGTTCCCGAGGGTGCGTCCTTCTTCGCGCGGTGATGCGTCTCCACCACGACGGTTTCGAAGCCCTGCAGCGCGGCCAGACGTCGCGCGGCATCCTCGGCGATGGCGAGAAACAGTTGCACGCCGAGCGAAAAGTTCGGCGACCAGAGCGCTGGAACGCCGGCTGACGCGATCGCCTGCTCCAACTCCGGTTTGCGTGCAGACCAGCCCGTGGTACCGATCACCACCGGACAACCAGCGTTGAGACAGGCGATGGCGTTGTCGACCGCCGACGCGGGCTGTGTGAACTCGATCGCCACCTGCGCGTGCGCGAGATCGCTGCGCTGCAGGCCGCGCGTCATCACATCAACGTTGATGCGCGCCACGATCTCACAGCCACGCTCTGTGGAGAGCATGTCGAGGGCGCGACCCATGCGCCCCATGCCCACGAGGGCGACGCGCACGGGCGTCGGCGTCACTCGTCGCGCTCGAAAAAGGTGGCGTGCAATCGCTGCATGGCGG
This sequence comes from uncultured Gemmatimonas sp., assembly GCA_964456595.1. Classification (GTDB taxonomy): domain Bacteria; phylum Gemmatimonadota; class Gemmatimonadetes; order Gemmatimonadales; family Gemmatimonadaceae; genus Gemmatimonas. Next base: position 1,207 of record CAYWCJ010000622.1, on the reverse strand, counting down.
GTACCACCTGCGCATCGTCGATCACCAGCGTGAAGTTGATGCCAGTGGCACTGAGGGACGCCATATGCACGGGAATCGGCCCGAGTGCGCCAATGGCGTCGCCGATCGCACGTCCACCGTCGGCGATGCCAGCACCGACAATCGCGACAATACCGCGCTCACGCTCCACAGCCACGTCACCGAACTCCATGAGGTCGCCCACCACCGCTTCCAGGTTGGACGCGTCGTCGAGGGTGACGGAGATGGAGACCTCTGACGTCGCCACGACATCCACCGATGTACGATGCGTTTCGAATACCTGGAAGACGCGACGCAGAAATCCGGGTGCCAGCAGCATGCGCGCCGAGCGCAACTTCACCAGCGTGGTGTGTCGCTTGCCGGCGATCGCGCGCACGGACATGCGTGGCGCCTCGAACGCGATCATGGTGCCGCGCCCCGATGGATTGCGCGAGTTGAACACGTACACCGGAATCCCCTGCTGCACGGCCGGCGCGATCGTGCTTGGGTGCAGCACTTTCGCACCAAACGATGCCAGCTCCGCCGCTTCATCAAAACGAATCCGCTCGATGAGCTTTGCGTTGGGCACCACGCGCGGGTCTGCCGTCAGCATCCCGTCCACATCGGTCCAGATCTCGATGGCTTCCGCTCCGATTGCCGCACCGATCAACGAGGCCGAATAGTCCGAGCCACCGCGCCCGAGCGTGGTCGTGATGCGACCCGGTGCACTGCCGACGAAGCCGCCCAGGACAACGACGCCGCCCGCTTGCGCCACGGGCACCACCAGTCGCTGCGCGGCGCTCTGCAGCTCGTCGAGATCAGGCTCCGCGCGCGTGAAGAAATCATTGGTATGCATGACGTCGCGCGCGTCCACCCACACGGCGGGCATACCGCGATGACGAAACGCTGCGGCGACAATCTGCGAGGACAACAGCTCACCAACGGCAGCGACGGTATCGAGCGATCGGGGCGTGAGGTAACCGAGCGTGCGCAGGGCTTCCGCGAGATGCGCGAGCTCGTCGAAGCTGGCGCCGATCTCCGACGCGATCTCAGGTGCCTCCGGAGAACCCACCAGCAAAGCGGCCGCCTCACGCAGGTGCCGATCGCGCAGCTGCTCGATGAGTCCGAGCGCCAGCAGCAGTTCGCCGTTCGCCGCCCGATTGGCAACTTCGAGCAATCGATTCGTGGTGCCACCCAACGCGGAGACGAC
>CAYWCJ010000621.1:0-1939 GCA_964456595.1 uncultured Gemmatimonas sp. | reverse complement strand
GGCAGCAACTGTTTGCTGACGACCAGCGTGGTGGGGTGCAGTCGCGTGCCCGCGCCGCCCGCGAGGATGATGCCACAGCGCTCACTCACGATGTTGCTCCAAGTCCGAGACGTTCGCCACGATACGCGCCACTCTGCACGCGTTCACACCAGCGCTGATTGTCGAGATACCACTGCACCGTCTTGCGCAGCCCCGATTCGAACGACTCGAGCGGTCGCCATCCGAGCTCCTGCTGGATGCGCGACGCATCGATGGCATAGCGCAAGTCGTGTCCAGGCCGGTCCGTCACGAACTCGATGAGCTGGCGACGTTGGCCGATCGCGACATCGGGCACCAGCTCGTCGAGGACGTCACAGATGGCCTGCACCACGTCGATGTTACGCCACTCGTTCGATCCACCGATGTTGTACGTGCGCCCCACCGCACCACGTTCCATCACCAACCGCAATGCGCGACAGTGATCGTCCACATACAGCCAGTCGCGCACGTTCTCGCCACGACCGTACACCGGCAAGCGCTTGCCACGGAGTGCGTGCTGAATGGTCAACGGAATGAGCTTCTCCGGAAACTGACAGGGGCCGTAATTGTTGGAGCAGTTCGTCGTCACGGTCGGCAACCCGTACGTGTGGTGCCACGCGCGCACGAAGTGGTCGGCGCTGGCCTTGCTTGCCGCGTACGGTGAATTGGGTGCATGCGGTGATGATTCGGTGAAGAGCCCCTGTGCACCAAGCGAGCCGTACACCTCATCGGTGGACACGTGCACGAAGCGGAATTCCGCTTGCACGACCGACGGAAGTCCGCGCCAGTAGTACAACGCCTGTTGCAGCAGCGTGAACGTGCCCAGCACGTTGGTCCGCAGAAACGCCGCCGGACCATCGATCGAACGATCTACGTGGGACTCGGCGGCGAAGTGCACGATCGCATCCGGGCGCGTTGTCTGAAGCAGTGCGAGCACTGGTTCGCCGTCGCAGATATCGAGCTGATGAAACGCATAACGCGGATTGGCCTCGACACCTGAAAGCGAATCGAGATTGCCAGCATACGTCAGCAGGTCGACGTTCACGATCGACAGCGTGGGGTCCTCGAGGCACATCCGAATGAACGCCGAGCCGATGAATCCTGCGCCGCCGGTAACGAGAATGGTGGTCATGAGGGGGCGTGGGTGGGTGCCGCAGGATACGACCAGCGGGCGGAGCGAGACAGACGCGCATCGTGGCCTCCAGCGCAGGCTACTTTCGACATTGAAGCATATCGTCGATTGGTCTTGCGAGCACGAGTCCGTTGCGCAGCGCGAGCAGGGCCGTGTGTCCGGCCAACGTCGGACCCGCACGATCGCTTGGTCCCGGCAGTTTCTGACGGCACCGCTCATTGCCAGTCGCGGCGTCGAGCACCACCAGCGACGCATCGGACGTGGCGCTGATCACGGCGCCCTGCGTGACGAGTACCGAACCACGCACAGCCTTGACTGGCGTAGTCCATAGCACTGTTCCACTCTCGGTGCGAATGGCAGTGACATGACCATTGAGCGGTGATGGCACATAGGCCACGCCATCCACAACAACGGGCGTGCCGGCGATGTGTCCTTGAACGGTTGCTCCGCTAATCCCACCCAGCGGTACGCGCCATCGCTCGCGACCGGACGACAGTTCAATCGCGACGACAAACTGCTGCCCCGCTGTGCCTTCGATGCCGAGCAATCGTGTGAAGAGAAATTTCCAGAGACCCGCGCGCACGGCCTGCGCGACTGGCACGTCCTCGTCGTACACGATCAGGGCGAGTTTGTCGGCGAGCGTGACAGAAGCATGCCCTGCTCCCCAGCCCTTGCCCGCGAACTCCGTGCAGTAGTCGACAGCGCCCGTGGGCAACGCCAGGACACAGAGTCGCGTGAACTCGAGTCCGATGATCATTCGATCACCGACCACCATCGGATTGCCCATCC
>CAYWCJ010000620.1:0-1953 GCA_964456595.1 uncultured Gemmatimonas sp. | reverse complement strand
GCCGACCACCGTTACGCTCACAACGGGCAATGCGGTTCGCGACTTCGTGCATGGCATCCAGCACGCGGATGGCGCTCGTCGCTGGATCTCCGTCAGCACAACGCCTGTCCGGGGCGCTTTCCGCAAGATCGGCTCGGTCATTGCCACAGTCAGCGACATCACGGAGCGCGTCGAGCAGGCAAGGCGCCTCGAGCTCGCCGTTGACGGCGCCGGACTGGCCACGTGGGACTGGCACATCCCGAGCGGGAAAACCACGTACAACTCACGCTTTGCCACGATGCTCGGCTACGACCCGGCGCACTTCGCGAGCAACGCCAGTGAGTCTGGTCGGTTCATGCATCCGGACGATAGGGCCGGTGTGTGGGCCTTGCGCAAGGCACACATGATGGGCGAATCAACGGCGTATGTCGCCGAACATCGGATGCGGCGCGCGGACGGTTCGTGGGCGTGGGTGCTCGCATCCGGCAAGGTGACCGAACGTGGACGTGACGGTGTCGCGATCCGTGTGTCCGGCGTGCAGCAGGATGTGTCCGACCGGAAAGTCGCCGAGTTGCGTGCAGAGCAGGTACAGTCGCGGTACGACGCCGCGATCGCCGGCGCCAGTGACGGCCTTTGGGACTGGACCGTCGAGTCGGATGAAATCTGGTTCTCGCCCCGCTGCTGGGCGCTGATGGGTTTTTCGGACGATGGACAGCGTCCGTTCATCACGCTGACGACGTTTCGGGAGAGTTTGCACGACGACGACCGTGCGGCGACCATCGATAAAATGGGTCAGCTGCTCCGCAACGGCAGCCCCGTCGACACGCAGCTTCGCATCCGGCGGCTCGATGGATCCTTCAATTGGTTCCGCCTGCGCTGCCAGGCGCAGCGCAACGCAGATGGCCGAGCCATTCGTGTGGCCGGCTCCATTCAGGACATCGATGCATTGATGCACGCGCAGCTGGAGGCCACGCAAGCGCGCCACGAGGTCGAGAACACGCTGCGTGAACTCACGGCGCTCCGGACTGCGCTCGACGAACACACCATTCTCTCAATTGCCGATCGCCGAGGGCGCATCATCGATGTGAACACCGGCTTCTGTCGCATCAGCGGGTACGCGCGCGAAGAACTGCTGGGCGTGGATCATCGCATGCTGAATTCAGGTGTGCACGATCCGGGTTTCTGGATCGATGTGTGGCGCACCATCGGAAGTGGTCAGTCGTGGCGCGGTGAGGTGTGCAACCGGCGCAAGGACGGCTCGCTGTATTGGGTCGACAGCACCATCGTGCCCCATAGCGGCTCCGATGGCCGCGTGGAGAAGTATGTGTCGCTGCGTCTGGACATCACCGCGCAAAAGGAAGCGGAGTTGCGACTGCAGGCGGCGACGGAGTCACTCGAGGAAGCCCAGGCGATCTCCCGCATGGGAAGCTGGTCATTCGACCTCGCCAGCGGGCGGCTCAAGTGGTCAAAGCAGCTCTTCGCGTTGTTCGAGTGCGACGAAACGCTCGGCGCGCCCGACTTCAATACCGCGATGAGTTGTTACGCCGACGAGGATGCCGCTCGCCTGCGGACAATCGTTGCCCGGACTGCGGAGACGGGTGAGCCGTACTCGCTGGTGATGCAGCTGCGCGCACCGACGAACGGTGTGCGCTACGTGCGTGCCGGAGGGCATCCGAAACGCGATGCGAACGGCACCATTACCGGTCTGTTCGGTACGGCCGGCGACGTCACCGCAGAAATTGAGCGCGAGATGGCACTCCGCGAGGCGCGCGCCGAAACGGAGGCGGCGCACAACCGCTTGCTCGACATCAATCAGAGCCTGGAAGACGCGACGGCGCGGGCGAACGACATGGCGGCGCAGGCGGAGATGGCGAGTCAGGCAAAGAGCGAATTCCTGGCCAACATGAGCCACGAGATTCGGACGCCACTCACCGCCATTCTTGGCTACGCCGACATCCTGCGTGACGAGCTCGC
>CAYWCJ010000619.1:0-1955 GCA_964456595.1 uncultured Gemmatimonas sp. | reverse complement strand
GACGGGAATCGTTGGCATTCTCTTCGTCATCGGCCACATGACCGGCAACCTGCTCATGTTCAAGGGACAGGGTGCAATGCACGAGTACGCGAAGTTGTTGCGTACCAGCATGCCTCTGTTGTACGCCGTGCGCGCCGCACTGGTCGCCGCGGTTGTGTTGCACATCGTGTCGGCATACCAGCTCACCATGCGCTCGCGCGCCGCGCGTCCGGCCGGCTACGCCGAACGTCGTCCGCAGGTGACCACCTTCGCGGCCAAAACGATTCGTTGGGGCGGCGTGCTGCTGCTCGTCTTCATCGTCTTCCACCTGCTGCAGCTCACGCTCGGCATCGTGCATCCGAATTTCACGCATCTGGATCCGTACAACAACGTCGTCATCGGTCTGCGCAATCCGATCATCGCGGCGCTCTACATTGTCGCGATGCTCTCGTTGGCATTGCATCTCTATCACGGCATCTGGGCCGTGGTGCGGACGCTCGGCGCCGCACGTCCGACGGCGCAACCGCTCAAGCGCACCGTCGCCATGGTCGTCGCCGTCGTCGTTGCCGCCGGCTTCATGATCATCCCCATCGCCACACTGGCCGGCGCGTTCGTCGAAGCGCCGCCGCTGCCGGAGCCCACACATGCTGCAGTGACGAACAGGGGCACTCCCGCGCCCGTCGCGGCGTTCACACGGTGGGAGGCACGCTGATCATGCTCGAACTGAATCCGAAAGCACCGACTGGTCCGCTGGAGCAGAAGTGGGAGCAGCACAAGTTCTCGATGAAACTGGTGAACCCGTCCAACAAGCGCCGTCACAGCGTGATCGTGGTTGGGGCGGGACTGGCTGGAGCATCAGCGTCGGCCACGATGGCCGAACTTGGGTACAAGGTGTCGTGCTTCGTGTACCACGACTCGCCGCGTCGCGCGCACTCGATTGCGGCGCAGGGTGGTATCAACGCCGCCAAGAACTACCAGAACGACGGCGACAGCGTGCGACGTCTGTTCTACGACACGATCAAGGGCGGCGACTTCCGCGCCCGTGAATCCAACGTGTACCGCCTGGCGCAGGTGTCGGTGAGCATCATCGACCAGTGCGTCGCCCAGGGCGTCCCCTTTGCGCGTGAATACGGTGGCCTGCTGGCCAATCGTTCCTTTGGAGGCGCGCAGGTCTCGCGCACGTTCTATGCGCGTGGGCAGACCGGGCAGCAGCTGTTGCTTGGTGCGTATCAGGCGCTCGAGCGGCAGATCGCGCTCGGTGCCGTGAATATGCACACGTTCGAGGAGATGCTCGATCTCGTGCTGGTGGATGGACATGCGCGCGGCATCGTCACGCGCAACCTGATCACCGGCAAGATCACCTCGCATGCGGCCGATGCCGTGGTGCTGGCGACGGGTGGTTACGGCAACGTGTTCTACCTCAGCACCAACGCGAAGTACTGCAACACGTCTGCCATCTGGCGTGCACACAAGAAGGGCGCCGCATTCGCGAATCCGTGCTACACGCAGATTCACCCGACGTGCATTCCGGTCAGCGGCGATCATCAGTCGAAGCTCACGCTGATGTCGGAGTCGTTGCGCAATGATGGTCGCGTGTGGGTGCCGATCGCCAAGGGCGACAAGCGTGGTCCGTCGGCCATTCCGGAGGCGGAGCGCGACTACTTCCTCGAGCGCAAGTATCCGAGTTTCGGCAATCTGGCACCGCGCGATATCGCGTCACGCGCAGCAAAGGAAGCGTGCGACGATGGACGCGGTGTCGGACCGGGGGGACTCGGTGTCTATCTCGACTTCGCCGACGCCATCACGCGTCTCGGCAAGCAGACCATCTCCGAGCGTTACGGCAATCTGTTCGACATGTATCAGCGCATCACGGACGAGAATCCGTACCAGGTGCCGATGCGCATCTACCCGGCCGTGCACTACACGATGGGCGGCTTGTGGGTGGACTACAATCTCATGACAACCATTCCCGGGCT
>CAYWCJ010000618.1:0-1956 GCA_964456595.1 uncultured Gemmatimonas sp. | reverse complement strand
TTGTAGAACGAGTCCCGTTCGGCCGGTCGCTTGCCGGCACCTCGAATGAGCTTGAGCAGCTGCGGCAGCGTCATCCCCTGCGGCGTGTGTGCCCCCACCGCGTGGTAGATCTTTTCACGCACCACCGTCCCTTCGATGTCGTTGACGCCGAAGTGCAGCGCGATCTGCGACACGGCCGACGTGACCATGATCCAGTGCGACTTGATGTGATCGAAATTGTCGAGGAACAACCGGCCCACCGCGAGGTTTCGCAAATCATCGAAACCGGTGGACGCCGTGCCCTGCCGATTGAGCGTCTTCCCCAACTCGTTGTCGTCCGGGTGATACGCCAGCGGGATGTACGCGAGAAATCCGCCCGTCTCGTCCTGCAAGTCACGCAGCATCTGCAGGTGCTGCAGGCGATCCTCGATCGTCTCCACATGCCCATACAGCATCGTGCAGTTGGTGCGGATGCCCAACTGATGCGCGGTGCGATGCACGTCGATGTAGTCGGCACCACCGAGCTTCTTGTCGGCAATGACGTCACGCACTGCGGCGCTGAACGTTTCCGCGCCGCCACCCGGCATCGTATCGAGTCCCGCTTCACGCAGGGCGATCAACACGTCGGCGCGACTCATCTTTTCGATGCGCGCGATGTGCGCGATCTCGACGGCCGTCAGCGCCTTGATGTGCACCTGCGGATGCCGCGCCTTGAGCGCGCGGAACATCGTCGTGTAGTACGTGAGTCCGGCCTGCATGTCGAGACCACCAACGATGTGGAACTCACGTGTGATCGTACCATCGGCACGATCGGATTCGGCGAGCACCTGATCGATGGTGTAGCGATACGCGCCCTCTTCTTTCGGCAGTCGCGCATAGCCGCAGAACACGCACGTGGTCCGCAGTACGCAGACGTTGGTCGGATTGATGTGCTGGTTGGACGCGAACGTCACCAGATCGCCATGCTTGGCCCGATTGGCGGCGTCAGCCATCGCTCCCACGCCGAGCAGGTCCGGCGATCGGAAGAGCGTGCTGCCGTCCTCCACCGTCAGACGCGCGCCCGCGATCAGCTTCTCCCCGATCGGGCGAAGCGCAGGGTCGCGCAATGTGTCGAGGTCGAAAGCGATCGGAGCTGGCATCAACACCTACTCGGGGCGAACACGGGACGAACTCGGTCACAAGCGCAGCGGACGCCACGCGTCACTACCAACCCTGCTACTCGACTAACGCGGCGTCGTGGCTACTCGTGCCAGCGTCGCAGCGCGAGCGAGACGTTGTGGCCGCCGAAGCCCGAGCTGTTGGACACGGCGACATTGACTTCACGCGCACGCGGCGTGTTGGGCGTCACGTCGAGATCGCATTCCGGATCCGGCGTGGTGTAGTTGATCGTCGGCGGAATCATGCTGTCGCGTATCGCCAAGGCGCACGCGATGAACTCGACACTGCCGGCAGCGCCGAGCATGTGGCCTGTAGCCGACTTCGTGGAGCTGACGGACAGCTGGTACGCGTGATCGCCGAACACCGTCTTGATCGCTTTGGTCTCGTTGGGATCGTTGAGCGGTGTGGAGGTGCCATGCGCGTTGATGTAATCCACGTCGGTGGGCGCCAGTCCGCCGTCCTTCATGGCCTTGCGCATGGAGCGCTGCAGTCCCTCGTGCGCGTCCGGCTGACCAGTCAGATGATAGGCGTCACCAGTCGCACCGTAGCCAATCACTTCACCGTAGATATGTGCACCACGGCGCCGGGCGTGCTCCAGCTCTTCGAGCACGACGATACCGGCACCCTCGCCCAGAACAAAGCCGTCTCGGGTCGCATCGAACGGACGCGATGCGGTGCTGGGCGAATCGTTGCGCTCCGAGAGGGCGGTCATGTTGCCAAAACCACCAATCGCCATCGGCAGAACTGCCGCCTCCGAGCCACCGGCGATCATGAGGTCGGCGTCGCCGTACACGATCGTGCGGAACGACTCACCGATGG
>CAYWCJ010000617.1:0-1964 GCA_964456595.1 uncultured Gemmatimonas sp. | reverse complement strand
GTCTGACCATGGCCCGCTATACTGGTCCGAGCTGCCGTCAGTGCCGCCGCGAAGGACAAAAGTTGTTCCTCAAGGGCACCAAGTGCTTCACCGAGAAGTGCCCCGTGGAGCGTCGTCCGTACGCTCCGGGTCAGCACGGTCAGGCCACGGCGCGTCGCAAAAAGCTTTCCGAGTACGCCAAGCAGCTGCGCGAGAAGCAGAAGATCAAGCGCATGTACGGCATCTCGGAGAAGCAGTTCCGCAACACGTTCGACCGCGTCGCGTCGACGCCGGGGATCACGGGTCACAACCTGCTCGCGGCGCTCGAAACGCGTCTCGACAACGTGATCTATCGCATGGGTTTCGCGCCCAGCCGCAAGGCCGCGCGTCAGCTCATCCGGCACCGTCACATCGAAGTGAAGCAGCGCATCCTCGACGTGCCATCGTATCAGGTCCGTCCGGGCGAAGAAGTCCGCGTCAAGCAGTCGTCGCGGGAGATGGTGTTGGTCATGGCGGCGCTCGAGCAGAGCGGGCGCGGCTCCTCGCTCTCCTGGATCGCGGTGGACAAGGAGTCGTTCAGCGGTCGGGTGCTGGAGAAGCCGGCGCGTACCGCGATTCCGTTGGCGGCGCAGGAACAGCTGGTCGTCGAACTGTACTCGAAGTAAGGACGCCGACCACCAAGTGTCGAGCTTCGGGTTCGGGCTTCCGGTCTTGAGTTGGAGAGTTCCTCTCGAAGCCCAGGACCTGAACGTCAAACCCGACACCTGGTGGTTAGCCGTCTCGCGTTCGCACCAAAGGCAGTCGTCGGTCGGGACCCTCACTCCCTTACGGAGCTACCGCGCGTGTGGGGCGGGGTAGCGCGTCGCCGGGCCGCAGCTCCCGGTGTGACCATCACAGGACTTTCAGCTCCATATGGCAAATACGATCGATCTCAGCGGGCTTGTTCGTCCGCAGCTCGTTGAAGCAACGAAGCGCGAGGACAACCCCAATCTGGCCGAGTTCCGGCTGCAGCCGCTCGAGCGCGGTTTCGGTCACACACTCGGCAACGCGATGCGTCGACTGCTCCTGTCGTCGCTGCGTGGGTCTGCGGTGTGGGCGTTCCGTATCGAAGGCGTCGTGCATGAGCATCAGACGATTCCTGGTGTCGTCGAAGACGTGCACCAGATTATCGGCAACCTCAAGACGTTGACGCTGGCGCTTCCTGACGATGTCGAGCAGGCAGTGCTGCGTCTCGTGAAGAGTGGGGCCGGTGCCGTCACGGCCGCCGACATCCAGATCGGCAGCGTCGGTGGTGCACGGGTCATCGATCCGTCGCATCACCTGTTCACCGTGACGGACGACCGCGATTTCAACGTCGAACTGTACGTCAACAAGGGTCGTGGCTACGTCGAGCGTGACGAGCATCCGGCCGACAAGAATCTGTCTGTCGATGTGGTGCGCATCGACGCGATCTACAGCCCGGTGCGTCGCGCCAACTTCACCGTCGCGGAAACCCGCGTCGGACAGCGCACCGACTACGATCGCCTGTCGCTCACGGTGGAAACCAACGGCACGATGTCGCCCGAGGAAGCCGTCAGCTACGCCGCAGCACTGGCCCAGACCCACTTCCAGTATTTCGTGGGTTTCGGCTCGTCTGCATCTGCACAGCCCGGCACAGGTGGCGACGGCGCAAACAGCGACGCGCTTCGTCTGGCTGAGTTGTTCCGTACTCCGATCGACGACCTAGAACTGTCGGTTCGCTCGGTCAATTCACTCAAGAATTCCAACATCCGCTCGCTCGGTGATCTGGTTCGCCAGACCGAGGCGCAGATTCTGCAGGTGAAAAACTTCGGGAAGAAGTCACTGCAGGAAATCGCCGCGCTGCTCGAGAAGGAAGGGCTCAACTTCGGTATGCGCTATGAAGAGAGTGCGGACGGCGTCCGCATCCTCGACATGGGCACGGCGCCCAGCCGCGCCGCCGAAAACGCGCCCGATGACGACGACGA
>CAYWCJ010000616.1:0-1966 GCA_964456595.1 uncultured Gemmatimonas sp. | reverse complement strand
CCGACCGCGCAAAGTCTTACGCTGCGAGTACCAAGCTCGACGGGAAGTTGCATCTTGTGGCCTTTCCCGGCCCGTGCAATTTTATCTCGTCCCGGGCCGACGCCGTAGCGGTCGTCGAACGTATGTCTTCATTCCCTCCCTTTACTCGGAGAACCCGCATGCTTCGACGGTTGGCTCGCGCGGTCGCATTTTGCGCCCTCATTGCAGCGCCCCAGTTGGCGCAGTCGCAGGTCGTGCTCGGCAGCTACACGTTCAACAACTCTCAGTTCGGCAACAGCGTCCTCGCGAGCGACGGGTTCGCCTCGGCGGCCTCGAATTGGCTGAATCTCGTCGACGCCGATCCGGGGAACAGCTATCTCCTCGGTGCCAATTTCGACTATGGCATCGCGAATATCGGGCTGAGCGTGTCCTACGCGATTGGTTACAACACGCCCATCGTGAATGGTGCCGGCGATGATTTCGGGATAGTCGTCGCGCGCTACTCGAGCGATGCGTTCGGCATCTCGTTCTCGACCGATGGCATCAACTACGGTGCCGGATCCACGATCGCGGCCGCAACGGGCGTCAACACCGGTGCGGTTCGCTCGTTCTTCTACAACGGCACCGGCCCCTACGGCTCTACGCTCTTCGTGCACTCCGTCGACCTGTCCGACTATGGCTTCGGCAACGGCGCCACGGTCAGCGGCATTCAGATCACCGGCGAGAGGGAGCTCGACCTCATTCGCGTTGCCGGCTTCGGCAATGGCACGGTCGTTCCGGAGCCGGGCACGTACGCGTTGCTCGCCGCCGGTCTCGCCGGAATCGCGATCGCCGCGCGTCGTCGTCGCAACGCCTGACGGGCCACGCGGGCCGCCGCCGAAGCATCGGCGTCAACAGCAGTTGGTTCACGGCGGCCGCGAGTGACTCGCGGCCGCCGTTTCGCTTTGGTGGCGCTGGCGCCCCGCATGGTTGCGTGATGGGTCGAGCGGATGGAATATTCGCCCGCGAAGCCTCGTCGCCTGCGCCTCACGGCCGACCGACTAGTGGACGATGGGTTCCACACCGAATGGGCGTGCAGTCCCCCGCAGGGTGTACAGAACCCTCACGTCGTCGGAGATCCCTTGGCCGTGTCCCCCCGAGCAGCAAACCGCCAACATGGTGGAAGCGCTCAAGTCTATCACAGGCAAGCACAACCTCACCCACGGCTACGCCAATCTCATCGCGCACAGCGTCTTCAGGAATGACGCGAGCTGCAAGAAGGGCTATCTCAGCCTGCGTCGCAAGACACAGTTCGCGACGCTGCATCCGTCCACCCTAACGCGCGTTGACATCGGGCTCAAGCTCAACGGGGTCGAGCCTGCCGGACGATTCGAAGCTGCGGGCTCGTGGAATGGCATGATGTCGCATCGTGTGCGACTGGCCAGCGCACGTGAGGTCGACGCGGAGCTCGCAGACGCGGAAGATCTGGCGCCCGACTTTCTGCCGCACGCCTTCGAAAAGGAATGGTTTGCGCGCTACGACGCGGAGCGAGGACGATTTCGCACCTTTCTGCGCTCGTGCCTCGTCGCGTTCGCTTCGACGCGAGCCGAGGCTGCCGATCCGCGCAAGCGAGGCGGTGGTGCAGTGCACGTGTCGGTCGAGCACATCGATCTCGCGAACCGTGCCAACTCGGAGTTAGACTCACTCTTCGAGCACGAATGGGCGCGCAGCACTCTTACCGAATCCATCGCAGCGCTGCGACGTGAGTGCAGCGATGTGCAACGCGACGTCACGCTCAGGGTTTTCGTGACGCATGACATCGATGGTGCCGACATGGAGCCAAAGCCCACCTATGCGTCGATCGCGGCGACGTTCGGCATTCCAGTCACGCAGGTCACCAACTACCTGAACTGGGCGCGTCGGCGATTTCGCGCGCATGTGCTCGCGACGCTGCGCGCGCTCACCGCAACGGACAGCGAGTTCCGCGCCGACGCGCCCAGTTCAGGTA
>CAYWCJ010000615.1:0-1968 GCA_964456595.1 uncultured Gemmatimonas sp. | reverse complement strand
GGTCGAAGATCTCGGTCAGCATGTCGCCGAGAAACACCGACAGGATGGCGGGCGGCGCTTCGTTGGCGCCGAGGCGATGGTCGTTGCCGGCGTGGGCAATGCTCATGCGCAGCAGGCCCTGCGACACGTCGACCGCGCGAATGACCGCCGTGCAGAAGAACAGGAACTGCATGTTGTCGTGCGGGGTGTCGCCCGGGTTCAACAGGTTGTTGCCGAGGTCGTCGCCCATGCTCCAGTTCAGGTGCTTACCCGAACCGTTGACGCCGGCGAACGGCTTCTCATGCTGCAGACAGGCCAGGCCGTACTTCGGCGCCACCCGCTTCAGCGTCTCCATCGTCATCATCTGATGGTCAGTGGCGACGTTGGCGCTCTCGAAGATCGGCGCGACTTCGTACTGCGACGGCGCGACTTCGTTGTGACGGGTCTTGATCGGCACGCCGCACTTGTAGAGCTCGGCTTCGGCTTCGGCCATGAAGGCGAGGACGCGTTCAGGAATCGACCCGAAGTACTGATCCTCCAACTCCTGGCCCTTGGGCGGGCGCGCGCCAAACAGGGTGCGGCCGGCGTTCAGCAGGTCGGGACGTGCGAAGTAGAAGTTGCTGTCGATCAGGAAGTACTCCTGCTCGGGGCCAAAGGTCGCGGTGACGCGGGTCGCGCTCGAGCCGAACAAGTTGAGCACGCGCACGGCCTGCGCCGAGAGCGCTTCCATCGAGCGCAGCAGGGGCGTCTTCTTGTCGAGGGCCGCGCCGGTCCAGCTCACGAACGCGGTCGGGATGACCAGCGTCGCGCTGTTGTTGTGGACGAGCAGCGAGGGGAACGACTCGAAGATGTGAAAGACGGCGAAGACCCGTCGATCGCAGCGCTGCGCGCGCTGGTGGAGATGCCATGAACGCGATCGGATTCGTGATCGGCGACGGTGACGGTGCTCCAGAGTTCAAGCGCCAAGCCGCGGAGTGGGTTCGTTTCACGAAGTCGCGCGGCGATGAAGCGAGGGTCGTTGTGCTCGACGTCGCGAAGCTGCCGATCGGTCAGCGGTTCAACGTCGTGCGCGCGCACCTCGTCGCGATCGCAGGCGGCGCAGCGACAGAGCGCGTCGGGCAGGTAGCGTTCTTCTGCCACGGTTGGAGCGCGGCGCTCCAGCTGTGCCCGAAGAGTCGAGTCCAGCAGCTCGCCGAAGCGATCGCAGCTGCGGGCGCATCGTCGGCTGTGCTCGTGACGCTCTACAGCTGCAGCACGGGCAGTGACTTGAAGGCTGCGACATCCGAGGTGATCGGCGAGGGGCCTGGCGGCGATGGCGGCTTCGCCGACATGCTCCGCGATGCGCTGTGCGCTGCAGAGGCGATCTGGTGTCGCGTCGATGCGCACACCGTGCTCGGTCACACCACGCGGAATCCATACCTCCGTCGATTCTCGGGCCTCGGCGTGTCGACGGGCGGTATCGGCGGGCAGTGGCTCGTGACTCCGAAGAGCGCCGCGTGGTCGCGCTGGGTCACTGCGTGCAAGGGCACGCTCCGCTGGCGCTTCCCGATGATGACGGCGACGGAGATCCACGCTGAGCTCGCCGAGCTGTGATCGCAGGTGACATCGTCGAGGCGAAGCGCGCAGCGGGCCTCGGCGGGTACGAGCTCGCCACGGTCGTTGAAGTCTGCGGGCAGCGCGCGGTCGTCGTTCGCTTCCGTCGCGACGGCGTGACATCGACCGTCAGCGCATCGCGCGTGCGGCAGAACCGCGCGAGTTTTGCGTTGCCGGGGGCTCGGACGTACGCGCGACCGTCCGAGGCGGTCAAGCGATTGCCGGGGGCTTCTCGGACTGCAGCGGAGGTCGTGACGTTCGTGCGTGAGCGCGTTCCTTCGCTCGTGCGCGCCGTCGAGCTCGAGCGCGTTCCGGGGAAGGCGACGCGACCGATCCGCTCCGTCGCGTATCTCGAGGACGTGCGAGCGATGCCGTGCTCGAGATACGCGACGGAGT
>CAYWCJ010000614.1:0-1980 GCA_964456595.1 uncultured Gemmatimonas sp. | reverse complement strand
AATATTGCATCGACCTCGCGAAAACGCACTATTTGTGCAGAGCTTCCCTAGGGTGCTCTGGTTCTGCGCGCAGTTGATGCGCGGCACGTTGATGCGGGGGATCGAACCGTATCGAGCGCTCAGCGCCCGCCGCCGGACGGCGCGCTCGCCGGGACTTCGCATGCTCACGCCCGACATCACGTCGCACCTCGCGCCCATGCAGGCGCTGGCGGTGAACGCGCGATTGGGTCCCACACTGCGGCGCTCCATCACGGAGTATCCCCTGCCGTTGTATCTGCGGGTGGAGGACCGCAACTCGATGGCGCACAGCATCGAGTCGCGAGTCCCGTTTCTCGATCATGTGCTGGTGGAGCATGCGCTGCAGATGCCACTGGAGGCGCGCGTGTGGGACGGCTGGACCAAGCGCGCGTTGCGTGAGGCGATGCGGGGCAGGATCCCCGATTCGGTGGTCGCGCGTCGCGTGAAGTTCGGCTTCCCGACGGGCGTACGGAAATGGTTCTCCACCAGTCTGGCGTCGCACCTGGACGATCTCGTACTGAGAGGTGCGGCTGCGACGTCCGGGTGGGTGGATGTCGGCGCGGTTCGCTCGATGCTCGCCGAACACCGTGCGGGCGCGGCAGATCATTCCACGATGCTGTTCAACCTGGCGCAGCTGTCCGTCTGGTTGGACTGGCATCAACGCGGGTGGGAGTGACCACGCTGTTCGGCAGGCGTCGTTTCTTCAACGCGCCGTTGCGAGACACCTGCCTTCTGTCGGAGCAACTGCATACCTTTGCGGACAGCGCCACAAACTCCCATGCCGCAATCGTCCGTGCCATCGCCGTCGTCCGCGCCAGGTAACGAAGTCGAGCGACCCGCTGCTGGCACGAGCTCACGCGATCTCGATGGTCATTTCATCAAGGGCGTGGCGTGGACCGGTGTGTCGCGGCTTGCCAGTCAGATCGTGTCGTGGGGCTCGTTTCTCGCCCTCGCGCGGATTCTGTCCCCGACCGATTTCGGTATCATCGCCGCCGCGACCACCGTCGTCGGTTTCGTCGGTCTGGTGGCCGAGTTCGGGCTGGGCACCGCGATCGTCGCGAAAGCCGAACTCTCGGACGATGAGGTGATGCAGCTGGCCGGCATGGCCGCCCTCGCGGGCGCCGCTGCGTGGCTTGTCTGTGCGGCCCTCGGATGGCCTGCGGCACAAGGCATGCGCATTGCGGAGCTCACGCGCGTGCTGCCCCTCGTCGGCGTGACGATCGGTTTGGCCACCCTCAACGCGGTGCCGATTGCCGTCCTGCGACGCAGCATGGGCTTTCGTCGGTTGTCGCAGCTGGAAATGGCAAAGGTGATGTTTGCCGCGCTGATGACGGTTGCGTTGGCGCTGGCCGGACTTGGATTCTGGGCGCCACTGCTCAGTGAGCTGCTGGCGAGCATGATCATGACCACGTTGCTCTTTCGCGAAACGAAAGTGCGGCTACGGAAACCGCATTGGTCCGCCATCGCCGATGCCATCCGTTTCAGTCGCGAAGTGCTGGTCAGTCGCGCGGCGTGGTACGCCTACTCCAATGCCGACTTCGCTGTCGTCAGCCGTCGACTGGGGAAGTCCGCGCTGGGCGACTACTCGATGGCGTGGACGTTGATCAACCTGCCGACGGAGAAAGTCGCCACCCTGATCTTCTCGGTGACGCCCAGCATCTTTGCGCGCGTGCGTCACGATCTGCCGGAGTTTCGTCGCTACGTGTTGCTCCTCTTCGAGTCGATGGGGATGCTGCTCATGCCGATGTCGGCGGGCATCGGACTCGTGGCCGCCGACGCGGTGACCGTGGTCCTCGGCGAAAAGTGGCGCAATGCGACCGTGCTGATTCAGGCCTTGGCGCTCTTTGCGGTCGTGAAATCGGTGTCGCCGCTGTCGGCGCAGATACTGATCTCGCGCGGCCGCGCTGACGCCGCGCGACGGCAATCACTGATGGGACTCGCCGTACTGCCGTTGGCCTTCCT
>CAYWCJ010000613.1:1138-2003 GCA_964456595.1 uncultured Gemmatimonas sp. | reverse complement strand
TCTTCGAAGCGGATCTCGCGACGGCGCCGCCCGTCGAGACGAGCGTGGCGGAGGCCGTTGCGCCGCCGGCGACCGACGACGCGAGTGCAGGCGAAAGCGAATCGACCGAGAGTGTCGATGGCAGCGACGAACCGCGCCGTAAGCGCCGTCGAGGGCGCCGAGGTGGGCGTCGGCTTCGCGCGGCCGAACAGCGACGGCAGGCCGGCGCGGCAGACGATTCGTCGAGCCGTACATCGACGGACCACGATACAGGCGGCGACGACGATGATGACGACGATGACGACGAGAGTGGTCAGGATGATGGACCGGATGAACGCGACGTGCCACCGAAGCCTACGCTGCGCAACTGAGAGCAACGGAGAGCAACGGAGATGGCCCGCTTCTACCTCACCACCGCGATCGACTACGCCAATGGCGACCCGCACCTTGGTCACGCTCTGGAGAAGATCGGCGCGGACGTCATCGCGCGATATCGTCGGCTGTGCGGTGACGAGGTGCACCTGCTCATCGGCATGGACGAACACGGGCAGAAGGTGCAGCAGACGGCCGCCGCACGTGCCGTGGCGCCGCAGGCCTTCGCCGACGAGATCGCCGCGCGCTTCCAGGAGATGTGGGCGAAGCTCGGCGTGCACTACGATCAGTTCATCCGCACCACCGATGCGCATCACAAGATCGGTGTCCAGGCGCTCATTCGTCGCATCGCCGAACGCAATCCCGATGACTTCTTCGAGCGTTCGTACCGCGGCCTGTACTGCGTGGGGTGCGAAGCGTTCAAGCAGGACGCGGACATCGTCGACGGGAAGTGCGTGCTGCATCCCACACGGGTGCTCGAAGAAGTCGAAGAGCGCAATTGGTTCTTCCGTCT
>CAYWCJ010000613.1:0-1128 GCA_964456595.1 uncultured Gemmatimonas sp. | reverse complement strand
GTCCAAGTATCAGCCGTTTCTGCAGCGGCTGCTCGCCGACCATCCGTCGTTCATCGAACCGGAGAGCCGTCGCAACGAGATACTTGGTCTGCTGGCGCAGGGACTCGAGGACATCTCCGCGTCGCGCGCACGACTCGACTGGGCGGTGCCGTTTCCGCTGGCGCTCTCGAACGGGGAAACGCAGGGGACGTATGTGTGGTTTGACGCGCTGCCGAACTACCTGACCGCGACCGGTTTCCCAGACGACGGCTACGAGCAGCGTTGGCCTGCCGACCTGCACATCATCGGTAAGGACATCACCCGCTTTCATGTGGTGATCTGGCCGGCGATGCTGCACGCGGCCGGTTTGCCGCTGCCGAAGCGGGTATGGGCGCACGGGTTCGTGTCGCTTGGTGGTGAGCGCTTCAGCAAGAGCGCGGGTGTCAAGCTCGACCTCGGCGAGGCGATCGATCGCTTCGGCGCCGATGCATTCCGCTATGTGCTGTTGCGAGAAGTGCCGTTCGACGGCGACGGCAACTTCAGCTGGGAGCGTTTCGAGGAGCGCTACACGAGTGATCTTGCCAACGCGCTAGGCAACCTGGTCAGTCGTGCCACCGCGATGGTCGAGAAGTACTTCGATGCCATCGTGCCCGGCGCACCGCGCGCCGACGGTGAAGCGGCCGATGACACCGACGTGTTGTCGTATCACACCGCGATGCACGGCGAACACGGTTGGTTGCTGCACGAAGGGCTGGCCGCGGTCGGCCGCATGACTGCTCGCGCCAACGAATACACGCAGGCGACGGCGCCGTGGCAGTTGGCCAAGGATCCGACGCGTCAGGCGGAACTCGAACAGTGCCTGGCGTCACTCATTCGTCGACTGGCGCGTCAGGCCGTGTTGTTGTCGCCGTTCATGCCCCAGAAGGCGGAAGCATTGTGGACGCAGCTGGGCGCGCCTGGGCGTGCCGCTCAACAACGCGTGCAGGCGCTCGACGCTCTCGATCCTGCCGGTTGGCGCGTGGCCAAGGGCGAAGGGCTCTTTCCCCGTCCGCAGCCGCCGCGACCACCCAGGGAAGCTCTGCGCAGGTCTGATGGGTCGCGGTGGCGCCGCTCGCGATCGCGTGTCTCCGGTCGGCAGTACGTCTCAAC
>CAYWCJ010000612.1:0-2003 GCA_964456595.1 uncultured Gemmatimonas sp. | reverse complement strand
CGCTCAGCACATGTGCAACCAACTCATAGAGCAGCGTGCAGACCACGAGCGAGCCGAGAATACCGATCGGCATGTCGCGCGAGGGGTTCTTCGCTTCCTGCGCGGCGGTAGAGACGGCGTCAAATCCGATGAAGGCGAAGAAGACGACACCCGCGGCACCGAGAATGCCCATCAGCCCACCATAGGCGTGCGTGACGCCAAGCTTGGTGGTGTACGTGGTGGCTTCGGGGATGTAGGGCGTGTGGTTGGCCGGGTCGATGAAACCCCAGCCGATAGCGATCACGAGGCATACGATGGCGACTTTCGTGATGACGATCAGCCCGTTCAGCAGCGCGGACTCCTGCGTACCGCGAATCAGCACCAGCGAAAGCAGAAACAGCACGATGACGGCGGGGATATTCATGATGCCCTGCACACCCGTACCGGCCATCGTTTCGAATGGAGAGTGGCTCCATTGATAGGGTATCGCGCCAACCCCCAATATCGTGAGCAGTTTGTTGAAGTACTGACTCCATGCGATAGCCACTGTAGCCGCACCAACCGCGTATTCGAGGACGAGGTCCCACCCGATGATCCACGCGACGAACTCGCCCATGGTGGCGTACGAGTACGTGTACGCACTGCCGGCAATCGGAATCATCGAGGCGAACTCCGCATAACAGAGTCCCGCGAACGCGCATCCCAAACCGGCGACGAGGAAGGCCAGCGTGACGGAGGGACCCGCCCGTTCGGCGATGGCGGCAGCGGTTCGCACGAAGAGGCCGGCACCGATGATCGCGCCAATGCCAAGTGCGACGAGGGACCAGGCGCCCAGCGTGCGTTTGAGGTCACTCTCGCCGTCGGCTCCGGCATCCTTCATCAGGAGGTCGATCGACTTCAAACGGTTCAAATTGGCCACGAAATACCCTCTCGAGATGTGCGACGGCGGGAACCGCGAATGTTGGTGCACACGATGACGCGCATGGTGATGCACATGGTGATGCACATGGTGATGCACATGGTGATGCGCATAGTGATGCACCTGCGGTCAGACGACGGATGACGTCGCCGGTCCGTTGCAGCGGGCGAAGATGACCACGGGTCCACGTGGAGTCAAGCAGGCCGGACGCCGCTCACGTGGGCCGTTTGACACAGGGCAAGGTCGTCTACAGCGAGTAGTTCGGCGCCTCGCGCGTGATCGTCACATCGTGCGGATGTGATTCGCGGAGTCCTGCCGTGGTGATCCGTACAAACTCCGCTTCCGTACGCAACACGTCGATCGTGCCGCACCCCACATAGCCCATGCCACTACGCAGGCCACCGATCATCTGAAAGAGCACGTCGCCGACCGGGCCTTTGTACGGCACCCGCCCTTCGATGCCTTCCGGCACCAGCTTCTTGGACGACATCTCCCCGTCCTGGAAGTAGCGGTCGGCGCTGCCATCCTGCATGGCCGACAGCGAGCCCATGCCGCGAATCATCTTGAAGCGACGTCCTTCGAGCAGGAACGACTCGCCTGGGCTCTCCTCGGTACCGGCCAGCATGGAGCCCATCATCACGCTCGACGCGCCAGCCGCCAGCGCCTTGACGATGTCGCCGGAGTACTTCACACCGCCGTCGGCGATGACGGGCACATCGCCCGCGCCTTCAACGGCATCCATCACGGCGGTGAGCTGCGGAACACCCACGCCGGTGACGACGCGTGTGGTGCAAATCGAGCCCGGCCCGACGCCCACCTTCACCGCATCCACCCCGCGCTCCACCAACGCGGCAGCGCCGGCTCGCGTGGCCACGTTACCGGCCACGAGCTGAATGTCGGGGAACGCTTCGCGCACCTGCGCCGTCGCATGCAGCACACCCTCGCTGTGACCATGCGCCGTATCGATGACGATGACATCGACTCCGGCTTGAATGAGTGCACGCGCGCGATCGAGATAGTCACCTCCGGCACCGATGGCCGCCGCCACGCGCAGACGTCCGTGCTTGTCCTTATTGGCGTCGGGATGCTGGCGGCGCTTGTGGAT
>CAYWCJ010000611.1:0-2012 GCA_964456595.1 uncultured Gemmatimonas sp. | reverse complement strand
TGTTGAGCAATGCTTCGTCGGCGTTTCTGACTGATGCGCGAACCCCCGCTGTGGAGCCAGGTTCATGACCACCCTCGTCGTGTTGTTCAACCTGAAGGCGGGTGTCACACCCGGCGACTATGAGCAGTGGGCGCGCACCACGGATCTTCCCACCGTGCGCGGACTTCCCTCTGTAGCCGGATTCGACGTGTACCGCGTCTCGGGTATTCTTGGTTCGGAGGCGCCGTCGCCGTACGCGTACGTCGAGTTGATCGACGTGCACGCACTCAACGATTTGTTTGCCGATATCGGCACGCCCGTGATGCAGAAGGTTGCGGCGGAGTTTCAGTCGCTCGCGGACAATCCGATGTTTCTCGTTACCGAGCAGCTGTCATGACCTGTCCGCGCTCGCGTGCGGATGTGCGCGCGCGTGGGTTTATGCACTCGCGTGCGTCTGTGCGCTCGCGTGGATGGACGGAGCGCGTGTGCCGTCGCTGACGGGCAAAGTCGCGCTGGTCACGGGCGCGGCGCGTGACGGGGGCTTGGGCCGCGCAATTGCGACGCGGCTCGCCGAAGCGGGTGCCGCCGTGATGCTGACCGACATTGGGACGCCGAGTGGTGCGCAGTTCGCGGAAGCCCACATTGGCAGCCGCGCGGCGCTGGATGCGGCCGTTTCGGAGCTGCGCGCCCGCGACCTGCAGGCCGCAGCGATGGAGCTGGATGTGCGCGACGAAGCGGGCTGGCAGCGCGCGATCGCGGGCACGGTGGCGGAGTTTGGCCGGCTCGACATTTTGGTGAACAACGCGGGAGTCGGCTACCTCATGCAGCTGGTGACCGAGTTGGCGATCGCCGATTGGGAGGCGGTGTTGGCCGTCAACCTGAAAGGCCCGTTTCTCGGCACCAAGCACGCGGCCGCGCAGATGATCGCGCAGGGCGAAGGTGGACGCATCATCAACATTGCGTCGCAGGCGGCCAAGTCCGGGTTTCCGTATGCCGCGGCCTACACGGCATCCAAGCACGGCTTGGTGGGGCTGACGCGCGCCACTGCCGTCGAGTTGGGGGGACACGGGATCACCGTGAACGCCGTCTGCCCCAACCACGTCACGACCGGCCTGGGTGCGTGGCAGAATACGTTCTTCGCGGAAAAGCTGGGGCTCACGATGGAGGCGTATCTCGCCGCCATGCGCCAGCGGATTCCGTTGGGGCGCCCCGGGACGCCGAGCGACACCGCGGCCGCGTGTGCGTGGTTGGCGTCAACTGAGGCAAACTACGTCACCGGCGAAGCGTTGAACGTGAGTGGCGGCGAGGAGATGCACTGACCATGACCATGACCATGGCGGCGACGATATCTGAGGCGCCAGCGCGGCCGATGATGCGGCTTGGCGTGGACATCGGCGGCACGTTCACCGACTTCGTGCTCGAGGATGCGGCGGGCGGGCGCACATGGTTTGGCAAGACGCTCACGACACCGCACGATCCCGGCGACGCGATCGTCACGGGCATGCAGTCGCTGCTGGCCGATGCCGGCGTGAACGCGGCCGACGTGGGAACGGTGGTGCATGGAACGACGCTCGTGACCAACGCGGTGATCGAACGACGCGGCGCGCGCACGGCGTTGCTCGCCACGAGTGGCTTTCGTGACGTGCTCGAGATCGGGCGCGAACTGCGCTACGACATTTACGATCTCCAGCTGGACATGCCGCAGCCGCTGGTGCCGCGTCGCTGGTGCGCCGATGTGCCTGAGCGCATCGACGCGGCCGGCGAGATCGTGGTGCCACTGGATCTCGTGGCGCTCGATGCGATCGTCACGCGCCTGGTGCACGACGGTGTCGAGTCGATCGCCGTCTGCTTTCTGCACGCGTTCGTCAATCCGGTGCACGAACACCGGGCCGCCGCGCATATCCGCGCGCACTGGCCATCGCTCGGCGTGTGCTGCTCCAGCGATGTGTTACCGGAAATCCGGGAGTACGAACGCGCTACGGCGACGGTGATGAATGCCTACGTGCTGCCGATCACCGAGGCGTATCTCGAGC
>CAYWCJ010000610.1:0-2013 GCA_964456595.1 uncultured Gemmatimonas sp. | reverse complement strand
ACCAAAACGGCGTGGTCAGTGAGGCCAGAGTCATCGTCTGCCCACCGATGGCGCGGCTGAATCGAGACGCGCGCTCATTCGGCGAGCAGGCTGAGCGCATCGGCGCGCGCGAAATCTGCTTCTTCGGTGATCTTGAGACCGCGTTCGCTCCCGCGCACCACGACCACGGGAAGCCCGAGTCGTTCGAGGAGAAACGCATCATCGGTGGCGCCCACCCGCGCTTCGCGGGCGGCGATGTGCGCGCGCTCCAAAAGCTCGCGCGGAAAGGCCTGTGGTGTCTGCGCGCGCCAAAGACCGGTGCGATCAACCGTGCGCACGATGCGGCCGTCGGCATCCACTTGCTTGAGCGTGTCGACGACGGGCAACGCGGCGATCGCCCCGTGGCCTTTGCGCGCTTCCGCGATGACGCGATCGATCGTGGCGTCGGTGACCAGCGGTCGAGCAGCGTCGTGCACCACGGCGATGACGACGTCCTCGGGCAGGTCTTCCAGGCCGTTGATGACGCTGTCGTGGCGTTCGCGTCCACCGGTGGAGACGAGCAGGCGATCGACGTCGCACTGAAAGAGCCATGGTGGCGGGTCGGCGGCGTAGGCCTTGGGAAGCACAACCACCACAATCGCGACGTCGGGGCGCGCCATGAAAGCCTGCACACTGTGCAGCAGCGCCGGCTTGCCGGCGACCCAGCGGAACTGCTTGAGCTCACCGCCACCTGTACGCGAGCCGGAGCCGCCGGCCACGATGACCACGCCGACATCGCGCACGATGCCGTCATCGGTGTGACGCGTCTCGTCGCCGCGCGATGTGACGACCGGTGGTGGAATGATGCGACGTGGGGTTGGTACCGCGGCGTCGCTCGTCGATGCGCGCATGGACTCACTCGTCGGATCACCGGTCGCATCACCCATGGGGCGACTCATTCGCGCGCACCCGTGCGTTCGAGACTCGCGTCCGACCGACTCGTGCTGGCCTTCTCCGATTTCCTGTCGTTCGTTTTGCCGACGGTGCGCTGCAGGACATCCTGCAATGTACGCACGCCGATCACCTCGATGTCGCCGGGCACCCGTCGCGGAATTGCACGGTCCGAAAGGAAGGCCTGCGTCATGCCAAGCTTCGCCGCTTCGGCCAAACGACGTTCGGCCTGCGAGACCGGGCGCACTTCCCCGCCAAGTCCGAGTTCGCCGAGGAAGATGGCGCGCGATGGAAGAGGTTTGTCGACGACGCTGGAGGCGAGCGCGGCGCAGATGGCCAGATCGACCGCCGGTTCCTGCACGCGCAGGCCGCCCACGATGTTGCAGAAGACATCGAGCTGCGCGCAGGAGAAGCCACCGCGTTTGTCGAGGACAGCGAGGAGGAGTGCCAGTCGGCGTGAATCGATACCGGAGGCCACGCGTTGCGGCGTGCCGAAGCCGGCGCGTGCGGCGAGCGCCTGCACTTCGACGAGCACCGGTCGCGTGCCCTCCAGCAGGGCACAGACCGCGCTGCCGCTGGCGACATCGTTGCGATCGCCAACGAACAGCGCCGACGGGTTTTCGACCGGTATGAGGCCCGTTGGCACCATGCGGAAGACGCCGATCTCGTCGACCGAGCCGAAGCGGTTCTTGGTGGCGCGTAGGACGCGGTGATCGAGGGTGCCATCGCCTTCGAAGTAGAGGACGGTGTCGACGATGTGTTCGAGCGTCTTGGGACCGGCAATGCCACCGCCTTTGGTGACATGCCCGATGACGAAGACCGTCGTGCCCGATTCCTTGGCGAAGCGCATCAGTCGTGCGGCGCACTCGCGCACCTGCCCCACGTTGCCCGGTGCGCCTTCCAGGAGTTCGGTGTGCACTGTCTGGATGGAGTCGACAATGAGCGCGTGGATGCGTTTCCCGTTCGCGCCGACGTGCGCTGCGGTGGCCAGAATCGCTTCCAGCGACGTTTCGGTGAGCAGTGCGACGGCGGTAGCGTCTTCGCTCAAGCGGTCGGCGCGAACGGGAAACGCATCCACGCGCTCATTGTCGACTCCATCCAGAC
>CAYWCJ010000609.1:228-2025 GCA_964456595.1 uncultured Gemmatimonas sp. | reverse complement strand
CGACAGCCACGAACGCCGTTCCCGGCGAAGGCGATCCGAACGCGGAGTTTCTGTGCGTCGGTGAAGCACCGGGCGCAAACGAAGACCTGCTCGGTCGTCCGTTTGTCGGCGACGCGGGACAGCTGCTGACAAAGATTCTTGGCGCGATCCAGCTGTCGCGCGAGTCGGTTTACATCTGCAACGTGCTCAAGCATCGCCCGCCGGGCAATCGCGATCCGCTCCCGAACGAGGTGCACGCCTGTCAGCCATTCCTGCTGCGTCAACTCGAACTCGTGAAGCCGCGCGTCATTCTCGCGCTGGGACGTTTCGCCGCACAAACACTTTTGCAGACCACCACGCCGATCGGCAAACTGCGCGGCCAGATCCATCGTTTTCACGGTATTCCGCTCATCGTCACATACCATCCGGCGGCGCTGCTACGCAACGAGTCGTGGAAGCGCCCAGCGTGGGAAGACGTCAAGCTGGCGCGTCGCATTCTCGATGCGTCCCGCATCGCCTTTCCCACGACCGACACCGGTGTCTGAGTTCCGTTCGCGATGACCAATCTTCCCGTTCCCGCCGGCTCGAACTCGCCAGCGCCGCGCGATCCGTACAAAGAGCGTCGTCCGCCCTGGTCGGAGGAAGCGGAGCAGGCGGTACTCGGCGCGATGCTGCTCGATGCCGACGCCGCGATGCGCGCCGCGGAGTTCGTGGACGACACGATGTTCTATCGCGAAGGGCATCGCCGCCTGTTTCGCGCGATGTTCTCGATCACGGAACGCGGTGGGGCCGTCGATCCGCTCACGCTCGCCGATGAACTCGAACGGCGCGGCGAACTGGAAGGCTCCGGTGGGCGCGAGTATCTCGCCTTCCTGCTCGACGCGGTGCCGACCGTCGCCAACGTCGAGTATCACGCGCGCATCGTGCGCGAGAAGGCGCTGTTGCGTCGGCTCATCGAAGTCTCCACCGAAATCGTCGGCGAAGCCTTCGAAGGACGCACCACGGCCAGCGAGCTGCTCGATCTCGCCGAGTCGCGCATTTTTTCACTCGGGCAATCGAAGGAACGGAGCGGCTTCTCGCGCATCAAAGAGCTGCTCTGGCCGGCGATGGAGAAGCTGGAAAAGCTGGCGCAGCATGAGTCGGCGATCACCGGCGTCCCCAGCGGCTTCCACGATCTGGACAACCTGACGTCGGGTTTTCAGCCGGCCGACCTCGTCATCATCGCCGCGCGACCGTCGATGGGAAAAACTGCCTTCACGCTCAACATCGCGCAGCACGCCGCCATCACGGCCAAAACCGGCGTCGCCTTTTTCTCGCTCGAAATGAGCAAGGAGTCGCTGGTGCAGCGTATGCTGGCCAGCGAAGCACTCATCGATGCGCAGGCGCTGCGTAAAGGTGGTAGGGCGCTCGATGAATCGATGCCACGTTTGGCGCAGGCCGCTGGTATCCTGTCGCATGCGCCAATTTTCATCGACGACACACCCGGCATCACGCTGCTCGAAATGCGCGCCAAGGCCCGCCGCCTCAAGGCCGATCACGACATCAGTCTCATCATGGTGGACTACCTGCAGCTGATGAGCGGGCCGGCCAACTCCGAGAACCGCCAGCAGGAAGTGTCGCAGATCTCGCGCGGACTCAAAGGGCTCGCGAAAGAACTGGGAGTGCCCGTCATCGCGCTCTCGCAGCTCTCACGCGCGCCGGAACAACGCACGGGTGACGACAAAGGTCGCCCGCAGCTCTCCGACCTTCGCGAATCGGGCGCCATCGAGCAGGACGCCGACGTCATCATGTTCATCTTCCGGCAGGAAGTGTACGGCG
>CAYWCJ010000609.1:0-218 GCA_964456595.1 uncultured Gemmatimonas sp. | reverse complement strand
GAGCGTGACGAGACCGGCCGCCTGAAAGACCCGACGCTCGAAGGGAAAGCCGAGATCATCATCGGCAAACAGCGCAACGGACCGACCGGCAACATCCGTCTCTTCTTCCACAAGCAGTACACGCGCTTCGACAACTTCTCCAATCGTCAGCCGCCCGGCGACTTCGGACCCTCCAGTGGCCCGAAACTCGTGAAGGGACCGGACGACTACGGGCCACC
>CAYWCJ010000608.1:0-2025 GCA_964456595.1 uncultured Gemmatimonas sp. | reverse complement strand
AATGCTCGACGCTCCGCTCGTGGTCGTCTTCACCAAAAGCGGCTTCTCGGCGCGCATCGTCGCCTCCCACCGTCCGACCGTTCCCATTCTCGCACTCACCGATCAACCGCGCGTCTGTCGGCAGCTGTCGCTGGTGTGGGGGGTGGTGCCGCGTCTGGTGCCAACGGCGCGTGGCTACGATCACATGGTGGCGATGGCCCTGCGCGAAGCACTCGATCTCGGTCTGGTGACCAAGGGCGATCGCGTTGCCGTCACGGCCGGTGTGCCGTTCGACGTGCCGGGCACCACCAACCTGCTCAAAGTCGAAACGGTGTGACGTCACACCGAGCGCACCGCTGACGACACGCTCCTGAGGGCGCGGTGAAACTCACGTTTCTCGGCACAGGAACCAGCTTCGGTGTGCCGCAGGTGGCATGCCCATGCGTGGTGTGCCATTCGTCCGATCCGCGCGACAAGCGTTCGCGCTGTGGTGCCGTCATCGAAACCGATGACGGCACCCGATTGCTCATCGACACGCCGCCCGAACTGCGATTGCAGCTCGTCGCCAATGACGTGCAGCATATCGACGCCGTGCTCTACACGCACGAGCACGCCGATCACATTCACGGTATCGACGACTTGCGCGCGTACACCATGCGTCGCGACACACCGCTGCCGCTGTATGGTTCACGGGAAACGCTGGCCACCATCGCTGCTCGGTTTCCCTACATTGTGGACGATCGCCTGCAACCGCTGCCGGGCACCACAAAGCCGCAAGGCGTGATGGTGCCGGTCACTCCGGGTGTTCCGTTTCGCGTACGTAACGCGAACGTTATGCCAATCCTGGTGCCCCACGGCCGCACCGAGGTGCTGGCGTTTCGTGTCGGCGTGATCGCGTACGTGACCGATGCGAAGACGATTCCCGATGACGCCATCGCTGCGCTCCGCGGTGTGCGCGTACTGGTGCTGAACGCGCTGCTGCACAAAGCGCATCCAACGCATCTTTCGATAAGCGAAGCCGTGGCCGTTGCGCAACGCATCGGTGCCGAGCGCACCTTTCTCACGCATCTCACGCACGAGTCGTTTCACGCGGAGCTCGCCGCCGAGCTTCCGGTCGGAATCAGTCCGGCGTACGATGGACTTGTGGTATCCGACCTCTCATCTGACCTCTCAACGGATCGATGACCCGATGACGCTCGCGATCGATTTCACGAATATGATGGCTGGTGCGCTCCCGACTGGCGGCGGCATCACCGACGCCGAGTGGCAGGGAGCGCGTGGCGATTTCGCTGCGGCGCACGCCGCAGTCAACGCGCAGCGGGCCAGCCTCGGGTTTCTCACGCTTCCCACCAACGCACCGGTACTCGCCAGCACGCTCGCCGTCGCGGAGCAGGCCAAGGGGCGCTTCACCGACGTGTTGTTGCTGGGCATCGGTGGTTCTGCCCTCGGGCCCATCGCGCTGCGTACCGCCTTGCGTCCGCTGGCCTGGAATACGCTCGACAGTGCATCGCGCGGCGGCCATCCGCGCCTCCACGTGCTCGACAACGTGGATCCGTCCACCATCAGCACGGTCCTCGCACGACTGGATCTCGCCAACACGCTCGTGCTGGTCGTTTCGAAGTCGGGTGGGACCGTCGAAACGATGGCGCAATATCTCATTGTGCGCGAAGCGCTCGCCCGCGCACTGGGCGAGAAGCGCGCGCGCGAGCACCTCGTCTTTGTCACCGACCCGGAAGTCGGCGCACTGCGCCGGATCGCGCGCGCGGAAGGCATCACCACGCTCGACATCCCGCCCAATGTCGGTGGCCGCTTCTCGGTCCTGTCGCCGGTGGGGCTGCTGCCCGCGGCACTGATCGGCATCGACGTTCGCGCCTTGCTGGCCGGCGCCGCCGACGCAACCAAGCGCGCCGAGTCAGACGATCCTGCCAGCAATCCCGCGGGTGCGTTCGCCGTGTTGCAGTGGGTTGCGGACACGAAGCATGGGCGACATGTGCAGGTCCTCATGCCGTATGCCGATCCGCTGCGCGACGTCGCGCTGTGGTTCGT
>CAYWCJ010000607.1:0-2045 GCA_964456595.1 uncultured Gemmatimonas sp. | reverse complement strand
GCCCTTCCTTCGGATTCTGGGGCGTGGCATGCTGCCCCGTTAGGGGGAGTGCGGCCGACAATTGAGCCGCCCGGACGCGACGAACCGTCAGGGCGCGGCGGCTCGTATCCCCTCGCCACAGCAGCTCCGGCGATGGTATTCTCCACGCCATGAACATCCTCTTCGTCGCAGCAGAAGTGGCGCCTCTCATCAAAACCGGCGGCTTGGCGGACGTGGCCGGTGCGCTCCCCGCCGCACTGCGCGCAGCGGGACACGATGTGCGCGTGGTGATGCCGCGCTATCGGGCGCTTCGCGAACAGGCGCTGCCGGTCGAAGGACCGATCGCCGCATCGTTCCTGGCCGCCGGTGAACGACAGGAAGAGTTGCGCGTGTGGCGTGCCGCGGACAGCGAGATTCCGATCTATCTGCTCGATATTCCGTCGGCGTTCGAGCGGGCGACCATTTACGGCGACGGCGACGACGATCGACGCTTCATGCTCTTCACGCGCGGTGTTCTGGCGCTGATGCAGCATCTGCGCGAAGTCGATGGATGGCAGCCGGAAGTGTTGCACACCAACGATTGGCACGCCGCACTCGTCGCCAATTACCTGAAGACATACCTGGCCTACACCTTCGGCCACATCGCCACGGTCTTCACCATTCACAACCTCGCTTACCAGGGGCAGTACAGCACGCGCACGCTCGCCCTCGCCGGCCTCACCGAGGGCGGACTCATTGAAGATGCCCTCGGCCCGGGCATCGCCGGCTCCTTCAACTTCATGGCGCGCGGCATTTTGTTCAGCGACATCATCAGCACGGTCAGCCCCTCGTACGCCAGCGAGATCATGACCGGCGAGTACGGCGAACGACTGGATGGCCTGCTGCGAGCCCGCGCCGATCGCGTCTACGGCATTCTCAACGGCATCGATGCCAACGTGTTCGATCCGTCGGTCGATGCGCATCTCGCGGCGCGTTACGATGCCGACGACATGAGCGGCAAGATCGCGTGCAAGGCCGCGCTGCAACGCGAAATGGGGCTGGAGGTGACCGTCGAACGACCACTGCTGGGCATCGTCTCGCGACTGGTGGAGCAGAAGGGACTCGATCTGCTGGATCAGGTGGTGCCGTGGATCGTGTCGCGCACCGATGCACAGTTGGTGGTGCTGGGCTCGGGGGGTGTGGCACTGCAGGACGCTTTTCGACGTCACGCCGCCGCCAATCCGACGCGCGTGGCCGTCCGCATCGGCTTCGACGCCGCGCTGGCGCAGCGCATCTACGCGGGCAGCGATGCGTTCCTCATGCCATCGCGTTTCGAGCCATGCGGGCTCGGTCAGATGATCGCACTGCGCTATGGCAGCGTGCCCATCGTGCGCGCCACCGGCGGCCTCAACGACACGGTGCGCGAAGGACTCGACGGCAACGGATTTCGCTTTCACCCTTTCGAGATCCGGCACTTCGTGGAAGCGATCGGGCGCGCGATGCTCACCTACCGAGATTCGGCGAGCTGGGCGCTGCTTCGTGAGCGTGGCATGCGCGAAGACAACTCGTGGACACACTCGGCGCAGCAGTACATCGCGCTGTACCAGCGCGCCATGCGGTTGGTCGGACGGTAGGGGGCTGTCGCCGCACGCGCGTGTGACGTCGCAATCTTTCTCCTGAACGCGTCACGTGTGGATTCGGTGCATCGCGAACCAGAGCGACGGGAGCGCAGACGCCCACGCGAGCAGAAAACGATTCAACCCGAACAACAGCGCAGCGCCGGCGTGAAAGGCGAGCGCGAGCACGATGTACGCGAGACACAGCGTCGGATGCAGCCAGGCGATCGGGGCGAGCAGCTCGAAGCACGCCACGGAGATGCCACCGAACCTCAGCAGCGGCAGCCCACGCGGCACCGACGTGGGTACACCGTATGCCGGCATCGCCAGAAACGCTCGGAGCGCCTCGCCCGTAAACCAGGCGCGTTCCCGTACCTTGACCACGCCTGCCCGCAGGTAGGACAACGTCGTTTGCGCGGCGACGTAGAGGAGGGCCCCCTCGCCAAGCAGGGTCGACGCCCCGCCCAACTG
>CAYWCJ010000606.1:0-2049 GCA_964456595.1 uncultured Gemmatimonas sp. | reverse complement strand
CGTGGTGACCGCGGGGCAGGGGCTCGTGGTCGTCGAGGCGATGAAGATGGAGAACGAACTGCGCGCGACCGTCGCGGGTGTGGTCACCGCCGTTCGCGCTGTCGCCGGCACCGCCGTCGAGAAGGGAACCGTGCTGGTGGAGCTGGGACCGATCTCCGAGGTGTGACCGGAGATCGGGCGGCGCGCGTGAGTGGCGCGCGTCAGTGGCGTCCGATCAGACCGTCCTGGCGGGTTCGTTCCGACGCATGCGATTCACCGCCTTGATGACCATGAAAATCGTGAAGGCGACGATCAGAAAGGTGATGATCTGATTGATGAAGAGGCCGTAGTTGAGGGTGGCCACACCGGCCTTTTTCGCCTCTTCCAGCGTCGTGAACGGGCCGCCCTGCAGCGCGACAAACCGGTTGGAGAAGTCGACCCCGCCGGTGAGGAGTCCGACGACCGGCATGATGATGTCGTTCACGAAGCTGTCGACGATCTTCTGGAAGGCGCCGCCGATGACCACACCGATGGCGAGGTCCATCACGCTTCCCTTCATCGCGAATTCCTTGAACTCCGACACCACCCCCATACACACTCCGTGAGTTGAGGGCCTGCGCGAGCGGCGGGTGCGCCCACTCGGCATGACCGTGGCGCATGATGCGAGCTGGGGCGCAGAGCGGCAAGGGTACGGGCACGGGTATGCATGAGACTCGATCCTGCTCGGATCACATCGGTCGGATTGACAGCATGTCACCGTCCGGGTAAGCTTCGGGTCTGTCGCAAATCCGCCCGCGGTTGGACGCTGTTTTGTAGGTGTTCGTGGGGGATGGTTTCCGATCGAACGTGATCGCACGTGCGTGACCTGCATGGCGCTTCGGCGCTGGGAATGCAGATCATGCGATGTTGTGTCGCGCTTGACGCATGTCCGCAGGATTCCAGAGGGGTAGGCCCGCTCCGGGCTCACCTCGTTCCGGGTGCCCGTTCGGGCGCCTCACCAAGACGCACGAATGAAGACCTACAGCGCTACCCCGAAGGATATCGATCGCCAGTGGTATATCGTCGACGCCGAAGGTATGGTGCTCGGCCGTCTGGCCACCGAAATCGCCCGCGTCATTCGCGGCAAGCACAAGCCGATGTTCACGCCGCACATGGACACGGGCGATTTCGTCATCGTGATCAATGCGTCCAAGGTGCAGGTCACCGGACGGAAGGCGGAGCAGAAGACCTACTTCAGCCACACCGGCTACATGGGGCATGAGAAGCACACCCCGTTCGCGACCGTGCTGGCCACGCACCCGGAGCGCGTCATCGAGAAGGCCGTCTACGGCATGCTCCCGAAGACGGCCCTCGGACGTCAGGTCCTGCGCCGCAAGCTGCGCGTGTACGCTGGCGCTGATCACCCGCATGTGGCGCAGGTACCTGCGACGCTGAAGTTCTCCAACGCTGAGGCCAAATAATGTCGGACCAGATTCAGGCCGTCGGCCGTCGCAAGCGGGCCGTTTGCCGCCTCTATCTCAAGCCCGGCTCGGGCAAGTGGGATGTGAACGGTCGCACGCTCGGTGACTATTTCCCGCGTCCCACGCTCGTCTCCGCCATCCAGCAGCCGTTTACGCTCACCGACACCCTCGGTCGCTTCGACATCAAGGCTGTGCTCGATGGCGGTGGTGTCGCCGGTCAGGCCGGTGCAGTGCGTCTCGCCATTGCGCGCGCGCTCGTCAAGCTCGACGAGACCAATCGCAAGAAGCTGCGCGAGTTCGGCCTCCTCACGCGCGACGCGCGCGAGGTGGAACGCAAGAAGCCGGGCCGGTCCGGCGCTCGCAAGCGTTTCCAGTTCTCCAAGCGTTGAGCCTGGCGGCTGCGGCCGCCGCTCCACGTATCCTGCACGCTTTCTGAGCCTGGTGCGGGTGCCGCGTTCCCGTCGAATGCGGTCGCACCAGGTGACGACGAAGGCGGACGAATCCAAAACCTCCAGTCGTACACTACATGTCTAGTCCGACCCTCGAGCAACTGCTTGCCGCGGGCGTTCACTTCGGGCACCAGACCCGTCGGTGGAACCCCAAAATGCGC
>CAYWCJ010000605.1:0-2051 GCA_964456595.1 uncultured Gemmatimonas sp. | reverse complement strand
CTGTACGACTCGCCGTCAACCGCGTTCCATCCTTCATCTCGACGCTGAATCGGCCAGCGTCGAACGGCGCGAGCGAGGCGACGAAGTCGAGATTCACCGCATGCGAGCGGTGGATGCGCACGAAGCGACGCCCGTCGAGGCGGTCGAGCAGCGCAGTCAGCGTGATGGTCAGCAGGTGGGATCGTCCGCGAGTGACGATGCCGACGTAGTCATCCTCCGCCACCAGCCGCTCGATCTCGTGTACGGAGATGGGCACGATGCGCCCGCCTGCCTGCACGAAGACGCGCGTCAGTGGCCCCTGCACCGCACGCACCCGCTCCGTGATCGGCGCGACGTGGGCCCCATTGGCAGCCACAATCGCGCGCTGGGTGCGCGACACTGCCATGCCGAACCGATCCGCCCCGAAGGGCTTGAGCAGGTAATCCACCGCGCCCAATTCGAAGGCCTGCACGGCATGCACGTCATACGCCGTGGTGAACACCACCGCCGGTCGATGCGCCGCGCGCTCCAGCACCGTCAATCCATCGACCTCCGGCATCCGAATGTCGAGAAAGACCAGCGACGGCTTCAGCCGATCGATGAGCGTGATCGCCGTCGCCCCATCCGACGCCTCGCCGATCCACTGCAACGACGGATGCGCCTCAACGAGATCGCGCAGGTGCACGCGCGCCAGTGGCTCATCCTCGCAGACGAGCGTGGTGATCAGTTCGTCGGGGATGCTCATACGGGTAGGCGCACGGTGACAGCGAAGCCTCCGTCAGGCACCGAAACCGCCCGCAGTTCCGCCGCGGACCCATACAGCGCGGCCAGTCGACGACGCAACGCGTCCAGCCCTACGCCGCTCCCCGCCGACGTCGCCGGCGCGGGCGCACCCGGTCCGTCGTCGCGCACCTCGAGCACGAGCCGGTCGGCATCGAGCCGACCACCAAGACGGACGGTGCCCCCCGCCGCGCGCGGCGCGATCGCATGCTTGATCGCGTTCTCGACCAGCGGCTGCAGCACAAAGCTCGGCACCGAGAGGCCGAGCGTCCGCACGTCGATCGCGCGCTCGACGCGCAGTCGATCACCGAACCGCATCGACTCAAGCGCCAGGTATGCTTCGGTGAACGCGATCTCCTCGGCGAGTGGCACCTCCTCGCGCGCGCCGCGCTTGGCGTCGAGCACGTAGCGCAGCAGGTCGCTCAACTGTTCGATCGCCTGCGAGGCAGCCGCGGGATCGCGATGCACGAGCACGGAAACCGAGTGCAGGGTGTTGAACAGGAAGTGCGGATCGAGGCGACCGCGCAGCGCCTCAAGCTCCGCCCGCGCGCGCAGCGCGTCCGCCTGCGTAGCAAGCACCTGCTGGCGCCGCGAGCGCTCCGCGGCCTGCCGCGCCCAAGTGACGGCGCTCAGCGCAGCGTAAATGAGCAGCGCCTCAAAGGTCTGCCAGTGGATCCACGGCGACGCCACTTGCAGGGCCTCGCGCCATTGTCCTCGTGAGCCGCCAATGTCGTAGAGGATGAGGACGTCCCAGAGCCCGCCGTACAGCAGCGCCATCCCGCCATGCACGAGGAAGAAGCGAGGACTCGGCGCGGCCGGCCAATCCCAGCGGCGCGAGAGCCAGAGCACGCCGATCCCGAGCAACGCGGCCCATCCCACCGTCGACAGTGCTGCCACGACGGCTTGGTCCACAGGCAGATGCGCGGACCTCCCGATCATCAGCGCGTAGAGCAGCACGAGCGGCGTCCAGGCCGCCGCGTACCACAACGCACTCCGCACCGCCGACGTTACGCGCGTCATGTCGTGAGCTTAGCGCGCCGCAAGCTTAGGGAGCAACTCGTCGCGCACCCATCGATACTCCGACTCCATCGCAAGCGCCCGTTCGTAAGCGGCACGCGCCTCGGCAACACGGCCTCGCTGCTGTTCCATCTGGCCGAGCCACGCGTAGGCCTCCGCCTTGCCCCAGGCAGGCAGCGGACGCGCGGGCGCATCCGACTCGAATGCGGCAATCGCCCGCTGCACGAGGGCGTAGCCCTTGTCCTTCCCTCCGCCCCACATCGCCGGAGTATACC
>CAYWCJ010000604.1:0-2057 GCA_964456595.1 uncultured Gemmatimonas sp. | reverse complement strand
CGCCGGACACTGCGCGGTCGAACGTACCGATTGGTGCCTGGCGAGTGCGCGTGCTCCCACCCGCGTACTCCGGCTTGCCTGCTCAAGCACTCGGCGACGTGGAATCCGTGCGCGCGCTGAGTGGCAGCACGCTCTCCATCGATGGAACGGGCACGTCACCGTCCGCGGTGCAGGTGCGCGCACTGGTGGACTCCGTGACCGCCGCACGCACGGGCGGGTGGGCGATCAGCGCGCGTGCATTGCGCGTGACACGCAGCGGTAATGGCTGGACCGCGACGCTCACTACCGACGCGTTGCCAACGGAGCTGCGTGTGACGCGTGGAACTGCGACGCGATTGTTGCTGCTCGAAGGCTACGGAGACTCGATTCCGCGCATCTCCCTCCGACTGCCCGTGCGCGATAGTGTGCTGCGTCGTGCGACGGGTCGCCTGCCGCTCGAATCCACACTACACGACGATTTGGGGCTCGCCTCCGGCACGTTTGAATTGATTGTAAGTTCGGGCGAAGGCGAGCGGTTCACTGCACGCACGTTGCGCGTGGGTGCGCGCGCGTATGCGCGGGATCGTGATGTCACGTTGCGCGCCGCGCTGAATCTCGACTCGATGCAACTCGCGCCGGGCGATATTGTGCACCTGCGGGCCGTCGCGCGTGATGCACATCCCGGCGCGGCGCGCGAAGCGGGCAGCAGCGAGACACGGTCGCTGCGCGTTGCGCGCCCCGCCGAGTATGACTCGGTGTCGGTGGAGCCGGCGCCTCCGCCGGAGGTGGACAAGTCGTTGATCAGTCAACGCATGCTGCTGATGCTCACCGAGAAGCTTGAACAGCGGCGGCTGCGCATCACAACCGACGTGCTGAAAGGCGAATCGGCCAGGCTCTCACGCGATCAGACACGGCTGCGACTGGCCGTCGGGGACGCGGTCTTTCAGCGACTGAGCGGCGAGTCGTCCGCAGAACATGCGCATACGGCTGGCGACGGACACGACCACGGTGTGGAGGCGGTTGGCGGCAAACTCGCGTTACCCGGTACCATGAGCGCCACGGGGATGCTCGACGAAGGCGACGACTCGCCGGTGATCGGCATCAACAAGCCGCTGCTCGAAGCGTACAATGCCATGTGGGACGCTGGGCGCGCGCTCGAACAGGCCGATCCGAGGGCCGCGATCCCGCACATGCGCGTGGCACTCGCCGCGATTGAACGCGCGCGTGCAGCGTCGCGGCTATACCTGCGCGGAAAACCGCCCACGGTCATTCTCGATCTGGCCAGGATCCGACTTGCCGGCAAGGATACCGGCGTGACGAACAGTCGGTCCGCGCGACGCGCACTGCCACCGGGCGCGGCCGCTCGCGAGGCGCGCCTGCTTGCGGCGGCGGAGCTGGCGACGGGTGATCCCTCGGCGGCTCACGATTCGGTGGCCGTGTTGCGGCTCGAGTCACTGGCAGACGCCCCGGAGTTTGCGCGAGCGCTGGCTACGGTGGTCGAAGGGCTGCGGAATGGCGGAGAGATCACCGACGTGTTTGTGCGCGCCCGTCGCGTCCTCGGTGGCGTGACGCGCGGGCCGAACGCCGTCTGGTCGCGCGGCGGGCCGCCATGAACGCCTCGGCGAACGAACCGTTTGTCTTTGCGACGGTACAGTATGACTCGGGCGACTGGGATTCCGCGCCCATGGTGCCCGCGAACGTAATCGATGCGATCGCGCGCTACACCGAGATTCCGGTTCGACCGCAGGGCGTGACGGTACCACTCTCCTCGGAAGTGCTGTTTGGCTATCCGTTGGTGTTCCTCACCGGTCACCTGCCGGTGCGCTTCAGCAACAAGGAGGCGGATGTGCTGCGACAGTATCTCAAGCGCGGCGGACTGCTCTTCGTCGATGATCACAACCACGACGTGGATGGGGCGTTCAACAAAACCGTGCGAGAGGAAATCCGACGCGTCGCCGGTGCGTTGACGCCGCTGCCCAACACGCACGAGCTGTATCGCGCGTTCTTCGTCTTCGAGAACGGTCCGCCCACCACGTCACACGAGATGAACGGCTGGGGCGACAACCTCGTGCACGAAC
>CAYWCJ010000603.1:1086-2063 GCA_964456595.1 uncultured Gemmatimonas sp. | reverse complement strand
CAGGAGGTGTCCTTCCACCATCTTCGGAATGGCCGACAGGTTCACGAACGAAGGCGGACGAATGCGCCAGCGCACCGGCTTGGCGGAGCCGTCACTGACCATGTAGTAGCCTTTCTCGCCCTTGGGGCTTTCGACGGCCACGTAACACTCGCCCGCAGGCGGACGCGGGCCTTCCATGACGAGCTTGAAGTGATGGATCATCGATTCCATCTCGCTCGTCGCCTTGTGCTTGGGCGGGAGAATGAGTCGCGGATCGTCGATGTTGACCGGGCCATCGGGCAAGCGGCGTACGGCCTGCTCGAGAATGCGAATACTCTGGCGCATCTCTTCGACCCGCACGAGAAAGCGATCGTAGACATCGCCTGCGGTCCCAACCGGTACGTCGAAGTCGTACGTCTCGTAGTCCATGTACGGAAAATCCTTGCGCACATCGTACGCCACGCCCGACGCGCGGAGCATCGGGCCCGACAGACCGGCGTTGACGGCTTCTTCGGCGCTCATCGCCCCAAGACCGACGGTGCGACCGGCCCAGATGGCGTTCGTCTCGAGCATCTTCACCGACTCCTCGAGCGTCTTCGAGAAGCCCTTGATGAAGGCGCGCAGACCGTCGAGCCAGCCATCGGGAATGTCGGCCGCCATGCCGCCCACGCGCGTCATCGACGTGGTCAGACGCGCGCCCACCCAGCCTTCGAGCAGGTTGTAGACGTTTTCGCGCTCCTGATACAACCAGAGGAACGGTGTGAAGGCGCCGATGTCCACCGACGTCGTGCCAAGCCACACCACGTGCGAGATGATGCGCGCGAGCTCCATGGCGATGACGCGCAGCACCGTGCAACGCGGCGTGATCTCGACGCCGAACAGTCGCTCGCACCCCATCGCGAAGGCGACGTTGTTGCCGGGCGAGTTCAGGTAGTCTTCGCGATCGGTCCAGGGAATGATCTGGTTGTATTGTCGATACTCGCCGATCTTCTCGAAGC
>CAYWCJ010000603.1:0-1076 GCA_964456595.1 uncultured Gemmatimonas sp. | reverse complement strand
GTGCGGAATGCAACGCACCACCGTTTCGCCATCGAGTTCGAGCACCAGCCGCAGGACACCATGCGTGGCGGGGTGCTGCGGACCGATGTTGATGAGCATGTGGTCGGAATCGAGCTCGGGCTCATGCCGCGACATGCCTTCCAGCGCATCCAGCGCATCCAGCGCGACTGCGCTCTGCCCCTGCACGACCAGCGGCGCGCGCAACGGCAGGCCGTTGGCATCGAGTCCGCTGGTACCGAGTGCGACTTCGATGGTGCGACGCGCCGTCGTGTCCACGCTGGTCATTCGCCGCCCTCCGATCCGGTGCGCGCGCGCTCTTCCGCCAACCGACGACGCATGTCGTCGGGCAACGAATCAAACGCTTCCGCGATCGACAGTTCGTTCATCGAATAGCGTGCCTCGGGGTCCTGCGCCAACGCCTGCTTCAGTTGTTCGGCGCGACTGAATCGACCGCGCAACGGGAAGTTCTTCCGCAGCGGATACCCTTCCTTGTAGCTCTCCCAAAGGAGGATGCGTCGCAGATCGGGGTGGCCTTCGAACGTGATCCCGAACATGTCGAAGCATTCGCGTTCCAGCCAATCCGCACCGGAATAGATGTCCATCACGGACGGGACGACGAGCGGACCACGCGATGGCAATTCGACCTTGAGGCGCAGAAAGCGGCGCGCCCCAAGGGCACGCAGATGCCACACCACTTCGAGTGGGCGCATCGCATCGCGATACTCGACGGCCGTCACGTCCACGAGATAGTCGTAGCGTTCGGACGGTTCATCGTGCAGCCATTGCACGACCTCGTGGATGGCCTCGCGCGCCACGACGACGGTCGTCTCGCCCCACGTGGCCTCGGCGCGCTGGATGGCAGCACCAAAGCGTTCGCTCAGCGCCGCCGCAGACGGATTCAGTGCGCCACCGCGATGTGGCAGGCCACGCGGCGTGGCAGGCATGCCATCGGCATCAGTGCCCGGTGTCGTCACCAGTGGCGTCGCAGGCGCCGTCACGGATTCGAGCGCGTCTGGTTCACCGAGTTGCCGAACGGCTCGGACAATTCGTCGATGCGCGACGGCGGGATGTACAGC
>CAYWCJ010000602.1:0-2067 GCA_964456595.1 uncultured Gemmatimonas sp. | reverse complement strand
CCCGCTCGCATGCATGATTGGCCAGTGCGTAATGTGCGGCGATCGCCACGTTGCCAAAGAGACAGAAACCCATCGCCCGATCGCGCAACGCATGATGCCCCGGCGGTCGCACGGCGGAGAAGCTGCGAACCGCGCGTCCGTCGAACGCCATGTCGACGCCGTCCAGCACGCACCCCGCGCCGGCCGTCACCGCATCCCACGAGCCTTCGCTCACCACGGTGTCGGGATCGAGTCGACCACCGCCGGCTGCCACCGTCGACGCGACGCGATCGATGTAGGTGCGATCGTGCGCCAGTGCGAGTTCCTCGATCGTCGCATGTCGCCCCTCGTGATGCAGCAGGGCCTCGAACAGTTCGGGCTCATATCGCAGCGCACGCGGAATCGCACGCAGACGTCCGACGTGCTCCGGGTGATTCCATCCGGTGTCGTGACGACCACAATCGGAGTGCGAGATGAATGCAACAGAAGCAGACACGGTACAGCCTCACGAGACAATGTCCTGGCACCAGCAGAGCGATCGCTCTGCGATAGTTGCATCGACCACTACGCGATCGCGTGCAACACCTGTTCAGATCTTCACGGCGCGCCACGCGTTCGACGGAGCGCCCACTCGCCGAGGAGCGCGAGCGACGCTACCAGATACAGTAGCCAACGTCGCGACGGCGCGGGCGGCGTGCTTCGCATCGACGCGGGCGGAGCCACCGGCGCACCCAATCGTGACCGGAGGTCGGCATAGGGTGCCGCGTCGCCGGGCAGCCGCTGCTCGACCACATTCCCAGGGCGTTGCTCGCGCTCCGTAACCGCAGGCACGAACGCGACGGCGCCTACCAACGCGCTCCACCACGCCCGATGCGCGTCCAGCCCGTCGTCGCGTCCTTCCATACGCCAGCGCCAGGAATCGCGATACGCACTGGCGAGCACGCGACCGTTACCCAGTCGCCACGCGACGACGGTGGAATCATCGTGCCGATCATGGGATTCCGCCTGCAGCACCACCGAGCGCACCGCCGCACGGAGCTCCCACGCAGCCAGGCCACGCCGTGGTGCATCGGTGAGGAGTGCGCCTGGAACCAGCGCCCGCACACCAACGATCGTGGCCGGTCGCAACGCGCCAAACGATGTGCCAAGCAGCGCATCACCGCTGAGGATGACACCACCGCCCTGTCGAAGGAATCGCGAAAGCACACCGGCGGACACGAGGCCACTGTCGAGTACGATCGCCGCGGCGTAGCGCGCGGTGTCGAGCGGTGCGGTCACGGCGCCACTTGCGGCGGCGGTACCTCCCAATGTTACCGACGCTCGCCGTGCAACCAGCAATCGTCCCTCCACCTGCCAGCCTCGCTCCTCGAGCGCTGCCGTAGTGAACTTGGCTTCCCATCCTGGTCGCGCGAGCAGCAGCACACGTCGCAGCGTCGGCGGCCGCGGAATGGTGACGCGCGCGCGTGAGCTACCGACGGCGGCTTGTGCGGTACCGCTGAGTCGCGCGCCACGCACGGTCACTCCGTTGCGGGCCGATGCAATGGAGTCGAGTGTGCTCGCGTCGTCACGGATGGTGAGCGGCACGGACGCGTTGGCGCGCGCCCGCACAAGAGTGCCGCCAAAGGGATCGGCGATGGCGGTGGCCGCGATGGCGAGGCCGCTCGCGTTGGTGCTGTCCGTCCACGCGGCTCTGAGCCCGGCGTGGACGACAGTGGCGAGCGCCGCGCGCACGCTCGACGACGGAATGCCAGTGAGCGTGAGATGCACGCCCGACGGTGCGCTATCGAGCGCCGCACGAGCGATGGTTGCCGACAGCTCGTTCACCGTCGCACGCGCGGAGCTGTCGTACAGCGCGGCGGCGGAGAGCGTACTCGGCGCGTCGCCACGGCTCGTGTCGGGGGCGCGCAGCGCCAACACGAGCGCCAACACGATTGCGCCGACGCCCGCGAGTCGCAGGGCCACCTCGACAGTGCGACGAGCGGACGTCATCGGGTGAGCGCGTACACCACGAGATTCACCGCGAACTTGGTGTTGTCCACCGAGAGAAATCGCTTGTTGTCCGGATGGTAACTCCATTCGGAGCTGTAG
>CAYWCJ010000601.1:0-2072 GCA_964456595.1 uncultured Gemmatimonas sp. | reverse complement strand
GAATGTTCTTCAGCCAGTCCTTGCACCCGTTTGCCACGATCCGAAAAAGCCAGGCGTCGAAGCGGCCACGCACCTCAGTGAGGTGATGGTACGCCTTGATGAATGACGTCTGAAGAATGTCCTCGGCGACGTCGGGACTACCCGTCATACCGAGTGCATGTCTATACAGCGGATCGCTGTACCGACCGATCAGCGTCGCGAATGCATCGCGATCTCCCGCGATCACCCGCGAGATGACATCCTGGTCCGAATCGACTTCTGTAAGCGGAGTTGCGGTTTCCGTCATTTTCACGGCGTTAGCATAACGCCGCACGTACGGGACCGACACCCCTGCTGACCACGGAATCGTTGAGGACATCGTTGCTTCTCGTCTCGTTGAGTGGACGAATCGAACTTCTGGAGGTCACACGACCCTGCTGGCCAGTATCGGCACGTGGTCGAACGCACTCCAGTATTCTGCCCGAACGAGTTTTTCATGCGCACTTCGTGACGGTGGGGGGTAGCGAACGGATCCGCCGGTGGCCGGTGCGACACCGGTGGCCGCGGCGCACGCGACATCCTTTAAAGCTTCCCGCACAGACCGGACCAACCCACACGGTACGCCCGCCTCATCCAGCCGCGCAATCCAGTGCGCTGCCTTCGCTTCGGCGACCCGAGCTGTGATAGCCGCCACCACATCCCTGCGCCGCGCCAGCCGCCCGGCGTTCGTATCCAGATCCGGTGCGTCCGCCAGTGTCGTGAGATCCAGCGCACGCGCGGCCGCCTTCCATTGACCGTCGGTGCCGACGGCGATCACGAAGGGTCGGTCTGCGGCGTCGAAGAGTTGATACGGCACCAGATTCGGGTGGGCATTCCCCCAACGACCTGCGTCGCTGCCACTGACGAGGACGTTCTGCGCCACGTTGACCAGCGCGGCGGTCGCGCTGTGTGACAGCGAAATGTCGATCGACCGAGACGATGCGACGCCGCGATCGCGTCCATGAAGCGCGGCGAGGATGGCGACGGCCGCGTCTTTGCCGGTGATCACGTCGGCGAATGCGACGCCCGCCTTCATGGGCGGACCCGATTCCGGTCCGGAGACGGACATCCATCCGGATTCCGCCTGAACCACAAAGTCGTAGCCTGGACGTGTGCTCGACGCGCCGAAACCGCTGATTGTACACCAGATGAGGCGCGCATTATCCAGCAGTAGAGCAGCTTTATCGAGCCCATACCGCGCCAGTGTTCCTGGCAAGAAGTTGTCGACGACAACGTCCGCGTCGCGGATAAGGGATCTGATGAACTCGATATCATCTTGAAGGGTCAGGTCGGCCGAAACCGAGAGTTTGTTGCGATTGACGCTCAAAAAGTAGGCAGATTGACCGTCCGCATCGAATGGCGGTCCCCAACCGCGGGTATCGTCGCCCGAGATCGGGCGTTCAATCTTGATTACCTTCGCACCGAGATCGGCGAGCATCATCGTACACAAGGGGCCGGCGAGCACCCTCGAGAGATCAAGCACTCGAACGTTTTCCAACGGTTGTGGTCTCATGCTGTTCTTTTGGTGACGTGTTTATGCCGCTATAACCCTGGCATTAATCCGGCGACATTAACGGACATTGTCAGCCTCACACCCATCGCCGGTCGCTATACCGTAGAAAGCCGACCTGGCAGACCGCGTCACCACGCCTTGCATAGATGTCCGAAAATCATATAGTTACCTCGTTCTGGACGACCCGAAAGCCACGGCTTGCCCGCGCAACTCGCGCGATGCTGTGAATTTCTGATCGCCGCTACCCCCATGTTTGGCGGAAGGAGTGCGTTCGACCCATGACCGATAAGCCGCAGGCGGACGACGACACGGTTATTGTAGAAGGCGAAGCGCCCCCAGCCAGCCCACCACCGCGCCGTGGCCCTGGCCACCGTGCGGCGGACGCGCGGGATACTGCGGCCGAAATGGCGCAGCGCGCCCACGAGATCAGTCTCGAGGCGGGCAGCAAGATGGCTGGCGCGATGCGCGAGGTGATCGGTGCCGCCGCTGGCTTCAGCGCGTTTGCCATTGAAAGCGCGCGCGACCTCGTCCACTACATGGT
>CAYWCJ010000600.1:0-2079 GCA_964456595.1 uncultured Gemmatimonas sp. | reverse complement strand
CCCTCGCCAAACGCACCACCCTTCGCGTCGCCATCGACGACGCGGCCAAACCCGGTGCCCGCGTCACCGGCCACGCCGTCGGCGATCGACCGCTGCAGCACTGCCAAACACCAGCGTTCGTTCGCGTCCAATCCGGACGCGCACCACCCGGTGCGATCGTGGTCCTCACCGGCACCGCACGCGCCACCGATCGCGGCCTCCTCGTCGATGGTGATCTCAGCACTACGGGCGAACGCGAGCTGCTTCGTACCTGGCGTGGTCGCACCGGCGAGGAAATCGATCGGCTCTTCCACGCGCATGCGCCACTCGTCCGCGCACTGCTGATCGCCGATCAGGATGGAATCGCACCCGATGTGCGCGATCGCTACGCCGATGCCGGGTTGGTGCACATGCTGTCCATCTCCGGACTGCACGTCACCATCATCGCCGGCGCACTGCTCACGCTCGCCAGCGCGTGCCGCATCCCCAAACGCTGGGCCACTCCACTCGCCCTCGCCATCGTCGCCCTCTACGTCGCCACACTCGGCGCGCCCGCGCCGGCCGTGCGCAGCGCCGTCATGCTCGCCACCGTCGCCGTCACCGAACAGTGGCAGCGACCTGTCCACCCATGGACCGCCCTCGCACTCGGCGCTGCCCTCCCCACCGTCACGCCCGCCGTTGTCCTCGATCTGGGCTGGCAACTCAGCGTGGGCGGGATGGCTGCGTTAGTGGCCGCGCGCTCGATGCTGCGACGCGTTCGCACGATCGACATGGCACGCGTCAACGGACGCTGGCGACGCGCACGAGTGCGCCGCCTGCGCGCGCTCACCGGCTGGCGCGCGACACTCATGCGCGAGTTCGTCACCGGCGTCGTCGCAACACTCGTCACGGCACCGCTCATCGCCTGGACCTTCGGCAGAGTCAGCCTTGTCGCCCCACTCTCCAACCTCGTCGCCGCACCAATCGTCGCACTGCTCCAACCCGCACTCTTTCTCGCGATACTGCTCGCACCGTGGCATGCCGCCGCACAGCTCGTCGCCGATGCCGCCGGTGTTCCCATCGCGCTGCTGGACATCGTCGCCACATCGACGGCGCGCATCCCGCACGCGGCGCTGCACATCGCCCCCACGTTCGTCGGTGCATGCTGCGCCGGGATCGCGTCAGCCGCCGTGGTGCGCGCCAGCGCCGCACGACGTTGGATGCCGACACTGCTCGTCGCCGCGGCGGCGTTGACCGCCGCGCTCTGGACGCCGCTCCTCGCAACCGGCTCAGGACAGTTCGAACTGCATCTGCTCGACGTGGGGCAGGGGGACGCCATCGCCATGCGCACACCGCGTGGACGATGGGTGATCGTGGACGCGGGACGACGATGGGAGGGCGGCGACGCCGGCCAGAGAGTTGTCGTGCCCTACGTGCAGCGACGCGGAGGAGCCGTCGCCGCGTTTGTCATGACGCATGCACATGATGATCACATGGGTGGTGCCGCCAGCGTCGTACAGGCGCTCAAGCCCGCGCGCTGGTGGGAACCGGCATTCGTTACGTCAAACGACACTTATCGCACCGCACTGCTCGCTGTACAGCGCGCCGGCATCCCGTGGCAGCGCGTCCACCCCG
Source organism: uncultured Gemmatimonas sp. (assembly GCA_964456595.1). Lineage (GTDB taxonomy): Bacteria > Gemmatimonadota > Gemmatimonadetes > Gemmatimonadales > Gemmatimonadaceae > Gemmatimonas. The sequence goes on along the minus strand of CAYWCJ010000600.1, from coordinate 486 downwards.
GAGCCGTCATGCAACTCGATGGCGTCACGTTCGAGGTGCTCGCGCCCGATTCCAGTTGGACCGCGCAACAGCACGACGCCAACGAGACTTCCGTAGTGCTGCGCGTGCAATACCGAGACATCGCCTTCGTGTTGACCGGAGATGCCGAAGCGAACGAAGAGGCGTGGCTGCTCTCGCAGCTGGAGCCCGCGCAGCTCCGTGCCGATGTGCTCAAACTCGGCCACCACGGCAGCCGCACCAGCTCGACCGACGCGTTCATCGACGCGGTGCAGCCGAGGCTCGGACTCGTATCCGTGGGGGTTGGAAATCGGTACGGGCATCCGTCACCGGAAATACTCGATGCGTTCGCCAAGCGAGGCGTTCCGCTGTTGCGCACCGATCGTGACGGCGTTGTCGTTGTCTCAACCGATGGTCGCGAGATCTTCGTGCGCGACCGGCATTCCCACTGGACCCTCGATCGCCCCAGCGGGGTTGAGCATCCATGAC
>CAYWCJ010000599.1:0-2093 GCA_964456595.1 uncultured Gemmatimonas sp. | reverse complement strand
AGGCCGAGCACGTTGTGGCCGTACCACCAGTTCATCGTCGCCTGCTGCACGCCGAAGTGTACGCCGGGCCAATTGGCGACCGTGATCAGGATCGGTAGCCACAGGAGTCCGGCAGCGATGTACCACACCGAGACGTACAGATGTTCGACCTTTCGATTGCGCAGGGTGCGCAGCAGCGCAACGCCCATCAATGTCCCGCCAATCACCATCGGCACGTCGCACTGCCACGGAAACTCGAGCCACTCGAGCCCCGTGCTGTGCCCTGTCAGAATCGCGATGATGCCGGCGGTGACACCGAGTCCCCACAGCGTCGCACCAATGGCTGCCGTCCGACTGCCCACCAGTGGAGTGCGCAACAATCGCGGCATGAGCCACAGTGCTACGGCGAAGGCCGCCAGACTGCACCAGCCGTAGGCCACCGCGTTGAGGTGCGCCGGACGAATGCGTCCGAACGTCAGCCAGGCTTCGTCGGCCAGCCAGTCGGGCATATGCAACTTGATCGACGCCATCAGTCCGAACACCGAGGCCGCCACCAGCCAGGCCACAGCAAATCCCACGCAGAGCAACACCGGCCACTTGCCCGAGGCATCCTGCCTCAGACGCTCGTCGGCTTCCTCTTCGGTAAGTACGGAGAACTCGCCGGTGTGTCCGGTGCGATTCATCGTCGCCTGCAACTCATTCTGCTGCGACACACCTTCCGCGGCCGGCTCCTCCGCCAAGCCGATCTCCTTCACGCCAAAGATCACGCGACTCGCGGCCGATTCCGGACCGAAGAGTCCGCTGGACATCGACCAGATGAACAGTCCTAGTCCGCCAAGCGACGCGAGGAATGTGACAACGAGCAATCCGACCGTGAACGACATGTGCGCTCGCACTCCACCCACAGAAGAAAACCATTGCGGTGCTCTGCCAAGCGTGCGCACGCACCAGCGCGTAACCCTGAGATTACGTACAGTTCAGACTACGCCAATCGTTCCGAACGGACGCAGAAGAGGGAACGCAGCCGTGCGTCGTGCATGCACCGCCAGGTTCCCCCTGAACGCGAACGAAGTCAACGCAAGCCAGCCACTCGAACAACCAGTTACGGCTTGACCGACAGGTTGTTGGTGACCACGTAGCCAGCGGCCTTCGCCGTGGCGATCTCGCCCGCGATGACCCGCTCCGCTTCCGTCTTCACGGTGCCACGAAGCGTCACCGTCTTCCGCTCTTCGTCGGTATCGACGTTGATGTCCCCCGCGTCCACGCGCGAGTCGGCCATGATCGCGGTCTTCACCTGACCCGTTTCCATCGCGCCACCCATGGCATCACCCGTTGCAGCTGCGGCTTCCGCGCTCTTTTCGGCGGCGTTGTCTGCATCCTTCTTCACGCCATCAGCCGTATTGCCGCAGGCGGCCGCGATGGTAAGGATCGCCGCAGCGCCCAGCGTCGTCAGTGCCTTCATGGGATCTCCTTGCAAGTGTTTGGGTTGGTGTTGTGCTGCGATGCTTCAGCAGTGCACGAAACGTTCCCCAATCGCTCAATCGGGCACGTGCGTCACTTTGGGTCGCTCCTGTTGAGACGTACAGCACCGGAAACGACACGGGCGCTCGACTGTGAGCGCCGGATGAGATCGTTCCAGATTCATGCGAGAAAGCGATCCAGAGCGGGCGACCGATCTCCAACCGGGACGGCGGAAAGCGGTGGGTGGCGCGAGTCTGTTGGCAGAGAATAGCTTGGATGCCCATCCCGGCGCGGTCCGCGGCTGGGCGAGGTGCATGGCGATGGGTGACCTTGTGCTCACGGAGGACGAGTTGCCTCGCGTGATGTCGCGACTGCAGGAAGGCGGCATCGAGCAGACGGCGGTGCATCACCACGTCATGCGTGAAACGCCGCGCGTGCTGTACATGCGCGTGCATGCGCACGGCGACGCGGTCAAAATCGCGCGGACCCTGCGAGCGGAGGTGGCGCTGACGGCAACGCTTGTGGCGGCATCGAACAGTGCGCCCGCTGCACCCGTCGCACTCCATACCGTGGGCATCGCGTCGGCCCTCGGTCACGTGGGCCGAAGCAACGACGGCGTGTGCCAGGTGAGCACGCCGCGCCCGGCCCACGAC
>CAYWCJ010000598.1:0-2100 GCA_964456595.1 uncultured Gemmatimonas sp. | reverse complement strand
TTGGCGCGCGCTCCATTCGCATCCTCACCAACAATCCCCGCAAGCTCGTCGGCCTCGACGGGTATGGCCTCGTGCTCAAGGATCGCGTGCGTCTCGAAGCGCCGTCCACCGATGAGAACGCGACCTACCTCGAAACGAAGCGCACGAAGCTCGGACACCTTTTCGCAATCTGAGTTTCTAGACTGATGGCCGAGTTCATGGGAAATCCGCGCGGTGAAGGTCGCCGCATCGTGGTGGTTGCCGCCCGTTTCAACGAGGCCGTCACGATGCCGCTGGCCGAAGGCGCGGTGGGTGCGATGGTGGAGAAGGGTGTGCTCTTCGATGATATCGATGTGCTCTGGGTGCCGGGCGCGTGGGAGCTGCCGATCGCTGCCCGACGTGCGTTGGGCACCGAGCGATACGATGCGTGCGTTGCCATCGGCGCAGTCATTCGCGGCGAAACACCGCATTTCGATTTCGTCGCCGGCGAAGCGGCGCGTGGATTGATGGATGTGTCGCGCGACTTTGACGTCCCGGTCACGCTTGGCTTGCTCACCACCGATACGCTCGCGCAGGCCGAGGCGCGCGCTGGTGGCGCGCATGGCAACAAGGGCGCCGACGCGGCACTCGCGGCGCTCGAGTTGCTCGATCTCTTCGATCGGGTGTTGCCCGATGACTCGGTGGACGATGCGTTGCTGGACGACGAGATCGGCGCGTGATGGCCAGCCTGCGCGACGATTCCTTCTGGGATGGTCCGGCCGATGAACCGACGCTTCCGTCGCGACCGGGTCGACGTGGGATGGCGGACGCCGCGACCGTGAAAGCCGAGCGTGTGGAGACGCGCGGTCGTGCGCGTGCACTGCAGGCGCTCTACGCGGCCGACCTGCGTGATCTCACCAAGCTCGAACGTATCGCGTCGCATGTGTTCGATGATCTCGCAGTGGACGCGGGCGAACGTGCGTTCGCGTCGAAGCTCGTGGCCACGGTGGCGTTCCGTGGCGCCGCGCTCGACGCCGCGCTGTCCGAAGTCACCGCCAACTGGCGCCTCGAGCGGCTCGGTGCCATCGAGCGCAGCGTGCTGCGATTGGGCGCGGCCGAAATGGAGCGCGGCGAAACGCCGGTGAAGGTGGTGATACAGGAAGCCGTGCATCTGGCCGAGCGCTTCGGCACCGCGAGAAGTGCACGCTTCGTGAACGGCGTCCTCGACGCGTACGCTCGCCGTCTCGGTCGGCTCTGAGTTGTCGGTAACGGGAGAGGGCGACGCCAGTACGCGCCTGCGTGTCGCGGTCGTCAACTGGCAGTGTCGCGAAAATCCGCTGGCTGGTGGTGCCGAAATCCATTTGCACGAGATCTTCGGGCGACTCGCGCAGGCTGGTCACCAGGTCGTGCTGCTCTGCGGCGGGTGGCCCGGCTGTCCGCCAAGCGCCACGCTCGATGGCATCGAGGTGCATCGCGTCGGCACCCGCCAGTCATTCCCGTTCAAGGCGCGCCGCTACTGGCACGAGCACCTGGTCGATCGCGGCTTCGACGTGCTGGTCGAGGACATCAACAAGGTGCCGCTGTTCACCCCTACCTGGCGGCTGCCAAAGCTCGTCGGGCTGGTGCCGCATCTCTTTGGCGGGACGGCGTTTCAGGAGCTGTCCGCGCCGCTGGCGGCGGCCGTCTGGCTCTCCGAACGTCCGATGCCGTGGTGCTACCGGCATCACGCCTTCGAGGCCATCAGCGAGAGTACGCGTGACGACCTTGTCGCTCGCGGCGTCTCCCGGGAACGGATCCGCGTCATCTTCCCAGGGATCGATTCCGGCCATTACACGCCGGACCCGAGCGTTCGGTCGCCCACACCGACATTTGCATATATCGGGCGCCTGAAGAAGTATAAGGGAGTCGATCTTGTGATCCGGGCGTTTGCCCAATGTGCAGTCCCAGAGGCGACACTCCAGGTGGCTGGTGCCGGCGAATTCCGACCGGAACTGGAACGCCTGGCAGGAACCCTTGGGGTGGCCGATCGGGTAGAGTTTCTGGGGCGGATTGACGAAGCCGCGAAGATCGCCATGCTGCGACGCGCATGGGCGACTCTCTTCGCATCACCCAAGGAGGGCTGGGGCATCACGAATCTGGAAG
>CAYWCJ010000597.1:0-2115 GCA_964456595.1 uncultured Gemmatimonas sp. | reverse complement strand
GCGGGAAGCCGAGCGTGTGTCCGACTTCGTGCGCCGTCACGTACTCCATGAGGCGGCCGGTGAGCGTGTCGGGGAACGGGAACTTGTGCGTGCGCTTGTCGAGATGGCCGACCTGCGTGAAGTACCACGAACGGGTGAGGTTCATGACGTTGAGGTACGTCTGCACATCCGCGTCGATGATCTCGCCGGTGCGCGGATCGCGCAACGACGGACCGACGGCGTTCTCGGTGGACGACGGCAGCCAGCGCACCATCGCGACGGTGGCGTCTTCACCCGAGAAGTCGGGATCGTTCGGCGCGTCGGCGGCGATGATTCCCTTGTAGAAGCCGGCCGCTTCGAACGCGACCTGCCAGTCTTCGATGCCCTTCCTGATCCACGGCTTGATCCACGCCGGCGTGGCGGGATCGAGGTAGTAAGTGATCGGCTTCACGGGCACGCAGAGATTGCCGACCTTCTTGTCCGAGCATTCCAGACGCCAGCGACCGATGTAGCGCTTGGACTCGACACGCTGATAGTTGCCGGAGAAATCACGCTGCGTGACACCGAAGTAGCCGACGCGCTCGTCGAGCAGGCGCGGCTTCATGGGGACGTCGGGGAGCTTGGCGATGGAGAAGGTGTAGCGCTCCGTCGTCGAGCCGGGCGCGCCGCCTGCGCCACCGCGTCCACCGGCCGGTGCGGCACCCGGCGTGGGCTGCGGAGTGAACGTCTGCACGGCCGTCACGTTCACGTTACGTGAGAAGGCGGCAAAGCGATCGACATACGAACGCGTCGCGTCAACCGTCGCGCGCGCACCGAGTGCGGTGTATTCGGGGACACCGCCGGTGAACATGCGCGTGACTTCGATGACGGCCGAACTGTCGGCACCGTAGGCCTCGACGTTGAAGGCGGCGAGGATGCGGGTGAGCGCGATCAGGTCGAACGCGAGCTTGCCGGCGGCGGTGGTATCGGCGCTCGTTTCGCTGAAGCTCGCTTCGCGCAGGAGGATGCGGTTGTCGCGACGTTCGAAGCGCACGAGGTTGTTGCCGCCCTGCGTGCCGCGGATGCCGATCTCGTCGGGCGTCGAGTTGAGGGTGCTGACGATAACGAAGTCCTTGCCCAGCTCCGTGCGCGGGATCTCGAAGTAGAGGCGGCTGCCGATCTGGTGGACGGCGAAGACGCCCTTCTTGGTGAGCGCGCGAGAGGTGATGACCGTCGTGTAGGGGCGAGGGGCCGGGTCCGGCGCGTTAGCGCCGGCCTGAGCACCTTGGCCGCCTCCACCGCCACCGCCGGTCGCGGGGGCACCGACGCCACCGCCACGACCCGGCGCAGGAGTGTTGGCGGGCGTCGGAGTTGGCGCCGGCGCGGGAGCTGGTGCCGGCTTGGCGCACGCGCTGAGCGCGAGGCCGGCGGCGGCCAGGGAGAGCGAGAGTACTCGCATATGTCGGAGAGGAGCAGAGGAGGGGTACAGCGAACGGCGGGCGGGGCCGACCGGATAGGGTGCAGGAAGAGAACGCTCGAGAGGGGGTGGGCGTTGCCGCAGTGCTGAGCGAGGGGCGAATCGCCAAACGGCAACCACCAAGTGTCGGAATGTGAGTTCGGGCTTCGGGTTGTGGGTTGGCGATGGGCGACATCATCGCCTTTCGCTCGGGGGCTCGTCGATCACGCCCACTCGAAGCCCAGAACCCGAACCGGAAGCTCGACACTTGGTGGTTGCCGTTCCGTTCCGTGTGACCGCGTCGGCCGCGCAACCACCCCGTTTCGGGCTGTGGGTCCCCTACTCAGCCAGCCGGCCCGCTCTTCCCCTCGTCCCTGCCGTGCCTCGCTGCTCCGCGCATGCCTCGCGGACGCACCCCCGAAGCCATCGGTGCGCCGGGTCGGCGTCGAGCCGGGGGTGCCAGAGCAACGAGATCGTGATCGGTTGCGTGGCGAATGGAAGCGGAAAGCTGTGCATGCCGGCGCGCAGTGTTCCGGTGTGGCGCTCGGGCACGGTGACGATGAGCTCGGAGGCCCGGGCCACCGCCAGCGCTGACGAGAATCCGCCGAGTATCGCGACGACGATTTCGCGCTTCACGCCGAACGGTGCCAGCGCCTCGTCGATCGGATCGGGACCGACCTCGACGCCGCCGAGCAGCCGCT
>CAYWCJ010000596.1:0-2116 GCA_964456595.1 uncultured Gemmatimonas sp. | reverse complement strand
CGGCGGCGCCGCCGGGCCGAAGGACGACATTGGGAGGCCGCGTTGGCCCGGTTGGCGCCGTATCGTTCGGGGCCCCGCATTGCCAAAGTATTGCCCGGCGATGCCCACCGCGGCGCCGACGTTTGTAACCTGTTGCTGTGTATACGCTTACGAAAACACCGGCGGCGCCGCACATCCTTGGTAAGGATGAGGTCACCGGTTCGATCCCGGTTGCGTGCTTGGTGGAGTTTCGCCCCATAAACTGCTCTGGATAATGCATAATGCTCGGCGCGCCGAGGTCTCCTTGGCGACTTGAGAGAGTGCGCCGGTGCGCTTTCGCCGCGCCCGCTGCGCATGCCTGAGGGCGCGGGCTTCGGAACACCGTCGTTCTCCGATCAACCTGCTCCACCGAGGCACGGGCCGCGCGGTTCGCCGAGCGCCGCTGTCGGTTCACCGATTCGCTGTAGCACTGTGTCTCCGGGCCGCGTACGCTGCGGGGTATGCGAATCGCTTCCTTGCTCCCGATCGCCTGCGGCTGCGCAATGACTGCCGTCGTAGCGCCATCCCTGTGCGCTCAGGCCACCGCCGACAGCTCGCGCGTAGTGGTGCGCGGCGTCGTGCGCTTCCCGGATGCGCGGCCCGCCCGCGGCGTAACTATCGCGCTGCTCGAGGGGAGTGACGCGAGCGTCACCGACAGCGCGGGACAATTTGCGCTCCGCAGCGCGCATCGCGGGATTGCCACGCTCGTGGCGCGTCGCATCGGCTTTCACCCTGCAGCGCTCGACGTGATCGTACCGCTCGACACGCTGGTGTCGCTGGTCCTTGTTCCGCAGCCGCCGTCACTTTCAACGATGACCGTGGTCGCCGCCGGCGAGTACACACTTGGCAACGGCACGACCGCGAGTCTCTCGCCGCTCGACGTCGTGCAGATGCCTGGAGCAGCGGGCAACGTGTCGCGGGCGCTGCAAACGCTGCCCGGCTCGCAGGCCGTGGACGAGGGGAGCGGGCTGTTTGTGCGTGGGGGCGACGTCACCGAAACGCGCGTGCTCGTCGACGACGCGTGGTTGTTGTCCCCCGCGCGCTTCGACAATCCGATCGGGCATGTGACCGCGACGGTCGATCCCTTCCTGCTCGACCGCACCGTGTTCGCGGCGGGTGGGTTTGGCGCGCAATACGGAAATGCGCTCTCCGGACTCGTGCGGCTGGAGACGGCCGGGCGCCCGAAAAAACGCGAGGGGAGCGCAACCCTTTCGATCGGCAGCGCCGGCGTGGCACTGGCGGCCGCACCCTCCCCACGGCTCGGTGTCCGGGCGAGTGCGAACGTGAACTCGATGCGCGCGGTGACGTCGACGTTCGGACAGGCGCAGCCCTTTGATCCGCCGCCGCAGGGCGGGGACGTGAGCGGCACGATCGAGTGGGCGACCGGATCGGCGGGGCGCTTGCGGCTCTTTGCCGTGCGCGAGGGGTCACGGCTCGGCGTGCGGGACGCAGGCGTAGAAACCGGCACGACGTACTCCGCGACGACGGCGCAGGACATGACGGTCTTGTCCTGGCGCGACAGCGCGACGGCATGGCGCCCCGCGCTCACCGTTGGCCAGTCGGGGTTCACGCGACGGGAAACCATCACCGGACTGCAGCTCGGCACACGACTCGGCGTGACACACCTCGTCGGATCGCTGGGCTGGCAGTCGGACCGCGGACTCGGCATACGTGTGGGCGCGGACCTCGAGCGGCTTAGCGCGCAGTACGACGGCGCGCTTACAGCCACGGGGCGGGACACCACACGCACGCTCTTCGAGGCGCGGTCACGCAGCGATCGCGCGGGCGCCTTCTTTGAGACCACGTGGCAGGACGTGCGCGGCGTGCGCGTGATCGCCGGGGTACGCACCGATCGCGCGACGATCACCGTGCGGCGCACGGTCGACCCACGCCTGAGCGTGGCTTGGCAGCGTGGACGGCTCGGACTCACCGCCGCCGCCGGCGTGCTGCACCAGGTCGCCGAGCCCACCTTTTTCCGGCCGCGCGACGGCCGACGGGACTTTGCGCCGATGCGAGTGCGCGAGGCCATCGTTGGCGCACAGCTCGGCAGCGATAGCGCGGGCGTGCGCGTCGAACTCTACGACAAGCGGTATGCGGA
>CAYWCJ010000595.1:0-2116 GCA_964456595.1 uncultured Gemmatimonas sp. | reverse complement strand
AATGCGCAGCGTCTCGACGATGGCACGGGAGATCTCGTCCTGCACGGCGAAGACATCGGTGACATCGCGATCGAATCGCTCCGACCACAGCGCGAACCCGTTGCTGACATCCGTCAGGTCGGCGGTGATGCGAATGCGATCTCCCGCGCGTCGGACCGTGCCGGTGAGTACCGCGCCGACGCCGAGCTCCGTGCCGATCGATCGCACATCATTCGTGCGCCCTTTGAAGGAAAAGGCGGACGTGCGCCCAACGACGCGCAGCGAGGGAATGCGCGAGAGCGCGTGAATGAGATCTTCGCTGATGCCGTCGCTCAGGTAGTCGCTCGACTCGAGGCCGGTGGCGTTGAGGAACGGAAGTACGGCGATGGACTTGACCGTGGTCGCGCCAGAACGCCGCACCGTCACCTGTCCCTGTTTCGACTCGATCAACGCATCCGCAAACTCGGCCACAGAGGCGAAGCGGTGCTCACGATCACGCTCGAGCGCCTTGAGCAACGCCTGCTCGATGTGTGTTGGAAGCGGTTCGAGCGTATTGCATGGTGCCGCCGCCGGTCGTGCTACCTTGCGCGAGAGGATCGCGGTATTGGTCGGCCCTTCGAACGGAGGATGTCCCTCCAGCATTTCGTACAGCACCGTGGCGAGACTGTAAACGTCAGCGCGTTCGTCCACCGGCGAGTCGCTGAACACCTGCTCTGGCGCCATGTAGAGGGGCGTCCCCATGAACACCCCTTCCACGGAGACCGCTTCTCCGGTGATGGACACACTGCCGACGGTGGAGAGTGCCTTGGCGATACCGAAGTCCACGACGAGTGCATGCCCGCGAAAGAGCAGGATGTTCTCGGGTTTCACATCGCGGTGCACGATGTTCCGACTGTGGGCGAAACTCAACGCTTCGGCAATCTCCCGCGTCAGCCGAAGCGCGTCGGTGAGGGGAAGCTGTTGCTCGCGCTCAATGAGTTCACGCAGCGACTCGCCGTCGATGTAGGGCATGACGAGATACAGCACCGTGTTCGCGTCGCCCGAATCGTAGATCGGGACTATGTGCGGGTGCTGGAGGCGCGACGCGACGCTGATCTCGCGCAGAAAGCGTTCGGCGCCCAGACCGGCGGCCAACTCGCTGCGCAGGAACTTGACCGCTACCGGCCGGTCGTGCTTGTGATCGTGCGCGAGGTAGACGAGCGAGGTCCCACCGCGACCGACCACACGCTGGAGCGTGTAGCGAGCTCCCAGCGCATGGCTGAGTGTCGTGAATGATCCGGTACGTTGGTCTTCGGGTGTGGACATGCCTGGCGGTCGTGGGGCCTCTCACGCTGCCCGTGGCAGCGGCGGCGTGCATTGGTGAACGATTTCAAATCAAACGTAGCCGTGCACCATTACAGAAGACCCTCCGCCCCGAATCCGCACCTCGCGAGAACCCCCCGAAAGGCTGCGGCTGAATCCCCCGCAGGAACGTGTCGGACGTTCATCCCGTTGGCAAAGGTCTTTAAGCAAAAGAGGTCAACGCGCGCCGGGAACTGCTCGCGCGAAGCGAACCTGGGTCGCATGTTCTTGCTCATGAACGACCTCGCTGCTCTCACCAGGCTACTGGCGTCCCGCTACGCCATCGTCCGCGAGATCGGCATCGGCGGAATGGCCACCGTGTATCTCGCGCGCGATGTGCGGCATGGGCGCGAAGTCGCTCTCAAGGTGCTCCATCCGGAGCTGTCGGCGGTCATCGGTCCTGACCGGTTTCTCAAAGAGATCGAACTCACCGCGCGGCTGCAGCACCCACACATCCTGCCGCTGTTTGACTCCGGTGACGCGAACGGGCGGCTCTACTACGTCATGCCGTTCGTCGACGGCGAAACACTGCGCGCGCGGCTCTCGCGCGAGACGCAGTTGCCGATCGCCGACGCGGTACGACTCGCGTGTGAAGTTGCCGATGCGCTGCACTACGCCCACGCGCAGGGGATCATTCATCGCGACATCAAGCCCGAAAACATTCTGCTGCAAGGCGGGCACGCGCTGGTCGCGGATTTCGGCATCGCGCTGGCCGTGCAGCAGGCCGGCGGCGCGCGCATGACGCAGACCGGCCTCTCGCTCGGCACGCCACAGTACATGAGTCCCGAGCAAGCGA
>CAYWCJ010000594.1:1859-2140 GCA_964456595.1 uncultured Gemmatimonas sp. | reverse complement strand
TCGGTGTACGGCATCACGTGCGCCGTGCCGATGTTGCGCGCGCTCAGGTAGACGTTCGACTTCACGCCGTCCGTCAGCAGCAGCACCTTCTTGTCAGTGAGCCCAAGCGCCGCGAAGAGCGCCGTGATCGACTTGGTCTTCGGAGTCGCGTAGTTCAGCGAATCGATGATCATGATGGCGCCTTCGCGGGCCCGCGCGTTGAACGCGCTCCTGATGGCCAGCGACTTCACCCTCTTCGGTACGATCTGGTGGTACGAACGCGGGATCGGGCCGAACACCTT
>CAYWCJ010000594.1:0-1849 GCA_964456595.1 uncultured Gemmatimonas sp. | reverse complement strand
GTTCGGCGCGCGCGTCGAGCCCTGACGGGCGCGACCGGTGCCCTTCTGCTTCCACGGCTTCTGGTTACCGCCCGTCACGTCACCACGCGTCTTCGTCTTGGCATTGCCCTGACGGCGATTGGCGAGGAACGCCTTCACTGCCTGGTGCATGACCGGCACGTTGACGACCCCGTCGAACGTGGCCTCCGGAAGCGGACGCGATGCGCCCTTCGTGCCCTGCGCCGAATAGACCGGCGCCTCTAAGGTCTGGTTCTCAGTCATGATCAGCCCTGCTTCCGCACGAAGACGATGCCGTTGGTCGGCCCCGCCACGCTGCCGCGCAGGTAAATGAGGTTGCGTTCCGCGTCGATCTTCTCGATGCGGATACCGATGGCCGTGTGGCGTACGTTGCCGTACTGCCCCGGCATCTTCTTGCCCTTGATGACGCGCGAGGGATCCGTTCCTGCGCCGATCGATCCGGGCTTGCGATGCTTCGTGTTACCGTGCGTGTTTGGTCCGCCGTGGAAGCCATGACGCTTGACTACGCCCTGGAAGCCACGACCCTTGGTCGTGCCCTCGACCTTGACGCGCTCGCCGGCGGCGAAGATGCCGACGGTGACGGTCTCGCCCAACGTGTACGTCGGAACCTCGGGGTTCTTTCCCGGGGCGTCGTCGATGCGGAAAGAACGGAGCACGGCAGGCGGCGCATCCAGGCCGGCCTTCTTCGCATGTCCGACTTCCGCCTGCGTCGCGCGACGGCCACGCGGCGTGCGCTCACCCTTCTTGTTCTCGCGTGCGACGCGCTGCGCGCCGTATCCGAGCTCCACCGAGGCAAAGCCATCGTCCGCAATCGTCATGATTTTCGTGACAGGATTGGGCGTGGCCTCCACCACTGTGCAGGGCACTTGCTGCCCCTGCTCGTTGAACAGCTGGGTCATCCCCAGCTTTTTACCGATGATACCGATCATGATTTACTCCGTACCGTACGAGTCGCGGGGGACCGAAGTCCGCGCCGTTGGACTGTGGAGGGCAACGCGGGATGCGATGACCTCTGTACTACAACTACAACTTCCAGGCTTCGAGTTTGCGGTTCGGGTTTCGAGCTTCCGGTTGCGCCTGCACAACGCAAAGCCCAAAACTTTTACCCGAAGCCCGGCACTTGGTGGTTCAGGGTCCTACTCCACCTTGATTTCGACATCCACACCCGCTGGCAGGTCCAGCTTGGTCAACGCGTCCACCGTACCGGGGCGCGAGTCCAGGATGTCGATCAGGCGCTTGTGCGTCTTCAGTTCGAACTGTTCGCGCGACTTCTTGTCCACGTGCGGCGAACGGAGCACCGTCCAACGCTGCGTCTTGGTCGGCAGAGGAATCGGACCCGACACCTGAGCGCCCGTCTTTTCGGCGGTGCGCACGATGTCGGCCGACGCCTGGTCGATCACGGCGTGGTCAAAAGCCTTCAGGCGAATGCGGATGCGGCCAGCCATCAGAAAGTCTCTCGTGTGTAGGGACAGCGACGGACTGCTGACCATCAAGTTCCCAGCTTCCGGTTCAGGTTTTGAGCTTTGAGATGAGCAGTGCCCTCTCGAAGCCCAAAACCTTTACTCGAAGCCCGACACTTGGTGGTTCGTTCTCTTACGCCAGGATCTTCGTCACGACACCCGCGCCAACCGTCCGTCCACCTTCGCGGATGGCGAAGCGGATCGTCTCTTCCATGGCGATCGGGATAATGAGCTCGATCGTCATCTGGATGTTGTCGCCCGGCATCACCATCTCCATCCCTTCCGGGAGCTCGATGGTGCCCGTCACGTCCGTCGTGCGGAAGTAGAACTGCGGACGGTAGCCCTTGAAGAACGGCGTGTGGCGGCCACCC
>CAYWCJ010000593.1:0-2152 GCA_964456595.1 uncultured Gemmatimonas sp. | reverse complement strand
AGCGTGACACTCACCCCGCTGTCGTTGACTGCGGGGCGCAGTCTCGACACGGTTCGCGTGAACGCCGACTTCGATCGACTGAGTCGCAGGCTCCGTGGCTTCGACGAGCGTCGGCGCAGTCAACGTGGGCTCTACATCGATCGCGCGGAGGTCGCCATGCGTCGACCGACCGTGGTGAGTGACCTGCTGCGTGGACGAGCCAATGTGCTCGTGCAGCGCAACGGTCCAGACGACATCCAGATTCTCGGTCCGCGTCTCAGCATTTCCAGCGGCTATTGCCCGCTGGCACTGATCCTGGATGGCGTTCTCATTCCGTCCAGCCAGGGACGTATCGACAACCTCATCCCGGTGGACATGGTTGCCGGCATCGAGGTCTACACCAGCGGCACGTCGGTCCCCTCCGAATTCCAGCGCCCGGACACCGACTGCGGGGCGGTGGTGATCTGGACGCGATAGCAGCGCGAGTCGGCACGTCGAGGCACCTGGCTTGGCGGGAATCAGCGGGGCTTCACGATCCTATACATCACCACCCGCAACACGTTGTCGGTGTCACGCAACTGCCCCAGCACGTAATCCGGGCCGATCTCCGCCGGCGTAAACCGCGCTGGCATCTGCACCTCGCCCAACCATTGCCCATCCAAATCGAACACGTTCCATGTGCTCGGCGTATCCGTCACCCCCGACAGGCACATGCACGCCGCAGCGCCGGCGAGCGCCGGATCACGCAGCCACAGTTCACCGGACGGTGACGCCAGCAGATCGGAGAAGGCGGGGAGCGCATCGGGATACTGCGCGTTGATCTGCGCGAGCCGCTCACGATCCCGCTTGGCGCCCGTTTCCTTGCTCCACATGGTCATCCACGCGTCGACGTAGCTGTCCAGGTCGCGCAACGACAGTGGCGTTGGCGTCCATGCGCGTCGAATGATGCGGCGCAGTGTCCACGACGCATCGTACTCTCGGATGGCGTACTGGTCGCCGAAGCCGAGGTATACATGGTTCGCGGCTGACGCATGCACCAGCTCGGGACCAAGCGTGAGTGGCTGCGGCGCGCCGACACTTGCGGCAAACGACGCCGCTGGCACACGTCTCACGTCACGCACCACGGCGCCGGACGGATCAACGAGCAGAAACGTCGAGGAATCCACCCACCGCGCCGCTCCACGTGGCACACTGCGCCCCTGCGGGAAATCACCCACGACTGCCGACCCATCGTCAAACCGTCCGATCACCGCGACGAACGGCACCTGCAACAGTCCGGGCGCAAACGGCCCGTAGCGTACCTGGCGCACGAACTCGCCATTGGGTGCAAAGATGGACGAGTAGCGCATCGACTCGACGGCCAGCGAATCGCCCGGCAAGCGCATCATCACGCCGATGTCGCTGAATTCGCCGGGACCCTGTCCCTTGCCACCGACCGTGCGCAGGTGGCGTCCGGTCGAATCGAAGGTCCGCAATTGCAGCGATGCGCGTTCCGCCACCACAATGCGTCCGTCGCGCAATCGAGTCGCGCCAGCGATGCGACCGAAGTGAGCTTCCCCGCCGGCTGTCGTCCCGATCGTCAGCACCGGTGCAGCAGACAACGTCCACGCCGTGCGCGCACTCCACGCGGGGCGCGCATTGTCAACAATGCGCACGCCGCCACTGTCGCGCACCGTGGTTCCGGTTGACTGCGCCTCCGCGCTCGACGTCGCACCGAGCCACGTCAGCAATGTCAGCAATGTCAGCAACACCACACCGCTTTCCGCCACGCAACGCGTCGCGCGCCGGCTCATCGGGTGAGGTCCGCCCTGGCTGCACGCGCCAGGACCGCGTCCAGTCCAGCCGCCTCCACCGCCACGGCGAGCGCGTCCAGTTCGTCGGTACAATTCACCCACCGGCACCGCAGCACCAGGTCATCCACCGGACCTCCGGATGCAGGCGTCTCCGCCCGTCCGCCTTCGAGGAAACGTTGCAGCACGTGGTAGACCCGCGCGAGTTCGTCGTCCGTGGAGCAATACAGCGGCAGGCAGCGGACGACATTGCCGAGCGGTCGCCGCAGCACCCCTTCACCCATGGCGAACGCGGCCAGCTCGCGGCCAATGTCGCTGAGGTACCCCGGCGCGGCGTCCAGTTCCACGGTCGCTCTCCTCATCGAAGAGGGCAAGTGAGGCGA
>CAYWCJ010000592.1:0-2155 GCA_964456595.1 uncultured Gemmatimonas sp. | reverse complement strand
GCGCCGCAGTTCCAGGTGGCGCGCGCGCTACGCGCGCTGCTGACCGTGGCCATTGCGGGGGTCGACGTGCCGGCACCGGGGGACACCTCAACCCAAGGATCAGCGCCTGTGGTGTCGGATGCACTGAAGGAATCTGACGCATTGCGAACAGTCGCTACTGGCCAGCCATTGGCGCACGCGACACGGTGGCTGCACGGGGTGCGTTCACTGCGGTCGCAGAGCCGCGGCTTGCCGCCCGAAGCTGCGGAGTACTCGAGACTGAGTCGCCTTTCGCCGAGCGCGGCGCGGCTGGTGGATCATCTGCGTTCCTGCATCGCGAGCGGTGGCTTGGCGACCGCTCCCTTTTGACCGGTGCAAGGCCGCGTCTGCCAGTCCGTCGTAACTGAACGCGGAGCCGGGATGCAGCGTGATGTTGTGCTCGAGCATGACGACAGCGTCTTTGGTGCGCCCGTAGTCATCGCGCTTCAACCAGGATACCGAGCTCGCCGATAGCAGCATCGAACGGAGGAGCGAGTATGGCGTCGCCATTGAGGCGATGCACGAGTGCTCTCGCGACATCGGAACCCCATTTGTGACAGGCCGTCGCACTGGCGAGTATGGCGCATCGATGACGACATGTGGTCGCTCATCGCGCATCTTCGACACGGAGTTCCCGTATGCGATGGTCTTCCCGAATTGCTCTTACCGCTCTGGCCACGTTCACTCTCGCGGCGTGCGACGATGACGACCCGGTGCGTCCGACCACAGAGGGGCGCGTCCGCGCTGTGCACGCAATCAGTAATGTCGCGGGAATGGACATTCTGTTCAACGCCACATCTTACAAGACCAACGTGGCATACAAGGGGTCGGATGGATACCAGATGACGGCGGTTGGTGCGACCGCCGTCAAATTCCGCAAGACGGGCGTTGCGACCGATGTGCACTCTGCGAATGCAACGGTCGCGAACGGCGGGAACTACACGGTGATCGCACTCGGCACTGAAGCTGCACCACAGTCATTGGTACTCACCGACAACAACGCGGCACCGGCAGCAGGCAAAGTGAAGTTCCGCGCAATTCACGCGGCGGCTGGTGCGGGCGCGGTGGACGTGTATGTGCTCACGAACGCCAACGATCTCGCCACTGCGACACCATCCGCGTCCAATCTCGCCGCGCGAGCGGCATCGGCGTACATCGACCGGGATGCCGGTACCTACACCGTCATCTTCACCGGAGCGGGCAATAAGACCGCGCTGTTGACGGTGAGTGGCGTACAGGTGGCCGCGGGTGGGATTCGTTCGTTCATCGCCGTCGAGAAGACGGGAGGCGGCACGCCGCTCGAGAGTATTGCGCTCACTGACCGGTAAGCGACATGGCGACGTTCCAGAGCATGCCCCGACGCACCACGGCACTCCTCGTCGCCATGTACGCTGCCCTTGCCAGCTGCACACCCGCCGCACCCTCACCCCGTGAGGCGCCGGCACCGCGCCGCGTCGTCGACAATCCGGTTCTGGTGGGCCTCTCCCGCGAGGATCAGGACTACCAGCAGGGCAAGCAGATACCCCGGCGTGACCAGGAACGCGTTGTCCTTGTTCTCGAGCAGATCGGTGCCGGCAACGTGCAGACGCCAGCCGATCGCTTCAACGCGGCCATCGTGCTGCAGCACTCGCCGATGACGATCCGTAACGACTCGCTCGTCGGGATCAGCCCGGACAACTACCTGGTCGGCCATCATCTGGCGACGGCCGCATTCGAGGCAGGGTACGCCCCGGCTCGTGAGCTCGTCGCCCAGTCGATCGACCGCTACCTGAGCGTCACCACCGGCCGGCAAAAGTACGGAACCAACCGCTTCATCAATCAGCGAACCGGCGCTGAAGAACTTGCACCAATCGACCGCGCCACGAGCGATGCCGAGCGCGCACGGTACGGAGTTGCGCCACTGGCGGAGCTGCTCAAAAGGTTTCCGGAAGCCGCACCACGCCAGTAGCCGGCTAGTCGTAGATGCCTTGCCGCTGCGGTGCCCGGTCTGTCGCTCCTTCCGCCGAGAGCAAGACGCCGTTCACGCTTGACAAACTTGGACGTACAGTGTACGGTAAACGTACACTGTACGTACTCCGGCATGCAATGCGCACTTAACGTCGCGCAATGCGCTTTCGACGTCGCGCGGTGCGCGCCA
>CAYWCJ010000591.1:0-2159 GCA_964456595.1 uncultured Gemmatimonas sp. | reverse complement strand
GGTCGGCATTCGCTCCACCATGGGACTGACGTCGCGTGCTGGTGTGGTACCGCTGAATGCCGTGGCCGATATCGCCGGACCGATGGCGCGCACGGTGGCCGACGCGGTGGCGGTGTTCAATGTCGTGGTGGGCAGCGATCCCGCGGATACCGTCACCTCGCCAGCGGATAGCAGGCGAGCGCCCGACTATCGCACGTCGCTCGTGGTCGGCGGACTCCAGGGCGCGCGCATCGGCATTCTGCGTCAGGCGTACGAGCGGCCGACGCTCGATCCGGAGGTGAACGCCGTCTTCACGCGCGCGATCGAATCGCTCAAACGCGAAGGGGCGATCATCGTCGATCCGGCGCGCGTGGACTCTCTCGACGCGATCCAGCGCCGGCAGCAGGGCGGGTGCAATCGCTTCAAGGCCGATCTCGAACGCTATTTCGCCGCGCGCGGAAGTAACGCGCCCGTCAAGACCATCGACGAGGTGCTGCGTAGCCGCAGATTCCACCCGACCGTCGAGCAGCGCTTGCGTGACGCGTCGCAGGCCACCGAACCGCCGGAGACCAGTCCCGGTTGCGTGAGTCGTGAACGCGTACGTGCCGCACTGCGCGAAGCGGTGACGCAGCTCATGGACACGTTGCGTCTCGATGCGATGATCTATCCGACCTGGAGCAATCCGCCGCGCCTGATTGGCGATCTCAACACACCGCACGGCGACAACAGTCAGCTCTTCTCGCCGAGCACCGGCTTTCCGTCCATCACCGTCCCGATGGGTTACACGAGATCCGAGGCGTTGCCGGCGGGCATCACCTTCTTCGGTCGGGCGTGGAGTGAGCCGACGCTCATCACGCTCGCGTATGGGTACGAACAAGCCACGAAACATCGGCGACCGCCGCCGACGGTGCCGAGCCTGGCGGTGAGCCGCAAGCGATAGTGCTGCGACTCGCTTGTCGCGGTCGTGCAACGTCGCTCGGCGCCACGCGGCGCAGATCCCGTCTCCACGCAATCTGCAGTCCGCTCTTTGTAGATTCCCCTCCTCTTGACCCGCACCGGAGCAACACACGATGGCACGAGTCGCCGTACTGGGAATGGGATTGCTTGGCGCTGCCTTTACCGAGGCGATGCTGGCGCGTCGCGACAACGAGATCGTCGTCTGGAATCGCACGAAGGCCAAGACGGATCCGCTGGTGGCACTCGGCGCAACGGCCGCCGACACGCCGGCCGACGCGGTGCGCGGTGCGTCACGCGTGCACCTGATCCTGCTGGACGATGACGCCGTCGATACGACCATCAGCGAGATGATGCATGCGATCGA
This sequence comes from uncultured Gemmatimonas sp., assembly GCA_964456595.1. Lineage (GTDB taxonomy): Bacteria > Gemmatimonadota > Gemmatimonadetes > Gemmatimonadales > Gemmatimonadaceae > Gemmatimonas. The sequence goes on along the minus strand of CAYWCJ010000591.1, from coordinate 859 downwards.
CAAGACGTCGGTGATTGTTGATCACACCACGACGTTGCCCCTGCGCACCGCCGCGCGCGCCGCCGCGCTCGACGCCGAGGGCTACGCGTATCTGCACGCACCTGTCATGATGGGGCCGGGGGCCGCGCGCGCAGCGAAGGGCATGATGCTCGTCGCCGGTCCGAGCGAGCGCTTGGCGCGCGTGCGTGACGCGCTCACCGCGATGACCGGAGATCTCTGGTATGTCGGCGAGCGCCCCGATCTCGCGGCCGCCTACAAGTTGTTTGGCAACGCGGCAAATCTCTCGTTCCTCGCCGTCATCGCCGATGTGCTGCATCTGGCCGACGCGGCGGCGGTGCCGCGTGAGGGCGCCATGCAGATGCTCGCCAAACTCACCGTCAGCGCGACGGGTGGCGTGCGTGGCGAGATGATGATGACGGAGAATTTCGCGCCGCAGTTCACGCTGGACGTGGCGCGGAAGGACCTGCGCCTGATGATCGAGACGGCCGGGACCGAGCCCACGCCGATGCTGCGGGCGCTGGCCGGACGGATGGACGATCTGATCGCGGATGGCTACGGTGCGATGGATTTTTCGGTCATCGGCAGGCGCGAGACGTCACCGCAGTAGGCAACGCTACGGGCGCGGCGAAGTAGTCGGCTACTGCGGAGGGGTCAGAGGTATCAGGGAGCGCGCAGACTTGCCGCTATCCGCCCCGCACCACCTCGCGCACGCAGTCGACGAACGCCCGCGCCTCCGACGATTGCACGGCGTCGCGTCGCCACACCGCGACGATCTCTCGCTGCAGCGCGTGTTCGGCGAGCGGCACGTACGCGCACTGCGGCGTGTTGTGGCGCGCGGCGGCCATCGCCGGCACGATGG
>CAYWCJ010000590.1:0-2160 GCA_964456595.1 uncultured Gemmatimonas sp. | reverse complement strand
GTGCTCACCACTCGAAGCCCACGGCCAGGTTGACGTGCGTCGCACGATACGAACCGGTGGCGTAGCTGGTGCGCAGACGACGCACTTCAAGGCCGACCAGCACGGGTTGAGTCGGACGCCAGATGAGGTGCGCCTCGCAGGACCCGTTCCGCCGGCGACGCGGGCGATCCCGCGCGTCGGCCACGGCGAGCCCGCATCCAGCGCCGGTCGTCACCGAGGGTCGGAGCTGCGCGTTCAACTGTGCCCATCCGGCGACATCGCGCACGGGCGCGCCAAGCACGCTTCCGACGTCCGGCGCACCAAACAGTTGACCAATGCCCCCCCCGCCCAGCGCGCTGATCGCACGTCCCGTGTACGCTTCGCCGAGCAGGCTGACACCGCGCGAGAGTCCGACGTGGGCATCCACGGCAATCGCATGCGTTGACATGAGCGTGTCTCCACTCACGCGCGCCCAGCCACGATGCGCACCGATACCGATCTCGCCACGCGCGTCATCGTTCGCATCCGACGGCCCCCACTGTACACTCATGCGCCCTTGCAGCGCCGGTCGCGCCGCACGCTCGCCAGCGTCGATGCCGTCAGACTCGGCGGCGTGATCAACACCGAGGGCTGGCGCAAGCGCGGCCGCGTGCAACGCGAACGATACGGGCGTGTTACGCAGCACCGCGCGTGTCACCGTGCGGGAGATACGCATCTGCGGAATCCAGTTCCAGAGGTTGCCTGCGGTTGCAAACCCTGACGTACCCACTGCCGCCAGCGACACCGGATTGAGGTCGGAGATGAGTGGCGTGTCGGTGCCGATCATCAGCGTCGTATTGGTCCAGCGGAGTTGCGCGTTGACCGTTCGCAGACGCATTTCGGGAAACCCGAATGGATCGGCAGTGTAAGCAGTGCCACCCGCAAAAAAGTCGATGTCGATATCGCCGACAAACGTCGCGCCGAGCACGCTATCGACGCTGATCGCAGCGCCAAGCAAGGTCTGACGGAGCGTCATGCCGAGCGCTCCTGTGCCAGCGCTCCCAATGGAACCACCTGGTGGCGTCGCCGGGTCACGAACGAACAACGGTAACTCGGCGCTGTTCGTACGTCCGCTGGTGAAATAGCTGTTGCTCAGCACGCGCGCGGAGAGTTCGAGCTGAAAGCGCGATCGGGTGCGAACGGCGGCGCTTGCCTCCGTGGCCAGTTGTTGTTGCAGCAGTGCGATGGCGGCCTCCGCGCGCGCAAGGCGTGCTGCCAGCGAGTCGACGGACACAACGAGACTGTCGCGCGCGGTGGAGTCCGGTTTCGGGGGAACCTGCGCGACGGCGGCGTGTGTCATCGCCAGCAACGCGCCAAGCGCCCCACCCAGTTTTGCGAGCCTTGAACCGCGAGTGGGCGTGAGCATCCGCGCGAAGTAGAGCGCACCGATCGAAAGCATGGCTCGTGCGCTGACGAAGGCGCGCGTGATGGCGGCGCGGAATCGAGGACGCAGGCATGCGCCTGACTGCAGGGAGCTCATGCGGATAATCAGCGGCTGGCGCACACTGCACGCAATACGAATTACGTGCGCAAACGCACGGATCGCCGTGCCGCGTCACGTGACATGCGCCGGCGTGAGGCAACTCGCCGCCGATCGGTCGTGACGCGATTCGCGCCGGGCTCAGCGACGAGCGGACGCCGGACGCAGGGCCGCCAACCGTTCGATGCCGACGTCGCCGACCAGCAGCTCGCCGCTGCCCATCGCGGGCCAGGCTATCAGACTTTGCGCGCCAGACCTCGCGGCGAGATGTCGTCCATCGGCGAAGACACGACGCATCTCCGACGGTCGGAAGAACAGCTGTTCGGAGACGACATACTGCATCACCAGGCGGTCGTTCCAGCGATAGGCGAGCACAGCGGCCGGTTCACCGTCGAGATCGGTCGTCCACGCCGCGAGCAGTCGAAGCGAGGGAGAGTCGATGGCGTTGACGGGGAATGGCACCGCTTCGCGCACGGTGGCGAGATCGCGCGCGCGCCCCGGCAGATCGTCGGCGATGACACGCCGATAGTTCTCCAGGACAGCGTTGAAGAGCAGCAACGATGGCATGGCCACCACGGTGATGGGCGGTTCCTGCCGCGCACGTGCGTTACGCGCGATGAGCACGCCGCTGCCCACGATCACGACTCCGATCAAGGCCGCGA
>CAYWCJ010000589.1:0-2172 GCA_964456595.1 uncultured Gemmatimonas sp. | reverse complement strand
CAGCTCGTCCGCGATGCCATCGTCCCCGATTACGCGCTCGGCCCGCACACTGCGTCGCTGGGATTGGCGTGGTACGCCGATTCCACAAGCACGACGGCCGGCATGTATGTCGGACAGCATGGATCGTGGAATCGAAAGCCTCGAAGCGGGTATAAAGTGATCTTTGTACCGTTTCGCGGGGGCATCCCTTCGGGCGCACCCATTGATGTGCTCACCGGATTTGTCGATGACGACGGCAACGCCTTCGGCCGGCCAGTCGGCGTCGCTATTGACGCGAAGGGGGCGCTGTTGGTCGCCGACGACGTTGGTAATGCGATCTGGCGTGTGGTGCGCCTCGGGTCGGGGAAGTGACGTGGATCGTTGCATCGGCTGCGGGTCACGCCGGCCCATCGTACGCTCTTCACGATGGGCGAACGGTCGTACATGGCACCAAAGAGGTACAGCAGATTCAGCACCACGTCGGATGGCCTCTCATCTACGCGCCCGGCCATACTACCGCTTCATCGGGCACGCAATCACATTCAAAGAAACGGAGTCGCTCATGACGGTCGCTGCGCCAATGACGCATCAGGACAGTATCGAGAAGATAGCAGATCTGATCCACGAAATACGCACGGCGATGCTGGTGACGCTCGACGAGCATGGCCGCCCGCGATCGCGTCCGATGGGGACTGTGGAGTCACGTTTCGACGGCACGATCTGGTTTTTTACGTCGGTGGACTCGGCGAAGGTCGCCGAGATCGAAAAGAATGCGAAGGTCAACGCGTCCTATGCCAAGTCGTCGTCCGAGGCATATCTGTCGTTGACCGGCACGGCCGAGGTGCTCAATGATCGAGAGCGCATTCGTGAGCTGTGGACGCCGATCTTGCGGGTTTGGTTCGAGAACGCAGAAGACCCGATGATCCGGCTGATCCGTATTGATGTTGAGGAAGCGGAATACTGGGATACGCCCGGCGGTAAAGTTGCGTCGCTGTTCTCGCTCGTGAAGGGGATGGTGACGGGCAGCGGTGAGGACATGAAGAGCGATAACGGACACATCATACTGTAGCGGGTGAATGCGGAGACAGGTTGAGCGAAGCGAAGACGCACACATTGACGGCGCGTTGTCCGACTGGACGACGCGCCGTTTTCTGTGGGGTGATCAACATGTGCTACAACGACCTCGCTTACCGGTCGAAACGAAATAGTTCCGCGTCCATGTTGGGCCGACCCAGAATGCTGTCGCGCAGTATCTCCGCTGCAATTACGCTGAACGTGATGCCGTTCCCACCCATCCCAAGCGCGAACCAACTGTGCATATCGGTGGGGGAACGGTCGATGTAGGGCAGGCCATCCTTGGTACTGCCGAAGGTGCCGCACCACGCGAATTCCCTGCGAACGTCGAGGTCGGGGAACAGGCCGGTGATGTCGGCCTCGAGTGCGGCCGCTTTTCTTGCCAGCAGCGCATCGCGCAGCCGAGGTGAGCGAAATCGTTCATCGCGCCCGCCAACGATGATACGGCCTTCGGGAGCGGTGCGCATGTAGAGGTACGGCTGTGCGGTTTCCCAGATCAACGCATTGTCCGGCCAGGGATTGTCACTACAACCGGCCTCGCTCACCAGCGCATACGTGCTGTCGAGGTGGATAACGTCCTTCGGCAGAAGGTCTCGACTTTCGTAGCCCGTTGCGTAGATCAGGTGCTTGGCGTTTATGCGATGTCCAGACGCTGTGCGCAGTTCGACCGCGTCAGCGTGGTCCCGGAAGTCGATTACTTCCGTGCGCTCGTGGATCGCCGTACCACGTCGCAGACTTTCGGCATGCAACGCATGCGTGAATCGCCATGCGTCCATTTGCGCCGCCAATGGCGAGCGAAGGGCGGCCGGCGCAGGGAAGGGAAGTACGCGACCTACCTCCGATCCTTCGAGGAAGTCTACGGCAAGTCCGTGCTGGTTGCGCAATGCGGCTTCCGTGCGAAGATTCTTCACATGGCCTGGTTTGCTGGCATACTGGACGCTTGGATGGCACGCGAAATCCGGTATATCAATCTTCTGCGCAATCTCTCCGAGCGTCGCGATCGCACGCGCACAAGCCCGGTAGCTTCGTACCGCATGATCGAGCCCAACGAGTTCCTGCAACTCATAGAGTGGCGTGTCGATCTCATATTGCAGCAGCGCGGTACTGGCGCACGTGCTC
>CAYWCJ010000588.1:0-2184 GCA_964456595.1 uncultured Gemmatimonas sp. | reverse complement strand
GCCCGCAGTGCCGATCATTGGTCTCGGTGGCGTGTCCACGGCGAATGACGCCATTCAGTACCTGATGGCCGGGGCCTCGCTGGTGGGCGTCGGCACGGCCGCCCTTCGCGATCCCCGAGCGCCGGAACGCATCGCGCGTGAACTTGACCGCTGGGCAACAGCCCACGGTGTGTCGGACCTGGGCACGCTCACCGGAACGCTGGAATGGCCGTCATGAGCATCACCTCTGAGCAAGCCGACGGCGCGAGTGCCGTGACGACGTCGATGGTTACACCGATCGTCGCGTTGGACGTGGCGGATGCGGACGCAGCGCGTGTGCTCGTGGCACGCCTCGGGAGCGCGTGTGACTTCTACAAGGTCGGCCTCGAGCTTTTCTCCGCTGCAGGCCCGTCCATCGTGTCGTGGCTTCGCGGGGAGGGGAAGCGGGTGTTCGTCGACCTCAAGCTCCATGACATCCCGAACACCGTGCGCAGCGCCGCTCGGGCGGTGGCCAAGGGCGGTGCGTCGCTGTTGACCGTGCACGCGTCGGGCGGGGCCGCCATGATTCAAGCGGCGGTCGACGGGGCGGCGGAGGGCTCGAGCCTCGCGTCGGCGGGACGCGCGAGTGACGGCAACGATCCCACGTGCGCAATTCTGGGTGTAACGATTCTTACCAATCTCGACGCGTCCGCGATCGAGTCCGCGTGGGGCAGGCAGGGCGTGAGCGTCGAGGCCGAGGTGGTGCGACTGGCTGGACTCGCACTCGGTGGTCATGCGGCGGGCGTCGTCTGTTCCGGGCATGAAGCCGCCGCCGTCCGAGCGTCGTACGGTCGGAGCCTTGGCACCTTGATCCCAGGCATCCGGCTGCCTGGCGGCGATCCGCATGATCAGCGGCGTGTGATCACGCCGGCCTCGGCGGCCGCCGCGGGTGCTCGGTGGATCATCCTTGGGCGGGCGGTGACTGGTGCGGATGACCCGGTGGCGGCACTGCATGACGTGCACGCGGCACTTGCCGAAGTGACATAAGTCGTCTACGATTCAGGTCTTGCCCAGTTTCGGGTTCGGTTCTTTCGGTCGTCGACCGCGGGAACTCGCACGTCGGGCAGGAATCCGTAGGCCGACCCGCCGGTCACATCGCTTCACGCGTGCGCGGGATCGGAAGCAGTTCTTGACGAGAGCAACACCGTCGGAAGGTGCTTCGCGATGCATCACGCGTGATGAACACATGGGGAGTCCAGCCGGCCAACGCGAGTTGGTGCGGGAGGCTCCGTCGGCGCATATGCGTCGAGGTATCCCGTGAAAGTTCGCAGCAGCGTTAAGCCGATTTGTGAGCACTGCAAGGTCGTCAAGCGACAGGGCGTGACTCGCATCATCTGCAAGCGCAATCCCAAGCACAAGCAGCGTCAAGGCTAAGGGAGCGCTTCATACATGGCACGTATTTCCGGCGTCGATCTCCCACGCGACAAAAAGGTTGAGATCGGCCTTACCTACATTTTCGGAATCGGGCGCTCGATGGCGCAGCGCATTCTGTCGGCGGCTGGCGTCGACCCGAATCAGCGTGTGCGCGATCTGTCCGATGTAGACATCAACAAGCTTCGTCAGGAGATCGAGCGCAACTATCGCGTGGAAGGTGCGTTGCGCACCGAGACGGCGATGAACATCAAGCGTTTGATGGACATCGGGTCGTATCGCGGCACGCGCCACCGTCGTGGCTTGCCAGTTCGTGGCCAGCGCACGCACACCAACGCGCGCACCAAGAAGGGGCCGCGCCGCGCCATTGCGGGCAAGAAGAAGGTGACCAAGTAACCCATGGCTACCGCAAAGAAGACCAAGCGCGTCGTCGAGGCCGAAGGCATCGCCCACGTCAGCGCCACGTTCAACAACACGACCATCACGATCACCGACATGCATGGCAATGCCGTGTCATGGGGGTCCTCCGGCAAGGCGGGATTCAAGGGATCGAAGAAGTCGACGCCGTTTGCCGCCACGGTGGCCTCCGAGCAGTGCGCGCGCGAAGCGCTCACGGCCGGCGTCCGCCGCGTGCATGTGCGCGTGCAGGGTCCGGGGAGTGGTCGCGAGTCCGCCATTCAGGCGCTCGCGGCGGCCGGTCTCCAGGTCAAGTCCATTCGCGACGTGACCCCCATCCCGCACAACGGCTGCCGTCCCTCCAAGCGCCGGAGGGTCTGACCATGGCTCGTTATACAG
>CAYWCJ010000587.1:0-2189 GCA_964456595.1 uncultured Gemmatimonas sp. | reverse complement strand
AAGGTGGGCGGCTCGACTTCCACCTGCGTGGCGTAGTTGAACTTCACCTCACGACCGGCCGACTGCGGCGGCTGCAAACGCGCCAGCAACTCCTGCAGTCCATCGTTCACCTGCGACGTGGAGATGCGGCGCGTACGCTGCTCCTGCACTTCGAGCGCCATGTCGAGCACCTTCGTCACGCGCTGACCAGTTTTCGCGGACGTGAACAGGAACGGCACGTTGCCCAGATAGGGGGCCTTCTCCCGCATCTCCTTCGACACTTTCGACGCGCTCTTGCCGTCCTTCTCCTCGAACAGGTCCCACTTGTTCATGACAATGATCAGACCGCGTCCCGCTTCCCACGCCATCGTCGCGATCTTGAGGTCCTGATTCTGCAGCCCCTCGGTCGCGTCGATCATGAGAATGCAGACGTGCGCGGAATCGATCGCGCGCCGCGTACGCAGTGCAGCATAGAACTCGATGCCATCGTCGATCTTGGACTGGCGACGCAAACCGGCCGTGTCCACGAAGATCAGGTCACGATCCTTGTAGCGCATGGGCGCATCGATCGAGTCGCGCGTCGTGCCGGCTTCATCGTTCACCACCAGACGTTCCTCGCCGAGCAGGCGATTCACGAACGACGATTTGCCCACATTCGGACGGCCGATGACGGCGATGCGAACCGCGTCGTCTTCCTGCTCGGGCATTTCGGGGATACGCTCGACGACGGCATCGAGCACGTCACCGGATCCCTTGCCGTTCTGCGCCGACATCGGAAACACGTCACCGGCGCCCAGTCGGTAGAACTCGAAATAGTCGGTAGACTCGGGAAGATCGACCTTGTTGGCGATGATCATCCACGGCTTTTTTGCGTGACGGAGGATGTCCACCAAACGCGCATCGCTGGGGTGCACGCCGACCTTGGCGTCCACCACGAGCAGCAGCATGTCGGCCTCGTCGATGGCCTGCATGACCTGCTTGCGGATCTCGTTGTCGAGCGGCTCGTTGCTGTCTTCCACGAGACCGCCGGTGTCCACGAGCCAGAAGTGACGTCCGGCCCACTCGGCCTGCCCGAAATGGCGGTCACGCGTGGTGCCCGCTTCTTCGGACACGATGGCGCTCGCGTCGCCAAGAATTCGGTTGAACAGTTGCGACTTGCCCACATTGGGGCGGCCGACGATTGCTACGACTGGGAGGCTCATGCGGCAGGGCTCATCGCCGCGTCACCTTCCGGGACCAGCGCGTCTATGAAATCGTACGAAGGATAGACCGGCATCGGCAACGCTTCACGCACCGCGACGAACGACTCCTCATCCAGAAAGAGCCCATCGTCGTTGATGCATTCCGCGGGGATCAATGCGAAGTCCAGATCATGGCGGTCTGCGAGCGCTCGCCGAATGTCAGCGCCGACCAGCAGTCCTGCCGTGGTGGTGGTGGGACCGAAGAGTGAATTCTCCATCGTGATGAGCACGAAGGTCGCTCCGGTCGCCTCGTGCAACTGCGCCAGCAACTCCGGCATCATCGGCGCCATGGAAACGCCGGTCACGACGCCAATGCGTCGTCCATCCAAACGCGGCAGCTGCGAAATTCCGTCGCGCACACGCATGCGCAGCGACGTGACCGCGCCGACCCCGTTCTCGATCTGCGAGAACTCGCCATAGTGTTCTTCCCCCGGCAGCTCACGTTCGGCCAGCAGATACAGCTCGTCGGAACCAAAGACCCAGCGATCGCCACGGTCGTCGAGCGCCTTCGCTTCCCACCGTTCGACCGCCTCGAGGATGCGCCGTGCGTTGTCGCGGTCCATCGACTTGCCGTTGTACAGGTGCGAGAACTGCGTCACTCCCACCGGCACCAGCGCCACGGAGAGAACCGCGTCGCCCAGGTTGTACAGGTCGAAGAGGGACTCTTCCAGCACCGCGCCGTCGTTCAATCCCGGCACGATGACCATCTGCCCGTGAAACTGAATCCCACCCTCGGCGAGTCGCGTGAGCTGCGCGACGATATTGGGGACGCGCGGGTTGTTGAGCAGTACCTTGCGCGCTTCCCATGGCGTCGCGTGCACCGAGACGTACAGCGGCGACAGGCGGTACTCGAGAATGCGCGCGATGTCCTTTTCCTTCACGTTGGACAGCGTCGCGAAATTTCCGTACGCGAACGAGAGACGATAGTCGTCGTCGCGAATATAGAGTGGCTTGCGCAGTCCCTTGGGC
>CAYWCJ010000586.1:0-2190 GCA_964456595.1 uncultured Gemmatimonas sp. | reverse complement strand
ACGCAATATCGCTGCGGCGCAGGATGGACTGCGGGGCAAACCCGATCCAGAGCATCGCGATCGCGAACACGGCCATGACGGCGCGTTCGCGACCGGAGAGATCGGTCAATCCGAGGTTTTGGTCATCGAGCTTCAGGAACAGCAGTCGCTGGAGTGCGCGAAGTCCGTACACCGCAGCGAAAATCACGCCGGTCGTCGCGATGATGGCGAGTGTGGGTCGTTCCGCATACGTGCCGATGAGCACCAGGAACTCGCCGACAAATCCGTTGGTGCCCGGCAAGCCCATGGTCGAGAGGACGGCCAGCGTGAAGACTGCACTGAACATCGGCATCACCCGCGCGAGTCCGCCAAATGACTCCATGTCGGTCGATCCGCGACGATCCTGCAACATGCCAATCAGCAGGAACAGCGCGCTGGTGGTAATGCCATGGTTGACCATGATCATCACCGCGCCCTGCACGCTCTGCTGCGTCAGCGCGAAGGCGCCGAGCATGATGAAGCCCAGGTGACTGATGGAGCTGTACGAGACGAGACGCTTCGCATCGCGCTGCGACATCGCGAGCAGCGCGCCGTACACGATCGCGATCACGCTGAGCACGAGGATCGAGGTGCGTACGGTCGGATGTGACGCCGCTGCCGGAAAGAGCGGAATGGCGAAGCGCAGAATCGCGTAGGTGCCGACCTTGAGCCCAAGCGCGACGGCCGCAAAGGTTGGCGCGGAGCCCTGCGCATCGGGCAGCCAGGTGTGGAACGGAACCAGCGCCGACTTTACGGCAAAGGCGGTGAAGAACGCGGCGAACATCAGCAGCTGCGCGCGCTGCGTCAGGTCGAGTGCGATCAGGTGATCGACGTGGAAGGACAGACCGCCACCGAGATTCCACAGCGCCATGATGGCGACGAGCATCAGCAGTGAACCGACGAGCGTGAACAGTACGTAGCGCAAACTGGCGCGCATGCTCGACCCCGTACCCCAGATCCCGATGAGGAAATACAACGGGATCAGCATCAACTCCCACGCCAGATAGAAGAGCAGCAGGTCGAGCGACACGAAGATGCCGATCAACCCGGAGGTGAGCATGAGCGCGAGCGCGCCGAACGCCGGCGTACGAACGCGCACGTTCGTCCATGAGCCGAGCAGCGCCAGCGGCAGCAGCAAGGCCGTCAACACCGTCATCGCGACGGAGAGGCCGTCCACACCGACGCTGAACGCCGCGCCGATATCGGGAATCCACGGCAGGTCCACGCGCGCCTGCCAGCCGCGCGCGTCTGCGTCGTAGATGATCCACAGGATCAGGCCAAGCACGCCTTCGATCACGAGCGCGGCCAGCGTGAGCGACCTCGCGTCTGGTCCACCGCTGGGCGCTTCGGCGCCTTCGACGTCACGCGACACATCGCGGCCCAGGAGACGCACCGGCAGTGCGGCCACCATCGGCCAGAGCAGCATCGCCGGCAGCACCCAGCTTGCCGCACCAAGAGACAGCAGGAAGTCTCTCATTTGGTCAGCCCAACGTGAGCGCAGCGAGCATGGCCACCGCACCGGCGGCGACCATCCACGCGTACTTGCCCACGTCACCGTCCTGCAGGCGAGAGGAGATCAGTCCCGCAGTGCGCGACAATAGTCCGCCGCCAAAGCTGAAGGCGCGATCGACGCCGACATCGACGCCGCGCGTGAGTACGCTGTCGGCAAGTGCGTTCATCGGTCGCACCACGACCGCATCCACGCCGGCGTCGACGCTGTACGCGTTGGCCAGCACACCAGCGAAGCCCGTCTCCGGTTCCGCGTGTGCCTTGTCGGCGATCGGTTTGCGATAGAGTGCGAACGCGATGCCCATACCGACGACCGCGATGGCAATCGCAACGCCGATGAGCACGAGTTCCGTGTCATGCGAGACGACGCCATCACCACCCAATCGCGTGGCGCTTGCGCCGGTCACCGGCTCGAGCCACTGCTCCAGCAACCCGATGGGGCCGAGTGGGAGCAGCGCCGGCAGGTTGAGCCATCCGCCGATCAGCGTCAGCAGGGCGAGCACGAGAATCGGCGCCGTCATGATTGCCGGCGCTTCGTGCAGCGCCTGCTGCTCCGCTTCGCCGGTGCGATTCTCGCCAAAGAACGTGAGCAGCAGCATGCGCGTCATGTACACGGCCGTCAGGAGCGCCGTGATGAGCCCAATCCCGTACACGAAGTAGAGC
>CAYWCJ010000585.1:0-2210 GCA_964456595.1 uncultured Gemmatimonas sp. | reverse complement strand
TAGGATGCATCAAGTGACAGCAAGGGGCAAGTGTGGGTCACCATGTCTCATCAAGCACGTCACGTGCGCCTGGCAGACAACCATCGGAGATGCCCACTCGCCGTCTTTGTTCCTACGTGTTGAGCAGGGGCAAGGGAGTGCTAGGGAGTGCTGTGTTGTGGGTTTTCTACAGAAACCTAGACAACAAAGCAAGAGAGAGGGGGGATTGGGCCTAAACTGAGGCATCTAAAGACTTAGTGTGGTCCAAACCAGCTACAAACTATGCACCACATGCTTGCTGCCCAGTGCTGCGTGCTGGAAGCTAAGCTGAATGCAGCGAAGGAGTTGTGGACTCGGGAGTGAATGAAATGCCCCATGCTCGGTGGGAAGCAAAGAAGGAAGAAAAAGTTTTGAAAACTCCCTTCATACAAATGAAAATATAAAGGAGAAGTTTTGAAATGCTTCTCGTGTGTGGACAAGGACGACTAGGAAACGTAAGTGATGACCCTAGGCGCACTGTTTAGCAAATTGCAGCGCAATGTTGAGCACATCGGGATTGAAGTTAGTGATGGCGGTAGATATTTTTTGCGCTTGCAGCGTAATGTTGCGCAGGCACATTAGGAACGCATCCGAGTTCCAACGCAGTGCAAACTTAATGGACATTGCATCGAGGCCGGCTGTGTGCAATGCGACACAAGCTCCTACACGCAATGAATGAGAGGAACAGAGTTGAAGCTCTGCTTTGACTGTGATGTTGTACACAGCTTTTGCTAGACTCTGCATGACTGCGGAGATTTTGGTGGCTGTGATGAAACGCATCGTCGGGGTTTTGGCGTTGTCATCTACGTAAACTGCCAAAGGGTGGTCCTCTGGTAGCTTCAAGAGGATGACGCGTTCGACGATAGCAATAGCTGCTCGTGCGCCGCAGAGTTTTGGATCGGCGCAGTTGTGCGTCACTGTTTTCTTTTGGCCATTGTTTCCGTTTTTCTGGAAGCGCCAGGTGATGTCGACTGAGTGGACTAAATGCGGTGAAGCAATGGCTTCGAGGTGTGTCATTCGGGAGCGTCCTTCGCCGAAGAATTCAAAATCCGTAATGATGAAGGCTGAGTTCGTGCCGTCGATGTTTTTGTCGGCTTGGTTGACTGAACGAACACCTTCGTTCTGCGCCCATTCGGTGAGACGTGGCCCGACACAAAGTGCCAATGTAAACCAGTTTTTGAGAGCGCTTGTGGGGCCATGTGGGGGGGCGTCGCAACACTTATCGAGGAGGTGTTGTGACATTGATTTCGTAAATGGGTTGCGCCGACGTGGGTCACGCTCCCAGCGCTTGACTTCGGCAGTGATTTTCTTGATGTCGGCGTGAATAGAGAAGGTTGCTGGGTCGCAGCGTGGGTCCAGCTTGTCTGAGCCGCCTGGAAATGGTTTCCGCTTGTCAGCAATCCAACGAGCTGCGTCGCGTAGACAATCGTCGATGGTGCCGCTCTTGACAGTGTGGCGGTTGACAGCATAGCCTAGAGCAAGGTAAACAGCGTAGGCAACCATGACGCGTGCAGCTTTGCCGTGGGTGCAATGACGTAGCGCTGTATTGGATAGGTTGATGTGTTGACAAAATTCTATGTAGTGGTTTTGGCGGGAAGCAGTCGTCCTAGCGGCACTCTCGTTGCAGGAATGACTATTGACCCGGTCTGCAGTGCTGAGAAAAGGAGTGATCGCAGCTCTGCACTCAGCTGAAAATGACGGCAGCATTTCAGCTGAGGGTGCTTCTGTAGAATGTCAGCAAAGGAAACTGGACATGAGTGTTTCTTTTCGTAAATGCGTGAAACATAATCAGCAACGTCATTCTTTTCGCCCTGGAGATAGGCTGCGTTGCATCCGACTTTGGAAAACATGAGCAAATGGGCGAACAGCTTGCCAAGTGCTCGTGCTGCGGAGGCTTTCATGCCTGAAACTCGGCGTGTCCATGCTTCTGCTGTCTTGTTGTCAGTGAGCATGAGCAGGATAGGATGGTGTGGTCTGGCAGCTGGGGGCAATGCTTCCCAAGCTGTAATGGCGGCTGCCAGGTTCACGATAACGGCGAGGTGCTCGAGCCAGTTAATGGGTATGAGCGACTTGTCGCCGCGTGAGACGTGGCGGAGAGTTCGTCGTTGAATTGCAAGCGGCCATGGCTCCACCCAGTTGACAATGGTGCGATTTCAACCGTGATTCAGTCCACGAATCAGAGTCGTGTCCCG
>CAYWCJ010000584.1:0-2210 GCA_964456595.1 uncultured Gemmatimonas sp. | reverse complement strand
CGTCCGCGCTGTTTGAGGATCACGCCCTCGATATCGACCCAATCCTGCGGACGTGCCGCAAACGCCTTGTGTACGATGAGGTCTTCCGCGGCACAGGTTCGCAGCGTGGCGCCCGGCACCAATTCCACGTTCGACGAGCGTTCGATGGCATCGGATTCAAACGGCATCGCACCAAGCGCGATATCAATCCCGAAACCGTCAGGTGTGCGCAGCAACAGCACCCGATTGCGGAGTGCGAACGCGGCGGCATCGCTGATGCGGCTCTCGAACTCGTCCAGCAGCGCCGCGGTGTACTCGGCCTCACCGCCAAACCCCGTGAGCAATGTCAGGTCGAGGTCGTTGGTGAGACGTGGCGTGCCCCAGCGAAAATTGGCGACCCCGCCGATGAAGCAGAACTTCCAGCCGTGGCGTTCGAAACGTTGCTGGACGCGTGCTCCCGCCTGGAACAGCGTATTCACACGCGCATCCGACGATGCAGCCAGCGCTGCTGATCGATCAATCCTGATGTCGGCGGTGACAACAGGGCTTCCCGCGCCGACGCGACGCATGCATCCTCGAGGTCGGCCGCGACCCGTCCAAGATCCACGTGCGCACGTTCCACCTGTCCGACGCGCGCGAGCTCCACGGCCGCGGAACGCCACTGCACCATCCAGGCGCGCTGCTGGGCCGAGGTCGGTGATGTCATGGGGGAAAGATACGCGTACGCCACAGGGCCGTTGTGAGGCGTTCCATGCTGGCGCTCACGGCGGCGGCGCGGGCACCGGCCACGGCGACGAATACGGACACTCGCGCCACCGATGCCGCGCAAGAAAGGCCTTCCACGCCGGCTCGGTGCGAATCGCGTCGTAGGGCGGGTAACACACGGAAAAGGCAATGTTCGAGAGACCGCCGCCATGTTCAAGGTGATCAACGAACGCAGCAGCGACAGCCGTTCGGTTGCCGAACACCAAGCCCGACATGGCACGGTCGTGCGACCCAATCCCGGGGCCGGCGGCGGTGATGCGGTCGCAGAGCGTGCGGGCCGCGTCCCAATGCTGTGAGGCGGCCGCGTCGAGGATGGCCATGCCGACGCGCCCACGCGACGCGCTGGCGAGAAGGGGCTGGCTCACGGCATAGGCCGGCGAGACCAGACCAGACGAGCGTCATCACGCTAGGGGTTGGGAACGACGGGTTGATCGCAAAGACGCGCCCGTAGTTCTCCAGCGCTCTGCCGAATTGCCGCCGTTCCGTCAGCATGATCGCGCGCGAATTGAACGTCGTCGGCGACAGCGGATCGAGCGTGAGCGCTATCTCCATCTGACGATCCGACTGCGCGGTGTCCCCCGCAGCATGGAATTGGCTCGCCGACCAATGTGCGGCGATGGCGTTCTGCGGCTCCAGCCGACGAGCCGACGCAAGTTCCGCGGCCGCCTGCTCAAGCTCGAGACGCCGCATGAGCAGAACGCCCCACGCGACGTGCGCGTCCGCCAGCGTCGAGTCGAGCGCCAGCGCACGGCGTACGGCGACTTCGACACCCACACCGGACGCCTCGAACTCCACGGCCGTATTGTAGTTGGGACGGATGACATGGGCGAGTGCGAGTCCCGCCCAGCCGCGTGCGAATGCGGAGTCACGCCGCACGGTCGCCTCCAGGTACTTGATCGAGCTGTCGCCCGGCGCGGCCCCACGCTGCGCCCAATAAAAGCGCCCCTTGAGGTACAGGTCGTACGCCCCGGCGTCGGTGGTGCCTCGCGCTGCTACGCCAAGCGGAGCAGACGCGTTGCTGCTCCCGGCGTTCGCACCCGCCAACCGCGGCGTCAGCGCGGTCACGATGGCGCTCGTGAACGCATCCTGCACGGCAAACACGTCGGCGCCGGTGCGCTCGAAGGCGTCGCTCCAGAGCAGCTGGCCATCGCGCGTGCTGGTGAGCTGCGCGGCGAGGCGAATACGATTGCCGGCGCGTCGCACGGTGCCTTCGATGATGGCCCCCACGTTGAGCGTGCGGCCGACTTCGGTGGCCTGAATGCTCTTGCCTTTGAACGCGACGCTCGACGAGCGCCCCGTCAACCGCAAGCCGGGAAGCTTCGAGAGACCGTGTGCCAGCTCGTCGGTCAGGCCGTCGCTGAAGTACTCGTCGGCCACATTACCGCGGGTGTTCACGCAAGGCGTACGCCGCATTGCTGGAACAGCAGTACCTGGACGGTCGTATCGGATCGCGTGAGCAAGCGCTG
>CAYWCJ010000583.1:0-2218 GCA_964456595.1 uncultured Gemmatimonas sp. | reverse complement strand
GGCATGCTTCGCGCAGTACAAAGTCGCTCAGCGGAAGGATCAGATTCGATTCTTCGGCGATCGGTATGAACGTCGATGGCGCGATCGCGCCGCGATCGGGATGTGTCCATCGCACCAACGCTTCCGCACCGCGCACCGTGTTATCGTCGAGTGAAAAGATCGGCTGATAGGCGACGTGCAGCTGCGGCGTGCCGAGCGCCGCCTGCAATTCGTTCTCGGTCTCGACGCGCGTCCGCACCGAATCGCCCATTTCGGACGTGAAGCTGACGTGACACGCTCGGCCGCGCGCCTTCGCTTCATACATGGCGATATCGGCGTCGCGCAGCATCTGGTCAGCGGTCCGATGTGCGGCGGTGCTGATGACCGCGCCGATGCTGGCCGAGGAACGGACGAGATGACCGTCGAGCTGGTACGGGGTGGCGAGTGCGCTGAGGAGCCGGTCAGCGACGGTGTTCACGGCGCCTGGGGAGTTCACCCCGTCGAGCAGCACGACGAATTCGTCTCCGCCGAGTCGCGCCACCGTGTTGCCCGATGCATCGCGCGCGCTGCTTTCAGTCGCGCGCAGATTGCTGCGCAAGCGCCCAGCGATTGCCTTGAGCAGCAGGTCGCCTACGTCATGACCGAGGGTGTCATTGACGTACTTGAAGCGGTCGAAGTCCAGAAACATCAATGCGAAGCCGAGGGCCGGATCGTCGTGCGAGCGCTCGAGTGCGCGTGTGAGTCGCGCAGTGAGCAGCGCGCGATTCGCAAGTCCGGTGAGTTTGTCAAAGAGCGCCGCGTGGGTGAGCTGGTTGACCATCTGCTGACGTTCGAGCACAGAGCCGACGCGAGCGCGGAGCTCGACCGGCGTGAATGGCTTCCGCACATAGTCGATGGCACCGGCAGCGAAGCAGGCCGCGAGTGTCTTGTTGCTCTCGCTGCCGGTGACCATGATCACGGGCACTGCGGCAAGTTCCGGGTCCGACTTGATCGTGTGCAGCACATCGAGTCCGGTCCCCGATGGCATGTCGTGATCGAGCAGGATGAGGTCGGGGATCAACGCATGCGCGAGTGCGAGTCCTTCGTCGCCACTCGTGGCGCACGTGATGGTCAAGCCGAGTGGCTTGAGCATGGCGAGAACGAGCTGGTGGATGGTTGGGTCGTCGTCCACCAGGATGACGCGACGAGGCCGGTCTTCACGAGGCCGGTCTTCACGAGGCCGGGCTTCACGAGGCCGGTGTTCGGACGGATGGGTTGGTGCCGATGAGGTAGTCATGACCAGGTCTCGGTGCTTGTGACACTGCCACGGACCGCTGCTCGGCATCGGTCGATGAGCGCTACGATGCTCGCATCGCATTGCGCGGACGATGCAGTTGCCGCGACGAGCTGTTCCACCCGACGGGCCGCATCGCTGATGGGTGTAAATCCGTAGCCACCCGCGGCACCTTTGAGTTGGTGTGCGAGGGAGATCAGTGCCGCAGAATCATTGCTGGCGTGATAGCGCTCAAGCCGGGTGATGGAGTCCTTCAGATGCGACAGGAATTGCTCAATCAGTTCGACCATGTCCGGATCATCGGCCAGATCACTCACGAGTACGTCGTCGAGTTCGAGCCGGTCGGTCACCGCATCGGTTGCAAAGTCACTGACTCCGTGATCGGGCGTGGCGTACAATCCGGGCCCGAACAAACCTGAGTCGTCCCCCGTGGTACGCTCTGCGTCCAGCCAGTGCGCGCAGGTGCGGATCAACAACGACTTTTCGATTGGCTTGGAGATGTAGTCGTCGCAGCCGGCGGCAAGGCATTTCTGCCGGTCCTCCGCCATGGCGTGCGCCGTCAGCGCGATGATGGGAATGGTGGCATGCCGTGCACGCAATGTGCGGGCCAGTGTGTACCCGTCCATCTCGGGCATCTGCATGTCGGTGACCAGCAAGTTGTACGGAGTACCCTCGCGCGTACGCTGCGCGATCAAGTCGTACGCGATCCGTCCGTTGGCGGCAATCGTGACGTCGGCACCGGCATTCCGCAGGTGATAGGCGATCAGGCGCTGATTGTCTTCGCCGTCTTCGGCCAACAGGATCCGGCCGCGAAGCGAAGGCACCGGCTCATCTTTCGCTCCGCCGTGCCACATGAGCGTCGGCAGCGACGCGTCGAGATCGTCGATGATCGCGGTTCCCGGAACCGAGGTGAACGGGAGCGTCAGCACGAATCGGGAACCGCGGCCTGGCTCGGAGTAATCGAGC
>CAYWCJ010000582.1:0-2218 GCA_964456595.1 uncultured Gemmatimonas sp. | reverse complement strand
GGCTACCTGCACGACCACCGCAGCGGCATCTGCCGGCTTGATCGTGCGCTGCCGACTCAACCGGTCGGCCAACGAGCCACCGGCGTAGTACGGCATGGCGAGATACTCGATGTGTCCCGACGCGCCCATGTCGACAATGGCGCAGATGTACGGATGCACCAGACGCGCGGCGGATTCCGCCTCGCGACGGAATCGTTCGCGCATCTCCGGATCGT
Source organism: uncultured Gemmatimonas sp. (assembly GCA_964456595.1). Taxonomy (GTDB): domain Bacteria; phylum Gemmatimonadota; class Gemmatimonadetes; order Gemmatimonadales; family Gemmatimonadaceae; genus Gemmatimonas. Next base: position 2,003 of record CAYWCJ010000582.1, on the reverse strand, counting down.
CGGCGAGCGTGCGATGCAGCACCTTGATGACGAGCGGGCGTTCGAGGACTGCGTGGCGCGCCAGGTACACGTGTGCCATTCCACCGCTGCCCAGTCGCTTGACGATGGTGTAACGATTGCCGGTGGCCTGCCGCAGTGCACGCAGCTCCTCATCGGGCACGTCGAGCGGTGGCGCGGACACTTCGGGAAGCGACGCACCACACCGTGTGCAGCGCGCGGCCGCGGCGCGATTCCACGTGCCGCACTCAGGACAGAACATCGCGCGCTCGCACGGTGGAGAGCGATCTGATTGACATCAGAGCAGTTTCCGCCAGCGCAGAAACGCCAGCAAGGTGAGGCCGAGTGCAAGTTGCACGAACAGCAACGTCATGAATCCGTGCGGCCACGTCGCAAACGGAATCTTCGACACGTTCATCCCCCACATGCCACTCACCACAACAAACGGAATGGACATGGTGGCTACAACCGAGAGTGCCTTGGTGGTGGCGCCAAGCCGGTTGGACACCTGCGTGAGATACGAGTCCATCGTGCTGCTCAACAGGTCGCGATAGGTGTCGAGCGAGTCGTTGATGCGCAGCACATGATCGTAGATGTCGCGAAAGTAGATCTGCACATCCGGCGTGAGCAGCGTGCTCGGCCGATTGGTCAGCACGTTCATGACTTCGCGCGAGGGCGTGAGGTAGCGTCGCAGGGACAGCACCAGCCGCTTCACGAGGAACAGGTCACGCAGCGCGGACTCGTCGAACTTCACGAAAACGCGCTCCTCGAGACCATCGATGAATTGATCGATCTGGTTGAGGATCGGGAAGAAGCTGTCGATCGTGTCGTCGAGAATGGCGTGCAGTGCGCGATCGACGCCGCGCGTGAGGAGGTCCGGCGAACGCCGCAACGTCTCGGCGACCCGATCCACCGACGGCATAGGGCCGGCATGCACCGTCACGAGGTAGTGCGCACCAAGAAAACAGTAGAGGTCTTTTGTTTCGAGATCGTACGGATCGTCGGTGGTCGTGGCGAGGGCGACGCCTCGGATGATGATGAAGAGATAGCCGTCGTACTCTTCGATCTTGACGCGCGAGGACGGATTGAGCGTGTCCTCAATCGCCAGCGGGTGGAAGCGAAACACCTTCTCCAGCAGCGCGTGCTGCGAGCGTACCATGGAGTCGATATCGATCCACAGCGGACCCTTCTCGGCGAGCAGCATCGGGATGTCACGCGGATGACAGTCGACGACATTGCCGCCGTCGAGTGCGCGATAAATCGTGCGCGGCAGCGCATCAGGCAGACCGAAGCTCATGACACGCGTGGATGCGGCCACTTCACCCCCACGATGACCACACGTCCGACGATCTGCATTTTGTGTTGCCAGGTGAAGGCGGGCGTTGGGGTCTGACCACGCGAGCCGCCGCTGTCGGACATGCGGTGCGGCGACCATACGCGGAAGCTACCCGCCTTCGTAGTGTCACAGCAAGCAGATTCGTGACGTCATAGCCGGGACGCATGGTCCCGCCGCAATTCTTCAACGATCCCGCAGCGCGTCGAGATGCACCATGACCGCCTGCGCCACACTGTCGGGTGCATAGCCCCCTTCGAGCGCACTCACCAGCCGTCCTCCGCACCATCGTTGCGCGCGGTCCACCAGTGCATGGGTGAGCGTGCGCACATCGTCGAGTGTCAGCGTGAACGCGCCGAGCGGATCGCCTTCCAGACAGTCGAACCCCGCGCTGATCAATACCAGGTCGGGGGTGAACGTCTCCGTCGCCGCGTCCACGGCGCGCAGCAACGCACGTACGTACTCAGCCGACGGCAAAGAAGGCGGCATCGGGACATTCCACACCGATCCATGCGGACCTCGATCGTCGGCCGCACCGGTGCCCGGATACCAGGGCCACTGATGCATCGAGACGAAGTGTATGCGCGGCTCGTGCTCCACCAGCGCCTGCGTGCCGTTGCCATGATGCACATCCCAATCGACGATCAGCACCCGCTCGCATGCATGATTGGCC
>CAYWCJ010000581.1:0-2228 GCA_964456595.1 uncultured Gemmatimonas sp. | reverse complement strand
CTGGGAGCTCATCATTGTCGACGACAGCAGTCGCGATGGGACGCCCGACGGTGTGCAGGTTGGGAATGCGATCGATGAAGGCACGCACGTTGTCGAGGTGCTCGCGATACGCACCGTCGTAAATCGGATACGCCTTCTGCATTCGCACCACCGAGCCGTCGACCACATCGCTTGCCTTGGCCAGCCCGAGCGCTTCGAGTTCCTTCGCGCCAAGTTTGATCAGGTCGGCGTCGTCGCTGTCCCACAATCCATCACCTTCAAAACAGAAGTACTCCATGCCGAGGCACGTGTGCCCCGCATCCGGCACCATCGCCGCGCTCCAGTTATTGAAGTTCTGGATGCGACCGACGCGCACGCCCGGTGTGTGGACATAAATCCAGTTGTCCGGGAAGAGATTTTCCTTGTTGAGAATCAACGCCACGACGAGGAAGTCGCGATAGCGCAGCCCCTCCGCCGCCGCCCGCGCCTTTTCCGGCGCCTGCTCGCCGAAGCAGCGCACCAGCGAGCGGATATCGGTCGTGCTGATGATATGATCCGCCTCGAAGCGCACCGGACCATCGGGTGTGTTGGCGTTCACCGCCGTCACACGACCATCCTGACCCTCGACGCTGGTGACGTAGTGATGCATGAGCACCTTGCTCCCCATCGCATTGACCTTGTCACGGCAGGCTTCCCACATCTGTCCCGGACCGAAGCGCGGGTACTTGAAGGTGTGGATGAGCGTTTTGATGTCGTTATTGCGACGCTGGAGTGCGGTGGCGGAGAGAATCGCGCGCGCCAGCGACAATCCCTGGATGCGCTGCGCGGCCCACTCGGCACGGATCTCGGTGCAGGGAATACCCCAGACTTTCTCCGTGTACGTCTTGAAGAAGATTTCGTACAGGCGGCGACCGAAGCGGTTGGTTACCCACTGCTCGAATGTTTCTTCGATTGGCGACGGATACATCTTCGCGTAGAAGTAGCTCGCGAGGATGCGCACGGCGTTGATGATGCCGAGGCCTGCCAGCGCGTTGAACGCCTTGAGCGGATAATGGAAGTACTTCCCGCCGTAGTGAATGCGGGACAGGCGCGGCACATCGATGAAGTCGTCGCCCAGCAACTCTTCCCAGAGCCGCTGAACCGGCGAGATCTTCGTGAAGAAGCGGTGCCCGCCGATGTCGAATCGATAACCCTTGTAGCGGGCGGTCTGCGAAATACCGCCGACCATGTCGGTGCCCTCGAGCACCGTGACAGCATATCCGCGCTTGGCGAGCAAGTATGCGATGGTGAGACCCGCGGGGCCGCCGCCGATCACTGCGATGTGATCGCCGGGGCGGAGCGTGGTGACTTGTCGCTTCGTCGGCGGGCCTTCTCCCGATTCGAATACCGCTGCCTCAGACACTGCCACGCTCGCTCCTCGCACAAAAGATCCCCGTCGCCTTCGCTAAATACGATGAAGCGAACGCATGGGCACCGAAAAAGTGTCCGGCGGAACCGGACTTACTTCCAGCATCGCGGAATGTAAAGCCTCATTCGCAGTTGAGGGAGCAACGCCGTAACAGCACGGCCGCGTCGCATACCTCAGTGCATCTGCGCCGTAGACCACTCAGAGTCCCCGCGTGTAACTTCTCAGCGTCGCAGTCGTCGCTGTTGCGTACGCGCAACAGCGCCAGTTGGCGCATGAATCAATCGTAATCCTGCCCTCCCTTCGCGCCTACATGCATACTCGCACGCGTGTTCTCGTCACTGGCGGTGCCGGCTTCCTCGGCTCGCATCTCTGCGACCGACTGATCGCCGATGGAGCGACAGTGCTGTGCGTGGACAACTTCTTCACCGGCTCGAAGGACAATGTCTCGCACCTCATTGGGCAGACGCACTTCGAGATCATGCGCCACGACGTGACGTTTCCGTTGTACGTCGAGGTGGATCAGATCTACAACCTCGCGTGTCCGGCTTCACCGGTGCACTACCAGAACGATCCGGTGCAGACGACCAAGACCAGCGTGCATGGTGCGATCAACATGCTTGGCCTGGCCAAACGGGTGCGCGCGCGGATCATGCAGGCGTCCACCAGCGAGGTGTACGGCGATCCCGAGGTGCACCCGCAGCCAGAGTCGTATCGCGGCCTTGTCAACCCGATCGGGCCGCGCAGTTGCTACGACGAAGGGAAGCGGTGCGCCGAAACACTGTTCTTCGACTATCACCGCCAGCACGCGCTGCAGATCAAGGTGGCGCGCATCTTCAACACC
>CAYWCJ010000580.1:0-2232 GCA_964456595.1 uncultured Gemmatimonas sp. | reverse complement strand
AGTAGGTGCCCTCGCGAAACGCCTTGATGTCGACGGGACCAAAGATCTCACTTGGCTCGGAAAAGCGCGTCAGCAGGTATTCGAAGTACCGGGCATCAAGAAGGCGCGCAAGGTGTCGCAAAAGTGCCGACTTGGCGGTGCCCGGCGGCCCGACGATGAGCATGTGCTCGCCTGCCACGAGGGTGATGAGTAACAGCCTGACGATTTCCGAGCGACCGACAAAGCGTGCATCGAGCACGCGCGCGACTTCCTGTTCGACTGTTTTCCGGGGTCGGCGGAGTTCCGTCGCACCACACGATCGGTCGAGCCGCCGATGGCGTTGCGCCGTGCAATGGTGGAGCAGCATGACCCCACCCTGTGTGCGCAGACGTTTGCCATTCTCGTGCGCAACCGTACCTGGTATGTGCCTACACACGTCACGCGACGCATGGACGCGCTGGCGGCCGACTCGGCATTCCGAAACGATCCGCGTTCACGCTTCGTACCAAAATTCGTCTGGGACGACTGGAACCGCGACGCGGATCGTATGATGGCACTCGATTCGTCGGTCGGCCGCACCGCCATGCGGGGATTCTATCGCAAGGGACTCGAGCTCACCGGCGCCGCGCATCGCGCCGGCGTGCGCGTGGTGTTGGGTACGGACGCCGGTGACAGTTATGTCTTTCCCGGATCGGCGGTGCATGACGAACTCGGAGAGCTCGTCTCAGCGGGACTGACGCCTGCACAGGCGCTTCGATCGGCGACGCTTGACGCGGCGGAGTTTCTCCGTGTTGAGCAGCAATATGGATCGGTGATGTCGGGCAAGCGCGCGGACCTGCTGTTGCTGAGCGCAAATCCGCTCGCCGATATCGGGCACACTCGGCGGATATCGGCGGTGATCTTCGGTGGAGTGGTGTCTGATCGCGCACGCCTCGACTCGTTGCTGCGTGCGGTTGAGACGGCGGTACAGCGGCCCATTGGAAGGTAGAGTTGTATCGACCAGTATGGTTTAAAGAGAAGATCCTGACGCTTTACTCTCCCGCAGCAATTCCTGACCTGCGTAAGGTCTTGGTGAACGGGGTTGCGCTGAATTACGACAACGTTATCTCTGCCGTAAGAATCACTAAAGTGAAATGAGGTGCGGCGATATACCGAGTGAAAGCGTCTCCAGCAGAACAAAAACGGTATTGCCGCTCTGCGGTTCCGGCAATGGTCCGTGCCCCGGATTGGTCTGTCGCCTTGGTTGGACGTTCCATTCAGGCTATATTAGCTTACATGAGATCTGTCTCCCTTTCTGACGCGAAAAACGGACTGAGCGCTCTGGTTCGGGAAATCCGCGGTGGCGCTACTATTGTCATCACCGATCGTGGCGTCCCGGTAGCACAGTTGATGCCGGTTGGCCGAGCTACAGGAGTGCCTTCTGCCGCAATCGAGCTGGCGCAAAAGGGTCGGTTGCTGTTGCCAATGGCGGAGCCCACGACAGCTTGGCGCGACCTGCCTTCGGGCCAACTCGAGGGCAGCGCATCGGCAGTGGCGATGCTGCTGGCCGAACGCGACGATTCACGCTGACGCATGCGGTACTGGGACAGCTCGGCCATCCTGCCGCTGGTCGTAGGCGAAACGCGAAGCGCGGACCTGCTCGCATTGATTGACATCGATCCTGCAATCGCTACTTGGTGGGGGACCCGAGTCGAGTGCATATCGGCGCTGGCGCGACTGGAGCGGGAGCAGTCACTTGCACTGCCGAGTATGCGCGCCGCGATCGCGCGCCTGGAGGCGTTGAGCCGCGAGTGGATTGAAGTCCCAGCCATAGACGACGTGAGAACGCAAGCCAGTCGGCTTCTCCGTACCCATGCGCTTCGGGCGGCTGATGCGCTCCAGCTGGCGGCCGCCATCGTCGCCTCCGATTTCGAGCCATCTGCACTGGTGTTTGTGTCACTCGACGTCAGGCTGTCCGCCGCTGCCGAACGCGAGGGATTTCCGGTGACGTAGTAGCGCAGCGGATCACGCAGCCTCGGCTCTTCGAGCGGTAGTCCGATGCCGCGGAAGTAGGAGGGATGTTTGGTTTCCGGATACACTCCAACAGTGCGCCCGGTTGCACGGGTCAACGAGTCGGCCACAACCAGCACGTCGTCGAACGTCGGAATCAGAAACTGCCCGTCGTACGCGTGCGACCGGAACGACAAGCGCTCCCGGGCCCTGAGCGTGCGCAGCTCGGCCAACGTGAAGTCTTCGGTAAACCGTCCGCTGATG
>CAYWCJ010000579.1:0-2239 GCA_964456595.1 uncultured Gemmatimonas sp. | reverse complement strand
CCCCACGGAAATGCGACAACTGTGGACCAAAGGTTCGTCGCACAGCAACCTCACATATAACTGGACATCAATTCCGAGCACACTCCAGCGACAAATCGCTATCGCAAGCTGTGATCGTTTCAGTAAGGTTGTTTGGGGAGGTCCGGAATTCCTCTCTGCGGAAGAAATCATTGAGCTTTCTCACGAACTCCCCGACTGGGCGAAAGGCATGCGGCCGGACCATCCCAAAGATGCCAGGATTTGGGAGCATTCACTTCCATTGATACCGGTCGGAAACGGAGATTATGTTGGCTTGTATGTCGATGACAAAAGAACGCCTTGTTCGGTCGTCTATCTTTGCCATGAAGCATCTGGGGGCAGTTGCGTTATCGCTAATAGTCTGGAGGAATTTTTTGCGAGTTGGGAGGAGCTTTCTTACATCGGGACCGACTTCTTAATGACGTTTCGCAGTCGGGAATCCGATGTGCTGGCGACGTCAGAACACTTGGTCAGAGTAGAAATGTTAAGATCGCTGTTGAGTGGTGAAACAAGAGATGACCTTGTCTTGCCACCACTGGTAACTTCCGAGCAGGATTGGCTGATTGCACGCGAACCGGACCGCTTGCTGAAGTGGCTTGACCAAAAGGGATTGCGAGAGGAACTAAAAACCAGACTGTATTGCTGCGCCTGTTGTCGTCGTGTTTGGAATCAGCTTGGCGCGAGTGGCCAGCATGCAGTCGAAGTTTCAGAACTTTATGCGGATGGGCGCGCGAGCGATCAGAAACTGGCCGAAGCCCGACTCCAACTGTCTGACGGGATTGAACTGTCCCAACATTTGGGTGACGGATTCGTGGATGCCCTGACGGCGATAATAGAGTTTCAGCGTAACGAAGGCATGATGCAAAGTGCGGCATTCGCCGCTGTCGATGCCAATTGGTACATCTCAGCAGATATTGTGCGACACTTCGATGACCCGCAAGTAGCGCAGGAGAAAGCTGCACATGCTGATATCGTCCGGCATATCTTCGGCAATCCGTTTAGAACAATCGCGAAACCGATAAATCTGAATGACAGTTTGAGGCATCTGGCACAATGCGTTTATGACGGAGAGGCGTTGTCTCTGGAGTTAAGCAATGCCCTTAAGGAAGGAGGCAACTTCGAACTCGCTCAACATTTCGAAGTTGTGACGCACCCCAAGGGATGTTGGGCACTCGATCTGCTGCTGGGCCACTGATGAAGGCTCACTGGGTTGCATGAACAACATTTGACATCGAAATGAAAGCTTGTGTTGCTGAAGACTGACAGTCGAATGACCCAGCTGTCGCGCCAAGGAGCATCAAGGTGTCAGAAGCCTTGTTGGAACCCTTGTACGTCCCGAATAACTCCGTCAACCACCTGAACACTCACTATCGGGAGATACCCAATATCGCCATTCTTCTGTGCGTCAGCTTTTTCCCTCTTCGCAGAACCGGACATCGGAGGGAAATAGAACAACTGCTGGAAACCATCTTTGGTGGCATCCTTCGGCGTTATGTCGTCGAATTGTGCCAAGGCTGCCGTGAAGTCAGCCGCCGGACGTCCTACTATATTCGTGCTTGAGGCTAACTTTACAAAGTCGCGAATCTCTTGCGGTTCAGTTATGAGATCAACCGTAGTAAGGAACCCTGCAGAAATGGACGGCACTTCCTTCGAAGTCCGAGGCGTTGTGGATTGCGTGCAGCCCAAGAGCACGGTCATTGTCAGTAGAACCATATGATTGCAAAAAACGATCAGTTTCATGCACGCGACTCCCGGTAGTGTCATCGTCCAAGGAGCGCCCCGCTCTCACAGGGCGTCGTTCGTTTCAGGCCGCCACAGTCTTGGCCGACTCCATCAGCAATCGCTCCCGTGTCCACGGCTCGGAAGCCATGCCCGCAGCGAACGCAGTTGTACGCGGGCCGACGTAATCTGGATCCGTCTGGGCGCAGCAGCCAAACCCAAGAGCAAGGCATGTCATCGTCATTGCTACACCTACAGACGGTTGCATAAGTGCAGCCTGCAAAACTTTAGTGCCACAGAACAAATCTTGGACAAGATTCTTTCCGCCGAATACCGCACGACGCGCTCAAAGGCAGAACGGCGGGCGGCAACAGTAATCCTACACAGCGACGCAGGCGTTGACAAATTGGGCCGACGAATACGACGCCCGAACGCACTGACACGGTTTCATCCGGTTGCCGCTCCGTCATACGTTGAAGAATATTTCAGGGTACGTGACCAA
>CAYWCJ010000578.1:0-2263 GCA_964456595.1 uncultured Gemmatimonas sp. | reverse complement strand
GTTCGGTCCTGGTGGTGAGCGCGGTATTTATCGCACCGCTGATGGCGGCATGACGTGGTCGCGCGTTTTGGCGGGCGACGACGACACCGGCGCCAACGATATTGCGATGTCGGCGAGCGAGCCGAACGTGATGTTCGCGTCGATGTATCAGCGGCGTCGCACGGCCTGCTGCATGAACGGCGGCGGCACCGGCAGCGCGCTGTTCAAAAGCACCGCCGCGGGGCTCACCTGGAACAAGGTGACGGGCACCGGATTCCCCACGGGCCCACTCGGCCGCATTTCGATGGACATCTATCGCGGCGACGCGAAGATCGTGTACGCGACGGTGGAAGGTCCGTCCGGCGGAGGTCGCGGAGCTGGCGCCGCCAGTGAAGCAGCACCTGGTGAAGCGGGTGCGGCACCTGCCGGACCGCCTGCCGCTGCTGCGCAGAGCGCATTCATCACCGGTCTCTATCGTTCGACTGACGGCGGCGCGACATGGACCAAGCAGAGCGGCACGAACGCGCGCCCGATGTACTTCAGTCAGGTCCGCGTCGATCCGTCGAACAGCGATCGCATCTACATGGGCGGCGTTGGTCTGCACATGTCGGTGGATGGCGGCAAGACGTTCGAGACGGATGCGGCGCTGGTGACACACGACGATGTGCACGCGATCTGGATCAATCCGGCCAACGCCGATCAGGTGCTTATCGGCAACGATGGCGGTCTCGCCATTTCGTACGACATGTCGCGCACGTGGCAGTTCATGGAGAACCTGCCCGTCGGTCTGTTCTATCACGTGAGCTACGACATGTCGCTGCCGTACAAGATCTGCGGCGGCATGCAGGACAACTACGATTGGTGCGGACCCAGCGCGTCGCGCATGAACCGCGGCATTTTCAACTACGACTGGTTCCAGATTCTTGGCGGCGACGGATTCGTGGCCGTGCCCGATCTGCGTGATCCGCGCATCGTGTACACGGAGTCGCAGGACGGCAACATGGTCCGTCGCAACATCGTGACCGGTGAGTCGAAGAGCATTCGTCCGACGGCGCAGAACGTCTCCAACTTCACGGCGGGCGAGACCTATCGCTTTCATTGGGATACGCCGTTGATGTTGTCGCCGCGCGATCCGGGCACGCTGCTCGCGGCGGCGAATCGTGTGTTCCGCTCGAGCAATCGTGGTGATTCGTGGGAAGCGATCAGCCCCGATCTCACCAGGAACGCATCGCGCGACAGCATCGTCACGATGGGACTCAAGGGTTCGAGCATCACCATCTCGCGCAACGACGGCATTTCCGCCTGGCCCTCGATCGTCGCACTTGGTGAGTCGCCCAAGCAGGCCGGCATCTACTACGCAGGCACCGATGACGGCACCGTGAGCATGACGAGCGACAACGGCAAGACATGGCAGACGATCACCAGCCGCTTGCCCGGCTTCCCTGCTGGTCATGCGTTCGTGTCGCGCGTCGCGCCGTCGCGTTTCGATGCGAAGGTGGCGTACGTGGCCGTGACGAACTATCGGCAGAACGACTACGACCCGTATCTGTGGGTGACGACGGATGGTGGTGCGACCTTCCGGTCGATCGCATCGGGACTCAAGGGCGAAGTGGTGCGCACGATCACCGAAGACACGCGCAATCCTGACGTGTTGTACGTGGGTACGGAAACGGGCATCATGCTCTCGCTCGATCGTGGTGCGACGTGGAAGCGACTGAAGGCCAACTTCCCCGACGTGCGTGTGGACGAGTTGACGATTCACCCGCGCGACAACGCACTGCTCGTGGCGACGCACGGTCGCGCCATCTGGGTGCTCGATCATCTCGAGCCGATCCAGGAATACGCCGCGGCGGCGAAGGCCGATCTCGCACTGTTCACGCCGGGTCCCACCTTGCAGTGGAAGAGCAAGGACGATCGCAACGACGAGTTCTGGGGGCATCAGTTCTTTACCGGCGAGAACCCGCCGACTGAAGCGGTGCTGCAGGTGCATTTGGCCAAGCCAGCGGTGAAGCCGCTGCTGCGCATCAGCGCCGCGGGCGGTAGGGTCGTGCGCGAACTGCCGATTCCTGACGCACGCAACGTGGCCGGTATTCAGACCGTGTGCTGGGATCAGCGAGTAGAGCCGGTGCCGGCGGTGACTCCGATCGGCGGCGCGGGGCGTGGCGGCGCTGGCGGTGCTGGTGCACCTGGTGGTGCGGGCGGCGCTGGTCCGGGTGGTGGTCGTGGCGCAGGTCCTGGCGGCCCCGGTGGTCCTGGCCAGTAAGCCTCAGCCGCTACTTGGCTT
>CAYWCJ010000577.1:0-2277 GCA_964456595.1 uncultured Gemmatimonas sp. | reverse complement strand
CTGCGGCACCCGGGCATCGTGCCGCTGCGCGAGCGTCTCGCCCTCGATGAACGGCATCGTGTAGAACGGAACACCATTCACGTCGCCTGCGTCGAGCAGCGGCACGATGCCCGGGTGCCGCAGTTGCGCGGTGATCTGCATTTCCCGCGCAAATCGTCCTCCGCCCAGCGACGACGCGAGGTCGTCGCGCATGACCTTCACCGCGACGATGCCGTTCGTCTGGCGATCGGTCGCGGAGTACACCGTCGCCATGCCACCGCGCCCGACTTCTTCTTTGATTTCGTAGCGTCCGGCCAAGGTCTGGCCGAGTACGTTGGGCATGCGTGGCGAGCTTGGGGAGTCGTGCGCGACGGCGAGGGATGCGCGCAAACTTGAGTGCGGTCGTAGTGGCCGGCAAGGCGACGGCGTCCCGCGTCCACATCGCCCGTCTACGGCCCACCGCGATCGTCTTCGCCAAGCGCCTCGAGCGCGGCGGCATCCGCCAGATCCTGTGGCCTCGCGGTCGCCCGCTTGTTGCTGATGAGATCCATTCGCGACAGGAACGCCAAGGGTACGCGGTCAATGCTGGCATCCACTCGCCAGGCCTGTTCAAAGTCCACGCCACAGAGGCGCGTCAGAAGATCAACGCGGTTGGGTGCGCGACCCAGCTGGATCACGCGATCATCGGCAATTAGCCGTGGAACGCCACGGCATGACCGCCTACGACGAGAAACTCAACGTGGTGCGCGATCAACAACGCGAGCAACTCGCGCAAGTCCTCGTCCAACATCTCCCAGTTGCTCCCGATCGGCTTGCTGCATTCGGAGGAGACGCTCAAGCCGCGCCTGCGGTGACAGCGTCCGCATAGCGGCTCGGTCAGCCTCCGCCGCGGCGGCGTGTGAGCCGTGAATCACGATGCGTCTATCCATCGCTGAAATTCAGCGTTGACGGCACAGGGTCGCGAGTTGCGCTCTATCCCCCCTTCGCAACCCTCGCCTCTTCCCTCGCCTGCGACGCCGTACTGTCGCTCCACAACTGCTGCGTCACCCGCAACAGCACGAACCCGCTCACCGCCAGCACCGCCGTCAGTATCCACGCCGTCTTCAACCGCGTTGGATCGCCCGACGAGTACAGAAAATTTCCGATCGCGAACAGCGACGACCAGATCACCACGCACCCGGAAATCCACCCCACGAACGCCGCGCCGATCCGGTTCTCCTGCGCGACTTCGCCATCGGTGATCCCCGCGGCCGCACGCTGCGCCGTCCACCCGGGCCCCACCGGCGTCACCTTCTGCACGAACGCGATCAGCGTTGCGCGATCGGTCGTCGGCCCCACGAAGGCGGTGATCAGCCACGCCACAGTCGTGATCCCAACCTGCACGATCGTCGTCGTCGCAAATCCCGCGTCGGGCATCAAGTAGGGCACCGCGAGTGACGTGATGAGCGACATCACCATCGCCACGATCTCGCACCACGCCGACACGCGCCACCAGAACCAGCGCGCGATGTAGAGCAGACCAGTGCCCGCCCCGATGGACAGCAACACCTGAAACGCCTGCTGCGCAGAACTCATCGTAAGGCTCAACAGCGCGGCCACGACATACAACACGACCGTGCTCAAGCGTCCCGCGTTCACGTAGTGCGCTTCGGTCGCGTCCTTCTTGATGAAGCGACGATAGAAGTCATGCACCAGATATGACGACCCCCAGTTCAGGTGCGTCAGAATCGTCGAGGAGTTCGCGGCCAGCAGTCCACCGATCATCAGGCCGACAAAACCGACCGGCAGAAACTTGAGCATCGCCGGAAACGCCGAGTCGTGTCCGATGAGCGTCGCGTCGGCATTCGGAAACGCCGCCTGAATGGACGCCAGATCGGGATAGACGATGATCGAGCAGAGCGCGGTGATGATCCACGGCCACGGACGCAACACATAGTGCGCGACATTGAAGAACAACGTGCCGCCGAGTGAGTCTTTTTCGGACTTGGACGCGAGCATCCGCTGGGCAATGTACGAACCACCACCGGGTTCGGCACCAGGATACCAGTTGGCCCACCAGCTGATCGCGATGGGCAGGATGAAGATCATCAACGCGAGTTCGGACATGCTGAAATTCGGCAGCAGGTCGAGAATCGGCTGCCCTGCCCCGTCTTGCGTGGACACGATGGGCTGCGGATTGGCACCCGTCGTCTGCACCACCTGCAGTGTCGACAGCTTCGCGACGAGCAGCTTGAGCCCCACCCACCCGTTCGCATCGTCAGCGAGTCTCCGCCCCACTTCCACCAACGAGAACCACGC
>CAYWCJ010000576.1:0-2277 GCA_964456595.1 uncultured Gemmatimonas sp. | reverse complement strand
CAGCGGTCTTGAAAACCGCCGAACCCGAAAGGGTTCCGTGAGTTCGAATCTCACCTACGCCGTGCGTTGCTCACCTGCTGCACGGGTGGCGCGTTTCGAGGACACACGCACAAGGGCCCCGCCAGAGTCGGCGGGGCCCTGTATTCGTTCGTGCTCGCGTACCGGCCACGCTTACACGGCGCGGCGAGTCCGGCGCGACAGGGTGCCAACGGCGAGCAATCCGATCGCCATCAATACGTATGTTGACGGCTCGGGCACGACATTCGTCGGGGCTGCTTCGTAGCGGATTTGCTCGATCACCGAGCCATTGGGGGGTCCCGTCTGGACATGATCGAAGCTGATGCTCGTGAAGGACTGCCCTGTACCGACAGAAATAGCCAGAATCGACCGACCGTCGGGCTGCATCGAAGTCAGATTCGCACCATCCCAAGCCGTGCCGCTGACGTTCGTGAATGCGAACGTTGGCGATCCGCCGTTCACCGTGAATCCGTTGAAAATTTCACTGAACCCTCGGTTGGTGCTTTGCGCTGTCACGTAGATCTCGAAGAACGTGAGTGCCTTGTTGAAGGTGAATGAGTACGTGGCGGAGGACTGGTTCGCACCGAACCAGAGGCCGGGGAAGCTCGACGGTCCGGGCAAGGACACAATCGGATTCAAAACTCCGCCGTTCCGAACGCACTCAGGCAAGCAAGCTCAACAGTGCTGGAGTCCGCATTGAGCGCGAAACTTCGAGGTGCCTCGCACGCGTATGGTCGGTGGTTTCGGGTCAACCACGAAGTGCGATAGGTCGTTGTCGTACGTTGATGTCGCAACCCGCGGCTGTAGCCAGACTGTCTGCTTCGGCCGTAGTGGTCGGAGCGACTCGGGGCCGCGTCGGGCAAACCCAGAGAGAGAGAGAGAGAGAGCGAAGCATGACCGTCGTCGAAGAGATCAAGGTCAGTGGTGGGAAGCTCAAGGATCGCCTGAAGGCGATTCTCCGTGAGGGGAATGTGCGTCGTATCGTCATTCGCAACGCACAGGGTCGGACGTTGCTGGACATGCCGCTCACCGCCGGCGTCGCCGGTGCCGTGCTGATCCCCTTTTGGCTCGCGGTCGGCTCCGTCGTCGCGCTGGCCAAGGACTTCACGATCGTGGTGGAGCGCGACAATCCCGCCGCCGTATCCAAGGTCGAGTAGCCGTTCGATGGTGTAGCGCACGTGCGACACTGTTGTTGCGCGAGTTACGGATTCAGGGGACGAAATGTCTTTGTCGACCACAATCGTACGACAAAGAAATGGCTCGCCTCCCTCTGTAGCGGAGGGAATTTGGGGGCATTGTCCCGATGGGCCAACCAACGGAACGCGTCTTGCTTGATATTGTGACCGAAACCACGGTCTACCAAGCTCGACCCTCCGCGACGATGGCGTCGTGAGAGTGCCAACCATCATCAACGGGAGTTCCAGATGCGCAAGCTCTTTGCCGCCGCCCTCACTGCGGTCACTGCCGTCACTTTGGCCGCGAGCGCTGCCTCTGCGCAGACGTTCGTCGGCTTCTGGCAGGTAGATCAGGGGCCGAATTGGACCGTCGTACCTCAGGCGTACTCGGCGCGTGAAGCGGCCGCCCTGCTCTTTGGCGGCCTGCCGACAGACTACCTGATCTCCTCTGTCGACAACAACCCAACCAACATCAACAACTCGGCTTGGTATAGCACTTGGGACAGCGGCGGGCTCGGCCTCTGCGGCGGTGCGTTCCCGTGCGGAACCGTGTACAACCATGATTTCGTTGTGAGCACGGGCGGTTTGTACCAGAATCCAGGTGACGTGTCGGCTTACACGCAGGACTGGGCCGTCGGTGCGCAGTACACCAACTACGCGTTCACCAACACGAACACGGTGCCAGAGCCCAGCACGGTTGCCCTCCTTGGCGTCGGCATGCTCGCCGCCTTCGGCATGGCCCGCCGCCGTCAGCGCAGCAACACCACGGCCTGACCTCAGCAGCCCCCCGCTCCGAGAACGCCCGACCGGAAACGGTCGGGCGTTTGTCGTTTGCTGCATCATTTGACCCGTTTTGGTCGGCTGCTCGTACTGCTTATGACTCCCGCGGGTGCGGGCAAGAAGCCATCCGTCGGTGGCAGCGCGCGGGATCGGGATCTTCAGCCGACGTTGAGAGGGGGCCCAACGACCTTCATGCCGTGGGCGGCAAACTGCTGCTCTGCCCGCCCTTCCCCATGTTGGCATGCTCGAAGACGAAGAGCGCACCAGCGGTGTCATTGGTCGAGACCTTGATCTGCAACGGAAT
>CAYWCJ010000575.1:0-2285 GCA_964456595.1 uncultured Gemmatimonas sp. | reverse complement strand
TCAGCCTTCCCCATCCCCCGCGTGAGCCAGCTCTCCAACGTGTCGGAACTAGATGCGGACGAACCGCAGCTCATCCCTACCTGGTCTCTCAGCTCTCAACTCTCAGCCTTCCCCATCCCCCGCGTGAGCCAGCTCTCCAACGTGTCGGAACTAGATGGGGACGAGCCGCAGCTCATCCCTACCTGGTCTCTCAGCTCTCAACTCTCAACTCTCAGCCTTCCCCATCCCCCGCGTGAGCCAGCTCTCCAACGTGTCGGAACTAGATGGGGACGAGCCGCAGCTCATCCCTACCTCGCTTACCAATCACCGCTTACTGCTTTTCCCGGATCAATCCCGACGGTCGGGAGCGTCAGAACTCGAAAAATTCAAAGGTCCCAACAAACCCGGAAACCGGGTGTTCGCCCTTCGGTTCCGACGGCAAGCCCCCGCGCAGCAACTTCCGCGAGGCGGCACTCATCAAACAGCGGCATTGCAGAGCGGCGGCGAGCTTCTCCATCCGGAAAATGAAATTCACTTCGGGGCCGGAGAGGCTCTCTTCACCCATGGACGGAGCCCCGCCCATAAAGACCTGACCACAATGCAGGACAATGCGGAAAGGCGGTTCAGCCGCTTGCTGGAGCTGTTTCAACTCAGCCAGCGCCTTCAATAAGGGCTCCCGATCTGTTTCACCGGCGGGCCAGTACGCGAAGAATCCATCACCCAGATATTTGTTGATGGTCCCGCCATCGCCTTCAATAACCTGCTTACAGTTGGAAAACCAACGCCCCGTAATCACGGGAAGCTGCTCGGCCGTCATGGCCTGCCCGAGTTCGGTCGAACCTTCAATATCCGCCAAGAGGAGCCAGCAATTCGCCGACCGGATATCCATCAAGGTCCGATCCGCCAATTCGCCCGAAAGCGCCATATCGGTCGCCTTCTGGCAAAACTTCATCAACGCAGAACCAATTTGAATCGCCGCTCCATCATTGAGCGGGACGGGTTGGGCGACGCGGCGACCGTTGAGGTAGGTTCCATTGCTGCTGCCCAAGTCCACGAGCCAATACTCGTTCTCACCTTGACGGTGGATGACAGCGTGCTTCCGGGACACCTTGTCATCACGGAGGACCAACTGGTTATTGGTCGCCCGGCCAATGGAACAAGAGCCCTGGACAGGGACAATCGGCGTACCCGCCTGCTCGATCCACGCTCGGACTTCACGAGATTCATTCATTTCGTAATGACTGGCCAAAGGTAGCCAGCGGGCTCCCAAGCACAACGCAGTAATCATAGAACCGCCCGACCTCCTCAGACGAGGGGCTTGGTTCTCGGCTCCTTTTGCCGCACGCTTCGCAGATATGGCAATCACGGTCCTCTCTGGACTCAGCATCCTAGTGGTCGAAGACGAGCCGCTGTTGCGGCGGCATCTGGCCGCCACGCTGGAGCGGATGGGAGCGGACGTGACCCTTACGGATTCGATCCGAGCCGCGCGGCAAATGGCGGGAGAGCTGAGCTTCGATTTCGTCCTTTTGGACGTAAATCTGCCGGATGGACGCGGAGTGGATCTGCTGCGGGAAGGCGTGTTTGGCAACAACACCGGGGCGATCGTCATGACCGGTGAGGGTGGAATTACCGGAGCGGTGGAGGCCATGAAGCTGGGCGCTCTGGATTACCTGACCAAGCCGTTTGAGCCCGAGGCCCTGGCCGTGGTACTGGCTCGCGCCCGGCAACAGAAACAATCCGCCCGGGTCACGGAACATCGGCGGACCGATTCTCCGGAATCCACCTTCTTCTTCGGCGCCGCCCTGGCCGGCTTGGAATCGCAACTCAGCCGCATCATGGGTGCCGATGAGCGCCTGCAGGGCGGAGGGGCCACCTTGCCGCCGGTCTTGATTCAGGGAGAAACTGGAACCGGTAAGACCACCATTGCCCGCTGGCTGCACGCCCATGGGCCGCGCAGCACGGGTCCGCTGGTCGAGGCGAACTGTGCGGCCATTCCGGAAAGCCTCGCGGAATCCGAGTTGTTCGGGCACGAAAAGGGAGCCTTCACGGACGCCCGCAGCGCCCGCATGGGCCTGTTCGAAGCCGCCAGCGGAGGAACCCTGTTTCTCGATGAATTGGCGTCGTTGAGCCTGCCCTTGCAGGCCAAGTTGCTGACCGCACTCGAAGATCGCAAAGTCCGCCGGGTCGGAGGCAACCGAGATATTCCCGTTGATGTCCGCGTGATCGCTGCGGCCAATCGGGACCTGAAAGAACTGGTGCGGGAAGGCCGGTTTCGGGAAGACCTCTATCATCGGCTGGACCTGTTT
>CAYWCJ010000574.1:0-2288 GCA_964456595.1 uncultured Gemmatimonas sp. | reverse complement strand
GCCGCTCAGGCCGCCTGGTATCCTCGTTGGACCGAACACGGCGTGTTCACCGCCAGCGCGTCGCGCGCCGCCGACCACGAGCCGTTCGTGATCGTGATGCCGCCGCCCAACGTGACGGCCGTACTGCATGTCGGACACGGGCTCAACAACACCGTACAGGACGTCCTCGTACGCTGGCGTCGGATGGCGGGCGATGTCATCCGGGAAAACTAAGTGCGCGAGTGCGAACGCGACTATGGTTGTCGCGGAGCGGATTCGAGCGCATGGAAGTTGTCCATACGCGTGCCCCCTCGTTCGCGGATCAATCGGCGCGGAGATGGTTTCCGGCGGCGTCCCGCGCGACGTCCTCGACCGTGACCGCCGCATAGTTGTCGGTGGCGTGGTTGCGAGGCGGTGTGCGTCCCTGCACGGCGAGATGATCGACGACGCGCGTGACCCCCGGAATGCCGCGGGCAATCGTCACCGCCAACCCAACTTCGTTCGGCGCATCGACCCACCCTGCCAACTCGATCACGCCCGTCTCCAGCGCGCCGATATCGATGGCGCGTTCGGCGAGGATGGGGTCATTGCGAAAGGCCTCCAGCACCCGCCTCTCGAGCACAACAGTCGCGTGCTCAGTCCGCTCGATGTGCGCGGGGAGCGGAGGCAGCGGCGGGGCTGCAGCGCGGTCGAGCGGTGTGGGCAGGGGAAGGCGGGCGACAGGTTGATGCGATGGCATGCGTTCCGGATTGCGGAGGCGGGTCCACGAACTGTCACCTCGATGCAGTGCCCGTCGACCTCGGCGTCTGGTGGCCAACACCAGTGCCAGACCGGCGGTGACGCCGACCGCGAGCAACAGCAACGAGGTGGCGCGGGAACGACGCGTCCAATCGGTCGGTTCCGTCACGTCACGAGCAACGAATCGCAGGGTGCGCGGCATATCGTATCTCCGGTGGCGCGTGTATCTGCCAATCGGTAAGTTGACCATCTTGTGCGGCGAGTGCCGAGAGTATCCCGGCGCCTGCCGCGCGCGGCCATGTGGCCTTGTCGCCATGTGGCCTCGTAGCAATGGGCCTTGTCGCCATGGGCCTTGTCGCCAGTTGGCCTTGACGCCATTTGCTCTTGTCCTGCGCCCTTCCACCACTCCGCTACCGATGATCGCCGGCCCGTCCAATGCTGGACCCGATATGATGCTTATCCTGACGCTCCCCGATGGTTCCACCAGAGAAGTGCCCTCGGGCACGCTGGGGCGCGACGTGGTAGCGACGATCGGTGCGCGGCTGTTGCAGGCCTCGGTGGCGGTGGCGGTGGATGGCGAGGTGCAGGACCTCATGACCCCGATACGCAAGTCCGGGGCCTTCATCGTGATCACGGACAAGGATTCGCGCGCGCTGGCGGTGCTGCGTCACTCGGGAGCGCACATCCTGGCCACCGCGGTGCGCCGTTTGCGCCCCGATGCGCACATCGGTTTCGGTCCGGCCATCGACGACGGCTTCTACTACGACTTCGAGGTCGCGCAGCCGTTCACGCCAGAGGACCTTGACGCCTTCGAAGCCGAAATGCGCAAAGTCATCGCGGAGAAGCTTCCGTTCGTTCGCGAGGAGGTGACGCTGTCGGAAGCGCGCACGCGGTTCGTCGATGATCCACTCAAGCTCGAGCGACTCGACGATTTCGAAGGGAGCGACGAGGTCATCTCGACGTATACCGACGGTCCGTTCGTCGACCTCTGCCGTGGTCCGCATGTGCAGGACACGTCGTATCTGAAGCACTTCAAACTGCTGTCCGCTGCCGGTGCGTACTGGCGCGGCGACGAGAAGCGCCAGATGCTGCAGCGCATCTACGCGACGGCCTTCTTCAAGAAGGACGAGCTCGACGCACACCTGCACAATCTCGAGGAAGCGAAGAAGCGCGACCACCGGGTGCTCGGCAAGGCGCTCGACCTGTTCCAGCTCTTTCCGGTATCGCCGGGCGGCGTCTTCTGGACGCCCAAAGGCACGACCGTGTACAACACGCTCGAAGCGTTCGTGCGCGAGCGACAGCGCGACGCGTTCAAGGAGATCAAGACGCCGCTGCTCTACAACTCGAAGTTGTGGGAGCAGTCGGGACACTGGGGCAAGTACAAGGACAACATGTTCCTCGTGCTCGACAACGAGACGGGTGAGCATGAGATGGCGCTCAAGCCGATGAACTGCCCGTCGCACCATCTCTTTTTTGCGGCCACGAAGCACTCGTATCGCGACCTGCCGATGCGCTACGTGACCTTCGACGTGCTGCATCGCAACGAACTCTCGGGTGCGCTGTCGGGGCTC
>CAYWCJ010000573.1:0-2291 GCA_964456595.1 uncultured Gemmatimonas sp. | reverse complement strand
AGTCTCCTACGGCACCCTCGCCAGCTCCGTCACCGCCCCCGGCTGCACCACACGCGCGCCCGTCACCTTCCCCGCGGCATCGAGCGCGAACGTCACCTCGATCGCATCGCCTTCACCACGAAGCGCGTTCCATCCTCTGGCGCCAATTCGGCGGGTGCCCCGCTCCCCTGCGTCCACAGCAGCACGTTGCCACGCAGCGACACCACCACCAACGGCCCGCCGGGAATCTGATAGCGCCCCGTGAACGGCTGCAGCGTCGCGGCGTTCAGCAGACGCGGATCGGGCTGCCGCCGGAACACGGTTTGCGGCACGTTGGCGTCCATCGACGCCAGCACCGCATCCACACGGCCGGCCGTGGATGTGCGAAAGGTGAACTGCCCGTCCTCGAAGGTCGGGTCGTCCGGATTGCGCAGCGCGCTGAACGTTTCGTAGTGCCAGGGCTGCAGCTGCGCGCTGATGCCGTTGTACGTCACGCGCAACGTGTCGCGTTCGATCGAGACCGTCGCTGCACCGTACCCGGAGTCGGCGTACGTGCCCGCGTAGGCCGCGAGCGGATGCGTTGGCGGCGCATTCGGAATGCGCGCCGCCGCCTTCTTCTGTGTCGCAACACGCGCCACCGCTTGCGCCGCCTTGGTGCGCGCCAGTGCTTGTCCGCTCCAGTCGCGCATGGCGCCGCCGAGCAAACGGTCCATCGCGTGGCGCGCCACGAGCTCGCCAAGTGCCGCACCGTTCTGATTCACCAGGACGACGATGCCGATCCCGTCTTTCGGAAGCAGCGTGACCGAGGCCGTGAAGCCGTCGATGTTGCCGCCATGCTGCACGCGATAATGCCCGCGATAGGTGTCGATGAACCAGCCCAGGCCATAGCTCATCGGGCCAAGCTCGGCGTCATCACCGAGCCCCGAGATCGGGGTGTATGGACGGTACATGTCCTTGAGCGTGCTGGCCTGGATCACCTGCGTGCTTCCCAGCTTGCCGCCCGCGAGATGCAGTCCGACCCACTTGAGCATCTCTTCGGCTGAAGAGTTGATCGAACCAGCCGGGCCGACCAGCGAGATGTCGCGGTACGGAAGCCGCTGGATGGAATCGTTCTGCGCCCGATAGCCGAGCGAGTGATCCGGGTCGGCCTCCGATTGCTTGACTGAGAAGTTCGTGCGCTTCATGCCAAGCGGATCGAGTACCAACTGTCGCAGACCGGCTTCCCAGGTCGTGCCGGTGATGTTTCCCACGAGATAGCCCGCCGTGAGGAACATCAGGTTGTTGTACTGAAAGGTCTCGCGCAGATCTTTGTTGAGCGGCAGGTGCGCGATCCGACGCACGAGTTCTTCGCGCGTGGAGATGGTGTTGTTGTACCAGAGCAGGTCATGTCGCGGAAGTCCACTGCGGTGCGTGACGAGATCGCGTGGCGTGATGCGCCGTGACACCGATTCGTCGTGCATGCGGAACCACGGGAGATACGTGTTGACGGGCACGTCCCACTGCAGCTTCCCCTGATCGACCAGCGCACCCATCGCAAACGTCGTGAATGCCTTGGATGACGAACCGATGGCGAACAGCGTCTGCGGCGTGACAGGGAGACGCTTTGCGAGATCGCGCTCGCCGTGTCCTTTCAGATAGACCGTCTTTCCGTCGACCGTAATGCCAACGGAGAGTCCAACGACTTTCCACGCGACGCGAGCCGAGTCGACGAAGGCTTCGAATCCCGCGAGTGCCTGTTGCGCGCGTTCGCTGGCCGACGCGGCGGTGGACATGCTGAACGGAAAGCTGCCGCCGCCCTGGGTGAACGTGCCCGTGACGGTGCGACCGTCTGCGCCACGCACACCGGAAAACATCGGCGAGCCCGGAACGCCGCCAATGGTGAAGCGCAGGCTGTCGCCAACGACGGTGACGTTGATCAGCGCAATGTCTTTGGCGCCCTGCAGCGGAATGGAGATGTCTCCGGCGCAGCTGCGGTCGGGCAGGCGCGCCAGATCGACGTCGAAGGCGAGCTTGGCGCCCGGCAGCTCGATCGCGCCCTCCCAGTGGCCGGCGCAGGCGTCCGGTGATTGCGCGCGAAGGGCAGCGACGTGGGTCACGGCGAAGAGCGCGGCGACGACGCGCGGGAGGCCGGCCCGACAGATGATGCGGGCGGCACGACAGTTGGCGGACGAGTTAGTCATTGGTAGCAAGCTGCCGAAGACAGGCGGGGGTAGCAAGGCGCATCAAGAGGCGCATCAAGGACCACACGCAGGCGCAGCGGCGGTGGCCGAGCGCAAACGACAACCACCAAGTGTCGGGCTTCGGGTTCGGGC
>CAYWCJ010000572.1:0-2293 GCA_964456595.1 uncultured Gemmatimonas sp. | reverse complement strand
GAGCATGCCGCCGGTGCCGCAGGCGCAGTCGTAGAGCAGATACGTGCCCGACTTGATTTCACTCTCGATGGGCAGGAAGACCAGGTTGGCCATCAGCCGCACCGCATCGCGCGGGGTCCAGTGCTCGCCGGCTTCTTCGTTGTTCTCTTCGTTGAACTTCCGGACCAGCTCCTCGAACACCGTGCCCATCGCGTGGTTGTCGATGCCCGCCGGTGACAGGTCGATCGAGGGATCGAGAAACCTGGCGATCAGCGTCCCAAGCGAGTCCGAACGCGAAAGCGTCAGGAGCTGGTTGCGGAATTTGAAGTTTTCGAGAATGTCCTGAACGTTGGGCGAGAAGCCGTTCAGGTAGTCCTCAAAGTCGGCCAGCAACTGTTGCTGGCTGCCGCGCGAGGTGAGATCGCGCAGCGTGAACTTTGAGGTGTTGTAGAACGATTGGTCCGCCGCGGCGCACAACGCGGCGCGCTGTTCGGTGATGCCGGCCGTATCCAGCATCTGCTTGGTCTCGAGCACCTGCTTTTTAGCGGGCTCCAGGACAGCGTCCATCCGGCGAATGACGCACATTGGCAGGATCACATCCGGATACTTGCCTCGCTTGAAGAGGTCCCGGAGGACGTCGTCGGCGATGCCCCAGATGAACGAGACGATCTTGTTGTGTGTTGCTTGATCCACCGTGGGCCGGGCTGGAAGTTGGAGCGTGCTCGTCGGGGCGCAGCGGGAGAAGCTACTGTCAAGGCATGACAGTGCGTAACGCACGACGCGTTTGCGCCACCGCCTGCTCCGCAACGCCCCCGTCTTGCGCAAAACCGGCCGCCAGCGATCATCTCGCCAGCGGCCGGTTGCATTCCATACTGTGCGCGAACGGAGGTTCAGCGCCCGAAATTCAGCTTCTATCCCGCCGTACCAGCACACGCCGCCCCTTGATCGTCGTGCTGCGAAGCGCGGTGATGATGTCTTCCGCAATCTCTTCCGGCACTTCCACCGTCGAGTAGCCGTCGGCGATCTGGATCGCGCCGATCACGCCGGCATCGATGCCGACTTCGTTGGCAATCGCGCCCACGAGATCCCCTGGCCGCATCTTCGCCTTGCGACCGGCACCAACCCAGAGCTTGGCCACGGCCCACTCGGGACTGGCCGCGCGCGCAGCCTTCGCACGCGACGGACGTTCGGCGGGTGCACCGCCTTCGCGGCGTGGACGATCTTCGCGACTGGATCGGTCATCTCGAGGCGGACGATCGTCGCTGCGCGACCGCTCGGACTTGGGCGCGACCGCTGGGATATCGGCCTCGTCGCTGTTGTCGCGCGCTTCGAGCATCTTCACCGCAGCCGCCGCGATGTCCATGACGTCGAACTCCTCCGCCAGCGACTCGCAGATACCGCGATACATGTCGAGCTCACCGTCGAGAATGGCTTCCCGCAGTGACGCACGGGCCAGCTCCAGACGACGCGACCTGAGGTCGGCCACCGTGGGGACGGTGGCAATCTCGATCCGTTGCTTGGTCATGCGCTCGATGTTGCGCAGCAACCGATGCTCACGCGGCTCGGCGAGCGTAATGGCCACGCCCTCGCGACCGGCGCGACCCGTACGACCAATGCGGTGCACGTACGCCTCGGCATCGGCCGGCACATCGTAGTTCACCACGTGTGACACATGCTTCACATCGAGACCACGTGCCGCAACATCGGTCGCGATAAGGAGATCGGTCTTTTTCGAGCGAAAGCGCTGCATCACGCGATCGCGCTGATCCTGCGACAGACCACCATGCAACGCATCGGCACGCATGCCGCGCGCGGCCAGCGTTTCCGACAGCTCGTCGACTTCCGTGCGCGTGCGACAGAAGACGATGGCCGACGTCGGATGTTCGAGATCGAGCACGCGGGCCAGTGCCGCCATCTTGTGTGCGCGCGGCACCATGTACGCCACCTGACGCACCCGTGCCGCTTCGCCGTCGGGTACGATCTCGCGATCGATCGTGACGGTGACGGGGTCGCGCAGCTGACGTCGGGCAATCGACACGATCCGTGCCGGCAACGTCGCGGAAAACAGCGCCGTCTGACGGTTCTTGGGCGTCGCTTCGAGAATCGCTTCCAGATCTTCGGCGAACCCCATGTCCAGCATTTCGTCCGCTTCGTCGAGCACCACCGTCTTCACCGACTGCAACTGCAGCGTGTTGCGACGGATGTGATCGAGTGCGCGTCCCGGCGTGGCGATGACGACATCGACCCCGCGCTTGAGTGCACGGATCTGTGCTTCCATCGACGCACCACCGTACACGGGTAACGCCTGCACACC
>CAYWCJ010000571.1:0-2296 GCA_964456595.1 uncultured Gemmatimonas sp. | reverse complement strand
CGCCACCCGGAGGACCGCCACCCGGAGGACCACCACCCGGAGGACCACCACCCGGAGGACCACCACCCGGCAGTGCGCCGGCCGGAGGGCCGTCAGCGCCCGGAGGCGCGCCACCGCCACCGCCGCGACCACCGAAACCGCCCGTTCCACCATTGTTGAAGATGCCCGTCATGAGCGAAAGGAATCGCGCGTTGGCGCGAGGCTCGAGAATGACGGTGTAGCGACCCGGTTCGATGGCTTTCGCGTTGCGACTCTTGAGAGCCTTGTTCGCCGCGACTTCAGTGAGTGCCTTCGCGTCTACCGACCGAATGTCTTTGATGCCCATCGTGGCGGAGAAGCCGCTGCCGCTGCCGTCGGGCATGCGACAGGTGAGCACAAAGCCCATCTCGGCGTTGCGATAGTACGCGAAAAGTCCCTTCGAATTCGCGGTGCAGTTGGTCTGATCGATTTTGGGGATGTAGCCCGCGCCGAGTACGCCCTTTTTCTCGGCGAGATCAATGCTGTCCTTCACCATGCGTGCGCGTTCGGCGGGGCCGTATTTCACCATGTCCGGCATGGCGGCGTCAACCGGGATGTACTCCTGCGCGCCGAGCAGTGCCGGAAGATTCGGATTATCGGTGGCCGCGTTGGCGGTGGCGATGGCTTCGTTGACCATCGCCTGCAGTCCAGCGTCGCTGAAGTCGCGCGTGTTGGCGCTTCCGGACTTCTGGCCGACGCGCACAGTGGCGGTGACCTGTCGATCGTACTGAACGAGGTTGGTGGTGATGGAGGAGTTGGCCCACCGGGTGCCGGAGCGTTCGCCACCAGTGAGGTTGACCTCGACGGCGTCGGCCTTGGCCATGTTGATGACCTTGTCGACGATGGCTTTGACTTCTTCGCGGGTATACATATGCGGCAGAGCGTAGGGAATGCGGCGGGGACTGTCAAGCACGCTCGGACAGGCACGCGAGGGCTCTCCAGAGAATGCGTGCAACCGTCCCGTTTCGTTGACCCGATTGGGCTGCTCAGCGGCGATGGCGCGCGTCGCCTGGCGAGGGCTCGTGTTCAGGCGAGAGAGCGTCGGCGACGCAACCACCACTCCCCGCTCAGCGCGAGGACGAACGGGATCAGCCACCATCCGCTCCGCATCGGATGCCACGAGACGGCGCGTGGGGCCGCCTGGATGCTACGCCGGATCTCTCGCACGAGCGATGGGAGTTCGGCGGGCGTGATGGCGCGTCCACCGCGCGATGTGGCCCAGGCCTCGAGCAGGGCGGCGTCGCTTTCGGAGACGCGCTGGCGGGTGGAATCGACAACGATGGGAACTATGGTACGCTGACCATCGGCGGTGACGACGAGGCGCGCCGGTCCGTTCAGGATGGGCGCGCGGAGTGTGCCGCGCAGCAGACCGATCGCGCCATCGGGCCAGAGGCGAAT
Source organism: uncultured Gemmatimonas sp. (assembly GCA_964456595.1). GTDB lineage: Bacteria > Gemmatimonadota > Gemmatimonadetes > Gemmatimonadales > Gemmatimonadaceae > Gemmatimonas. The sequence goes on along the minus strand of CAYWCJ010000571.1, from coordinate 880 downwards.
GGCAATGCGCGGCAACGAATCGTTAGCGGTTTCGAGGACGGCAGATACGCGCGTGCGCGGCAGGCGGGCGTCCGTGCCCGACACGCCGGTCGAGACATTGCGTGCGCTGGACGATAGTGCAGGCTGTCGAACCAGCACCGTGAAGTTCGCGTCGTCGCCAGGCGCGAGCACCTGCTGCGCGAGTTGCACGGAGACGGGCGGCAGCGACGCACTCGCGGCATCGGCGATGATGGATGGCCACACGCGTTCGAAGCCCGAGACCGCACGATCACGAAAGCGCCAGGCATCCAGCGCACCACTCACCACGAGTTCACCCGCACCCACGCCGATGCTCCAGATGAGCGCACGATCCGACACAACTTCCGGCGCACGATCGCGCGCACGATCGCGCGCACGATCAGGACCGCGATCAGGCTGCGCGTCGCGGCTCGTGTCACTGCGTGCGACCACTTGGGCACCGATGGGGAGCAGTGCAGGCCAGAGCTGCTGCGATGTGCGAAGTGCGCTGGTGTCACCTCCAACCGGACGCACCAAGACACCATTCGGATCGTTGCGAAAGCTCCAGTTGCGCACGGTGGTCAGTCGGTCGATCGCGCCGGTACTGCGCGTGTCGAGGAGGAGTACGACGGCGCCACCGCGGCGGCGCAGATACCTCTCGAGACCAGCAACGTCACGCGCGCTGATGGCGTCCGGAGCCCCCACTACGATGGCATCGAAGGGATCGAGGCTGGTCAGCGCATCGAGTCGCTCGGGCGCGGCACCGGTCACGGAGCTGATGTTGCGCGACGTGACGATGCGACTGCTGACGGCAAAGCGAGGATCACCTTCGAGGGCGCGGCGTGCAAAAGTGGACATCCACGACGGACGCGGATCGTACACC
>CAYWCJ010000570.1:0-2299 GCA_964456595.1 uncultured Gemmatimonas sp. | reverse complement strand
GCCATCAACGCCGTGGTCAAGGCTGAACTCTTCCCCACCAACATTCGTGCCCTCGGCGTCGCGTTTCCGTACGCCATCGCGGTCTCCATGTTCGGCGGCACGGCGGAGTATCTCGCGCTCTGGTTCAAGAACATGGGGCACGAGACGTGGTTCTACTGGTACGTCACGGCCTGCATCGTCGCGTCACTGGCGGTGTACGTGACCATGCCCGAAACGCGCGATAGCGCGGCGATGCGCGAGTAGCGGCGCGCCCGCGCAAAGGCGGCGTTCATCGAAGCGACGGCCCGGGAGACATGATCTTGAGCGCATCGGCACCTCGCGCCCCCGTTCGTGGGAATTGGCTCAGGGCGGGACGGTCTGGATCTCCACGCGGGACGGGAAGCGTCCGCTGCGCCAGATGGAGTGCGTCTGGGCCACGTAATCACTCGCCTTCGCCCGGAAGATGTTTGGAACCCACGTCTGTGGATTGCGATCGATGATCGGGAACCAGCTGCTCTGCACCTGCACCATGATCTTGTGCCCCTTCAGAAACCGATAGCTCTGCGTGTGCAGGTCAATCGTGAAGGGCGTCACGCGGTTGGGAACCAAGGCTTCCGGCGTCTCGAACGATCGATGAAAGCGGCCGCGAAACACATCGTTCGCCACCATCAGCTGATAGCCGCCCAACGTGTGATCGGGCGTCATTGTCTCCGGATACACGTCGATCAACTTCACCACCCAATCCGCATCGGAACCCGTGGTGCTCGCGAACAGCTTGGCGGTGATGTCGCCGGCAACCACGACATCCTCGGTCAACACCTCCGTTTCCCAGCTCAACACATCGGGGCGCCCCTGCACGAAGCGCTGATCTTCCACCAGCCACGTGCGCCATCCTGATCCCTTTGGATTGTACGTCGCTTCGATCGGACGCTTGCGATACGGAACGGGCTTCGCCGGATCACTCACATAGCGGTCCACGCCATCCCCATCGGACGCACTCGGCGCTTCGAAGGAGAGCCGTCCGTCAGCGCGAAAGAAGAGCGATCTGGTTGCGGCTTCCTTGGGAGGCCAGGCGGTGAACGTGCGCCAGCTGTTGCTCCCCGACTCGAACACGGTCGCTTCGGCCGGCTTGAATTCGCCGAGGTCTTTGAGATGGTGCGCAAAAAACGGTGCCTGAATCTTCTGACGATAGAACTCGCCGGTCGCCGACCCGAAATCGATCGGGCCGATCTTCTGTCCTGGTCCGTTGCTCCAACCGCCGTGCCACCACGGCCCAACGACCAGCGCGTTCTCGGCGCGCTGATCGTGCTTCTCGAGCTCACGATAAATCGTCAGCGGTCCGTAGAAGTCCTCCTGATCCCACCACCCGGCGACATTGAGCGTCGGCATCGTCACGCGTTTCAGGTACGGCTTCATCGCTTGCTTCTGCCAGAACGCATCGTAGTTCGGATGCTCGGCGAAGTCGGTCCAGGTCGGGAGTGTCTTATCCTTCAGGTAGCGTGACTGCACGTTCGACAGCGGGCCAAGCGCGAGATACCACTCGTACGTGTCGTACTTGTCGAAGGTGAAGTTGGAGTTCTCTTTGCTCGCCTCGGTGAGAAACGCATACTCGAAGCCGTAGCTCAGTCGGAACGCGCCGTTATGATGGAAGTCGTCGCCAATGAACATGTCGGCCGGCGACGCCTGCGGACTGACGGCCTTCAGTGCCGGATGCGGATCGAGCATTCCCATCGCTGCCGTCCAGCCATCGTAGGACACGCCGAGCATGCCGACGCGCCCGTTGTTCTTCGGCACGTTGGTCAGCAACCACTTGATGGTGTCATACGTGTCGGTACTCTCGTCGATCGCGTTCTGCGGACCGTCGAGCGGACGCGGCGGTCGCTGCATCACGAACGTACCGTTGGACTTGTAGCGCCCACGAATGTCCTGAAAGACAAAGATGTAACCGTCTTGCGCGAGCTCCTTGTAGCTGCCGCCGAGCCGCCCTGCCGTTCCGCCGACACCATACGGCGTGCGCTGCAGCAGAAACGGCAACGGTTCGCCGATCTCCTTGGGCGCGAACATTTCGATGTGCAGCGTCATCCCATCGCGCATCGGCAGATCGAACGAACTCTGCACGTACTCGGATGGTGTGTACCTGGGCGCCACCTGCGCGGAGAGGGGGGCGACGATCAGCAGCAACAACGCGAATGCGCGGTAAATCATGCGTGCCTCGGAGTCTTTCGAATGTGCGGTGAGCACTACGTCCTTCACAGCGAAGGTTGTTCAAGCTTGCATCGACGGCGTCAATTCGTCCAACACCAACCGCACGCGACGCCGT
>CAYWCJ010000569.1:0-2314 GCA_964456595.1 uncultured Gemmatimonas sp. | reverse complement strand
ACGCAACGCGCGGCCGGGTAACCGCTTACGCGCATTCTTCTCCACCGAACTTCGGGTTAATCCGCCAAGAGCGCCCCGACCACCACGTCCGGGCGCTCTTCGAGCAAGAGATGCCCTGCGCCGTCCACCGCGCGAATCGTCGCCATCGGAATGCGCGCCACGCTGCGGGCCAACGCGGCATACGGCACCCATCGATCGTTCGCGCCAGCGATGAGATCGAGCGGCGTTGTGAGCGCGACCGCGTCGCGTATGAGGCGCGGCAGATCCCACCGGGACATCATCGCCAGTGCCGCGTGGACATGCTCGGGGCGCGCGCACAGAAATTCGTACCGCGCGAGTGCGGCGGGGCTGAGCTGCGTCCCCGTGCTGCCCAGCATCGTCTGAATGATGCGCGTGCGGCGTGCGAGCCATGCCCCGCTGTCGGCAATCGCGCGCGTTTCGAAGAGCGCGCCGAGGACCGGTGCAATGAGCGCGACGTAGAAATCGGGCGGTGCGACCAGTGCCGGGTTGAAGCCGACGATGCGTGCCGGTGCGATGTGTTCATCCAGCACCATGCGCAGCAACACCGACAGGCCAGCCGAATGACCAGCGACCAGCGCCGGTGCGACCCCGATCGCGTTCAGCAGCGAGGCAACGGCGCGCGACATCCCGTGCAGGGAGTAGCTGTCCAAGCGGGCGTCGACTGCGGGGGGCACGAGTGTGAATCCGTGACCTGGCAGGTCGATGACGGTGACGCGAAACGCCGCGGTGAGTGGTGCGATGCACCGCTCCCATGAGTGGACCGAGCCGCCGGTGCCATGGACAAGCAGTAGATCGGGTCCGGCACCGATCTGTTGATAGTGCCAGCGGATGCCGTCGACGTCGAGGAGTCTCGAGGCATCCCGAAACGGCCAGTCTGGTGGGGGCGCGTGGTCGATTTCTCCGTGTTCGCGCCCAGAATCGACGGTCATGTGGTGGATCTCAAAGAAATGTTGGGAAAAGTGTAAATAATTCTTGACGACTGGCAGTGTCAGGTGAAGTTTACAGCGCAGTGAAGTACAAGGTTTGTCGCTCCGCACGGAGCGGATTCCCAGCCGCGCGGGATTAGCGCGGTAGCATCGCAGTTCTCCGGAGGTCTCGATGTTCGAAAAAGGTGGAATGACCGAGGAAGAAGCCCTTCGCTTCAACAAGTTCTGGATCGCGGGTACGGGCGTGTGGGTTCTGGGAGCGGTCGGCGCTCATCTCTTGGCGTGGAGCTGGCGTCCCTGGTTCTGAGCCATACGTCACTTCATTCACCCTCGCGCATCTAGGAGCGCAACATGTATCGAATCTGGATCGGGCTTGATCCCCACCTGATCATGGGCGGCATCGGCTCGTTCATCGCTGGCGCAGTCCTTGTGATGCACCTCTTTGCCTTCAGTCAGTTGAACTGGCCGGGCACCCTCAAGGCCAAGTACGTCACCCCGCCAGCAGCCACGCGCTGAGGATCCATCATGCATCGTATTTGGCTGATGTATGACCCGCGTCGCGTGATGGTGGCCGTCACTGGCTTCATCGCAGCACTCGCGTTCGTCATTCACTTTATCCTGCTCAGCTCACAGCGTTACTCGTGGATCGAGAACGGTACGCTGTCCGCCGATCAGGCGCCCGTCGGGGCATCGGCTCCGGCAATGGCGGCAGAGATGTCGCCGCTCCCGCCCGGCCGGTAAAACGTCGCGCGTCGCCGCCGGGATGGTCTTCGCACGTGTCGGTGCGATTCCATCCCCGGCCGACGCCAGCCTCCGCCATCGTTTGCACGCTTGGAGAAATCGCCCATGGCGATGCTCAGTTTTGAACGCAAGTATCGAGTCCGCGGTGGAACGCTGATTGGCGGAGATCTGTTTGATTTCTGGTTCGGTCCGTTTTACGTGGGCTTTTTCGGTGTAGCAGCAATCTTCTTCATTCTACTCGGTACCATGCTGTGCGTATGGGGCGCAGCAATCGGACCGACGTGGAACCTTTGGCAGATCTCCATTGCTCCGCCTGACTTGAAGTACGGGCTGGGCTTCGCGCCGCTGCGTGAAGGAGGTTTGTGGCAGATCATCACGCTGTGCGCGGTTGGCGCATTCGCGAGTTGGGCGCTGCGGCAGGCCGAGATCAGTCGCAAGTTGGGCATGGGCATGCACATTCCGTGGGCGTACGGCGCGGCCGTCCTTGCCTACGTGACGCTGGTGGTGATCCGGCCGCTGTTGATGGGTGCCTGGGGACACGGGTTCCCGTACGGCATCTTCTCGCACCTCGATTGGGTGTCGAACGTGGGGTATCAGTACCTCCACTTCCACTACAATCCGGCGCA
>CAYWCJ010000568.1:0-2317 GCA_964456595.1 uncultured Gemmatimonas sp. | reverse complement strand
ACTATGTCGGGCATCGGATCGGCGCGCAGCGGTTGCGGCGCTGGTGCGACGCGCCGACGCAGCACTGGTCGCGCGGCGGGCATCGGCTTGCCTGCCTTGCGCGCGCTGTCGGTGGCGTAGGCGACATCGGCCGGTGGATCGCCCTTGGGCCAGTCCTTCTCCTTGCCCGGATGATCCTGTCTCGGCCGGGACAATACATACGCCGCGACGTCCGCTGCCTGCTGGTGCGACAACGTGTCCTTGTGGTCGTACGGCATGTTCCAACGCACGAACGTTGCCAGCACTGTCTGCCGCGCGAGTCCGGCGCCAATGGAATAGCTCTTGGCGCCCCAGACCGCGGGCGTGAGACTGCCACTGCCATCCGCGCCATGACAACGCGCGCAGCTGGCGGCGTACACGCGTTTGCCGGTGGCGAGATTACCAACCAAGCGGACCGTGTCCACCGCTGCCGACCGCGGCAGGGTACCGAGCGAATCGAGATAAGCGACGATGTCGCGCATTTCGCGTCCGGCTTCCGGCAGCGCACGTCCGGCGAGGCTTCGTGCAATGCATTCGTTGACCCGCTGCTGGATCGTCTCTTCAGTGCCCTTGCGCGAGCGATAGCGCGGATAGCGTGCCGCGCTGCCGAACCACGACATCGCGGTCGGGCGCGTGCCATTGTCGAGATGGCAGCTTGTGCAGCGCAGCGCATTCCCACTGTTGCCCGGCAACGAATCCTTGAATGCCACCAGTAACGCACGGCCGCGTGACACACTCGCCGGTTGTGCGGAGAGCGAAGCCGACATCGCAACGGATATCGCTCCAACCGCGATCACACCACGTGCGATCGTGCCGAGGATTGTCACGAGCCGCACGATCAGCCGGCGCCTGCCGTCGCCACCTTCGGCGCCTGCCGACGTGCGGTCGCCATGATGTAGTCGCGATTCATCGTCTTGATGACATCGATGCTGATCTCCTTCGGGCACGCTTCCATGCATTCGCCCACGAGCGTGCAATGTCCGAAGCCTTCGAGATCCATCGTCTCCACCATCGCCAGCGCACGACGATCGCGCTCCGGCTGCCCCTGCGGCAATGCGCCAAGGTGCGCGATCTTCGCACCGGTGAACAGCGATGCGGAGGCATTGGGGCACGCCGCCACGCATGCGCCACAGCCGATACACGCGGCGGCGTCCATCGATTCGTCGAGCACTTCCTTGCCGATCAGAATCTCGTTGGCGTCGCGCGCGCCGCCCGTATTCACCGAGACGTAGCCGCCGGCCTGGATGATGCGGTCGAACGACGATCGATCCACAACAAGATCCTTCACCACCGGAAACGCGGATGCGCGCCACGGTTCGACCGTGATCGTGTCCCCCTCCTTGAACGCGCGCATATGCAACTGACACGTGGCCGTCGCCTTCCACGGTCCATGCGCCTGTCCGTTGATCATCATCGAACACGAACCGCAAATGCCTTCGCGACAATCGTGCGCAAAGGCGACCGGCTCCTTCCCTGTCATGGTCAACTGCTCGTTGAGCATGTCGATCATTTCGAGGAACGACGAGTCGCTGCTCACGCCGTCGAGCGAATACGTCTCGAGTGCTCCTTGCGCCTTCGGACCCTCTTGACGCCAGACCTTCAGATTGAGCTTCATCTACTTGTAGCTCCGCGTTGACAGATGCACGTTCTCGTACACCAGCGGTTCCTTGTTGAGAATCTGGGCGGCGTTGTCTCCGGCATACTCCCACGCGGCGACGTAGGCAAAGTGCTCGTCATCTCGCTTGGCTTCGCCTGCTTCCTGATACTCGACACGGAAATGTCCGCCGCAGGACTCTTCGCGATGCAGCGCGTCGCGACACATCAGCTCACCGAGTTCGATGAAGTCGGCCACGCGACCGGCCTTCTCGAGTTCCTGGTTCAATGCCTCACCGCTGCCCGGAACGTTGATGTTCGTCCAGAACTCCGCCTTCAGCTTGGGCAGCAGCTCCAGCGCGTGCGTCAGTCCTTCGCGCGTACGTGCCATGCCGCAATAGTCCCAGATGATCTTGCCGAGTTCCTTGTGGATTGAATCGACCGTACGCTTGCCCTTGATGCCCAGCATCTTGGTCTGCAGCCCGGTCACGGCGGCTTGAGCTTCCTTGAACGCCGCGTGATTCGTGTCGATCGGCGCGAGCTTGTTGCTCGCGATGTAGTCGCCGATGGTGTACGGGAGCACGAAGTACCCGTCGGCCAGTCCCTGCATCAGCGCCGACGCACCAAGCCGATTCGCGCCGTGATCGGAGAAGTTGCACTCGCCGATCGCGTGCAGCCCGGGAATGGTTGTCATGAGATTGTAGTC
>CAYWCJ010000567.1:0-2330 GCA_964456595.1 uncultured Gemmatimonas sp. | reverse complement strand
GTCGTGGACCATGTAATAGTCCTGCAGCTTGCACTCGCCGGCCTGATCGCAGATCGGGCAGTCGAGCGGGTGGTTGATGAGCAGGAACTCGAGGACGCCCTTGCGCGCTTCGAGCGCTTTGGGAGAATGGACGTGGACCACCTGCCCTTCGCCAACGGATGTCGCACACGACGGCGCGAGCTTTGGAAACTTCTCCACTTCCACCAGGCACATGCGACACACACCGGCCACGGGGAGGCCGGGATGGTAGCAGTAGTGCGGGATCAGCACGCCCGCCATCTTCGCCGCTTCGAGGATGGACGTGCCATCCGGCACCGTTACCGGGCGCCCTTCGATGGTCAGGTTGACCGTCTTCACATTCACACCCGCGTCAGCCATGGCTCACGCTCACGCCGCCGTGGCGCGGAACGCCCCGGGCACAGTGACCATGGAACGATTGGCGGCGATGCGCGCCTCGAACTCGCCGCGGAACTTCTTGAGTCCCGACACGACGGGCGTGGCGCAGGAGTCGCTGAGCACGCAGATCGTCTTGCCGGTCATGTTGTCGGCGATGGAGAGCAGCGTGTCGATATCTTCTGCGGTCCCCTCGCCATCGCGAATGCGCTCCATGATGCGCAGCGTCCACGCGGTGCCTTCGCGACACTGCGTACACTGCGCGCAGCTTTCGTGCGCGTAGAATCGAACGAGACGCGCGATCTGCCGCACCATGTCCTGCTTGTCATCGAAGACGATCACGCCGCCAGAGCCCAACAGCGTGCCAGCCGCCGCCATGCCCTCGTAATCCATGATCGTGTTCTCTGCTTCCTCCCGCGTCAGGATCGGTACCGAGGAGCCGCCCGGGATGACCGCTTTGATTTCGCGACCCGGCAACGGACCACCGCACAGGTCGTACAGGAAGTCCTTGAAGGGAAAGCCGAGCGCGACTTCGTAGTTGCCCGGACGCGTGATGTTGCCGCACACCGAGAACAGCTTCGTGCCGATGCTCTTGGGATTGTCGGCGCGACCGAACTGCTTGTACCACTCCGCACCATGCTTGATGATGTACGGAACGGTGGCAAGCGTTTCCACGTTGTTGATCGTGGTCGGCTTGCCGAACAGTCCCGCGACGGCGGGAAACGGCGGCTTGATGCGCGGGTTTCCACGACGTCCTTCCAGCGAATTCATGAGCGCTGTTTCTTCGCCGCAGATGTACGCGCCCGCTCCGCGATGCACGTGCACGTCCACCCGCTTGCCCGAGCCCATCGCGTTCGCGCCGAGCACCCCGGCAGCGTACGCCTCTTCGACCGCACGCGTCACGTGCGCGTACGGTTCGGTGAACTCACCGCGGATGTAAATGTACGCCGTCTCTGCGTAGATGGCGTGCGCGGCGAGCGCGACGCCTTCGACGAGTCCGTGCGGCGTCCAGCGCATGATCTCTCGATCCTTGAACGTGCCTGGCTCCGCCTCGTCGGCGTTGCAGAGCATGTAGTGGATCTTGCCGTCGGGCTTCATGAACGACCACTTGAGGCCCGTCGGAAAGCCGGCACCGCCGCGACCACGCAGTCCCGAGTCCTTGACGACGTTCTGCAGATCGACGGGATCGGTGGCGAGCGCCTGCTGCAGCGCTTCGTAGCCTCCGCGTGCGCGCCAACCATCGAGCGTGCGTGCGCCGGCGTCGCCGAAGTACTTCGACAGGATCGGCGTTTCGCGCGGATGCGACGGATGGGGAAAGCCCATTATTTCAGCTCCGACAGAATACGCGGCACCGATTCCGGGGTCACGGACTCGACGAAGTCGTTGTTGATCATGATGGGGGTCGGAAATCCACAGGCACCCAGGCATTCCACTTCGATGACCGTGAACCGGCCGTCGGCGCTCGTGAGGCCGAGGTCACCGCAGCCGGAGTGCTCGAGCAGCGACGTCACGACGTCTTCCGCACCGCACACGTTGCACGGAGTGGTGGTGCACACCTGGATGAAATGCCGCCCGACGGGATGCTGGTGATACATGGTGTAGAACGTCGTCACGCCTTTCACATACGCCGGCGTTATGCCCAGTGCGTCCGCTACTTCCGCCATGGACGCGTCGCTCACCCAGCCGCGTGCATCCTGCACGAGCCAGAGCGCGGGCAACAAGGCCGCCTGCTTGCTGGGGTAGCGGGACAGGATCATGTCCAGTTCTGCGCGCGCCGCGTCCGTGAAGACCGGAACATGCGGCTCGTCGTGGTGCGCGCCGTGCAGCGGTGCGGCGACGAGAGCGCCACCGCTCGCTGAGGGACCGTGACTCACCGGTCGATCTCTCCCATGACGATATCGATACTCGCGTTGATGGCGATGACGTCGGACAGGAGG
>CAYWCJ010000566.1:0-2331 GCA_964456595.1 uncultured Gemmatimonas sp. | reverse complement strand
GAAGAGAGCGTTGAGCGCAAGGAATTCCGCCAGGATTTGTTTTTCCGGCTCAACGTGCTGCCGATTCTCATTCCGCCGTTGCGCGAACGCGTGGAGGACATCCCTTTTCTCGCCAAACAATTTATGCAGCGCTTCGTTCGCAAGCATGGCGTCCGGGTCAAAGGCATCTCTGACGATTGCCTGGCGGCTTTGAAGGCGCACCGTTGGCCCGGCAACGTGCGCGAGTTGCAGAACGTCATCGAGCACGTCGCGGTCATCGCTGAACCGGGTCGACCGATTCAGCCGGACGACATCCCCATCTACGACGAAGCGCAGACGACTGCCGCCGAGTCGGGGCTGCCGTCGACGATCATGAACGAGGCGTTTCATCTCGCGAAGGACAACCTCATCGCACACTTCGAGAAGGAATACCTGACCCGGCTCACCACGCGGGCAGGCGGCAACATGTCCAAGGCGGCGCGCCTGGCCGGCATCGACCGGACGACCCTCTATCGTCTGATGGAGAAGCATGGCTTCCGCCGCGACGCGCTTACGAGCGCCACAGACTGAACCGAGCGCGTCGGCCGGCGTCGCCACTCTGCTGGCGGATGCCGCGCAGGCGGTCGCTGCGCAATGGGAACAGGCAGCCACCCTGCGCGGAGAAACCGCGCCGGCCGTGGCTGCACTGCATGTTCTCGGCGACGCCATTCGCGCCGCGCTCGCGGGCGAGCCGCTTCCGTCGTTGCACGCCTACTCCTGGACCGCCGAGGCGCCGCGCCTGCTGGCCGGGCTCCGGCGCGAACTGCTGAGGCTCGCCGCAACGTCCGCGGTGTCGGCAAACGACGTGTTGCTCACGCTCACGCAGATGGAGCGATTGCTGCACGCGCTCGAGGAGGATGCCTCGGCGCGCTTCGCGGAGCATGTGCTCGGGCCGAACGCGCTGGAACTGTTGGTGGAGGTGGCGCACGACATGCGCTCGCCGCTCGGCTCGATCCAGTTTCTGGTCGAACGTATGCGTTGCGGACAGACGGGTCCGGTGTCGCCGATGCAGGAGCGCCATCTCGGGCTCGTTTACAGCGCGGCGTTCGGGCTCTCCACCCTGGCCAGCGATGTCATGGAATTGGCGCAGGGCGGTGCTCGGCTCGTGGGCCCGAGTGTCGTGCCATTCTCGATCAGCGAAGTACTGCACGCCGTGCGCGACGTGATCCAGCCGATCGCCGAGGAGAAGGGGTTGACCGTGCGCTTCAGCGGCCCGCCTAACGATGTGCGTCTCGGTCATCCGGCGGCGTTGCACCGCGTGCTGCTGAACCTGGTCACCAACGCGCTCAAGTTCACCAACTCCGGCGCCGTCACCGTGCAGGTGGATGCGGTGACAGCCATTGGCGGGACGACATCGAGCACTGTGCGCTTTCTGGTGTCGGATACCGGGCGCGGCATGCCGGCGTCGGTCACGGCGCGACTCAGTGATGACCTTGGCGGCGCGGCGGCCCCGGACACGGAGTCGGTGTTCTCGAGCGCCGGTCTGGGGCTCGCGATCTGTCAGAAGCTCGTAGCGGCGATGGGTGGACGACTGTCGATTCCTGGGACCGACCGTCATGGAACACGCCTCGACTTCGTCCTCGATCTACCGGTCGCGTCGTGACCGGAGCGTGGCGCGTCGCGCTTGCGCGCGCGTCTTACATTTCTGAACGCGCACGATTTTCCCGATGATCCCTGGAGCCGTTTGAGATGACCTCGACGAACGTTTCGGAAGCCTCCGCGCAGGACGCGCTCGACATACGCGATTCCCGCACCGATGCGCACTACAGCGCAGCGGTGAAGACGGAAGGTCCCGAAGGCGATACGTACATTCGTGCCAGCGACCTGCGCGCCGTGAAGAAGGACGCGTCGGAGTTTGGCCTGCTGAGCTACGACCCCGCGTTCATGAACACGGCGTCGTGTCGCAGTGCCATCACGTTCATCGACGGCGACAAGGGGATCCTGCGCTACCGCGGATATCCGATTGAACAGCTGGCCGAGAATGCGACGTTTCTCGAGGTGGCATATCTGCTGCGCAACGGCAACCTGCCGGATCAGACGCAGTACGATTCGTGGGTGCGGGACATCACGTATCACACGTACGTGCACGAGAACATCCGCAAGTTTCTGGAAGGGTTCCGGTACGACGCGCACCCGATGTCGATGTTGTGCAGCGCGACGGCCGCGCTGAGCAGCTTCTATCCGCAGGCGCGCGACATTCACGATCCGCATCAGCGCTACATCTCGATCATCCGGCTCATCTCGAAGTTGCCGACGATGGCGGCGTTTGCGTATCGCCACGTGAAGGGGCTGCCGTTTATCTATCCGGACAAC
>CAYWCJ010000565.1:0-2344 GCA_964456595.1 uncultured Gemmatimonas sp. | reverse complement strand
ACCTTGCCCTGCCCATCGCCCACCGCGACCAGCGCGTTGAACGAGAAGCGACGACCACCCTTCACCACCTCCGCGACGCGATTGATCGCGATCACGTTTTCTACCAGATCGCTCTGCTCGCGTTCCTGACCGGGACGACCTTCGCCGCCACGTCCGCGACCATCACGTCCGCCTGGGCCGCCGCCTTCGCCGCCCGGGCCGCCACGACCGCGACCAGCTGGACCACCACCGCTACGGGCGCTGCCGCCTGGCGCGCCACCGGAACCTGCTGCGTTTGCCATGTCAGAACTCCAGGCCGCCCTCTCGGGCGCCATCGGCCACGGCCTTCACTCGGCCATGGTACTGGTAACCGGCGCGGTCGAACACGACCTTGGCGATGCCGGCGGCCTTCGCCTTTTCGGCGACCGACTTGCCGACGGCGAGCGCGCGCTCGGACTTCGTGCCGTTCATCCCTTCGTCGCCGACCGTCATCAGCGTCTTCTGCGTGACGTCGTCGACAATCTGGGCGTAGATGTGCTTCAGCGACCGGAACACCACCAGGCGCGGGCGCTCCGCCGTACCGTTCACCGCCTTGCGTACACGCAGATGTCGGCGCGCACGCCGCTCCGAGTTCGTACGCGGGATCGCGATCTTGGCCATTACTTGCCTCCCGCCTTGCCGGCCTTACGCCGGACGACTTCGCCTTTGTATTTCACGCCCTTGCCCTTGTACGGCTCCGGCTTGCGGAAGCTGCGGATCTCGGCGGCCACCTGGCCCACGAGCTCCTTGCTTTGTCCTTCAACCAGCACCGTCGTCGGGTTCGGCGCGGAAATCTTCACGCCCACCGGCGACTTGTACTCGATCGTGTGCGAGAAGCCGAGCGAGAGCAGCACGCCGTACGGCTTCACTTCAGCCTTGTAGCCGACCCCGCTGATCTCGAGCGTCTTCGCAAAGCCCGCCGTCACGCCTTCGACCATGTTGGCCACGAGCGTGCGCGACAGCCCATGCAGCGCCTTGTGCTTCTCTTCATCCGACGGGCGCCTGACGAGGATCTCGCCATTCTCGTGCGCCACCGCCATGTCAGCCGGCAACGTGCGCGAGAGTTCGCCCTTGGGCCCCTTCACGCTCACCGTGCTGCCGCTGATCGCCACCGTAACGCCGGCCGGAACCGGGATGGGGCGCTTTCCGATACGTGACATGAGCGCTCCTTACCAGATGAGGGCGAGCAGTTCGCCCCCAGTATTCGTGGTGCGCGCCGTACGACCGGACATGATGCCCTTCGACGTGCTGAGGATGGCCATGCCGAGTCCGTTGCGCACGCGCGGAATCTCCTGCACGCCGACGTACTTCCGCAGGCCGGGCGTGGAGATGCGCTTCGCTTCACGGATGACCGACTGGCCACCATGCGCGTACTTGAGGATCACACGCAGTGCGTGCTTCCCGTCCTCCAGTTCAACCGTGCGGTAGTCCTGGATGAAGTTGTTCTCCTTGAGGATGCGCGCGATCTCGACTTTGATCTTCGACAGCGGCATGTCCACGCGACGGTGCTTCGACGCGCAGGCATTGCGCAGCCGGGTCAGCATGTCGGCGATTGGGTCGTTGAGACTCATGCTCTCGTAGTGCTCCTATGGTATCCGGGCAGGCCGGACCTGTAGGAAGTGAAAAATATGAACTACCAAGTGTCGAGCTTCGAGTTGATGTGCTGGGCTTTGGGTTGACTCAGAGCCCAGACGTATACGCGAAGCCCGAAACCTGGTGGTTGGAGGTCCTACCAGCTCGCCTTGCGTACGCCGGGAATCAGCCCGTTCAGGGCCATATCCCGCAGTGCAATGCGGCTCAGTCCGAAGGTGCGCAGGAAACCACGCGGGCGTCCGCTCATGCTGCAGCGGTTGCGCACGCGCGTCGCCGACGAATCGCGCGGCATCTTATGCAACGCGTTGATCGCCGTGAGCTTCTCTTCCTGCGTGCTCTTCGTACTCTGGATGACGGCCTTCAGTGCAGCACGCTTGGTCGCGAACCGGGCGACCAATTCCTTGCGCTGTGCATTGCGGGCCAGCTTGCTCGTCTTTGCCATGGAGTCTGTTCTCGAGTGGTGAGCGTCAGGCCGCAGTGGCTGCAGCTGTAGGCTGCGCCGGCTTCGGGATGACAGGCTTGTCGTCGCCCTTGAACGGCATGCCGAGCTGATGCAGCAGCGCCAACGAGTGCTCGTCCTTCGCCGCCGTCGTCACGAACGTGATGTCCATGCCGTGAATCTGCTCGATCGCTTCATAGCTGATCTCCGGGAAGATCGTCTGTTCCTTGACGCCCAGCGTGTAGTTGCCGCGGCCGTCGAACGAGCGGGTGCCGAGTCCGCGGAAGTCGCGGA
>CAYWCJ010000564.1:0-2358 GCA_964456595.1 uncultured Gemmatimonas sp. | reverse complement strand
GTGCTGGAGCACCGGATGACCAAGCGCCGTTGCCACGCGAAGTCCATGCCGCCATCCCGCACGGAGGGCCCAATCGCGGAGCCCCAGATGTCCAACGTTGTACAGTAGCAGGAAGCCAAGCGCCACCCCAAGCGGTGGGAGGCCAGCGCCGTAGAGCAGCAGTCCAACGAGCGAGCAGGCCGGCAGCCATGACGCCCATACGAGACGGTCGCCCACGCTGCCCAGCGGGCCGCAGAGTGCCGTTCGGAAGCGCTCGATCCGCATCGGTGCCACCAGCTCCACTTCCGCGCGAGCCAAGGCGCCGATGGCCAGCCCGGCGAGGTAGGGGTGCGCGTTGAAGTACGCCGACTGCCGCGCGAGCGCTTCTCGGTACGCCGGTCCGTCGGGGCCGCCTTCGAGCCGACGAAGCGCTGGCTCCACACAAAACCCGACGCCGTTGCCGATCAGGCTCTCGTAGTTCCACGATCCCTGAATCGCGAGGCAGCGAATGAACATCGCCATGCGCATGCGCGTGTCGAGTTCGGGGCCGGACGCCATCGCGCCTGCGGCGGCGCCCATTCCCGAGTTCGCGCCGTCGAGCGCGGTACGTCCGTCAGCCACGGAGCACGACGATCAGCGAGCCGACAGCCAGCGACGCCAGAAAGAGGCGGCGCGTGAGACTGATGGAGTGAAAGTCCTTCCAGATTGCCGTCGCGGCGACCGAGGCGACGCACGTCACGACCACGCCGCGCGAGATGTCATCGCGCACGCTCCAGTGGGCCAGACTGTACTCCACCAGCAGGCGTGACGGCAGATAGACGAGCAGGCCGACCAGCGCTCCGCGCACGAGATCGGCCGTCATGCCGAATACCTGAAGCCCGATGACGGTCTTGCGATTGCCGGCCGCCAGTTGGCCGAGTCGCGGGCGCGCGAAGCTGGCGATGAGTTTCCGATGGCGCACCATCGTCCAACCGCCAAGCCAGGCCGAGGCGATGCCGACCACCACCGAGACCACCAGCGGACCGGCCACGGGCAAGCCGTCGGGTCCGGCGCCATGCGCCGCGATCACCCCGGCCACGACGGACCCGCTCCCCCACTCGTTGTACCTGGAGGCGCCGACCGGGAGCGACTCGAGGGCGAGACATTCGAGCGCGACACCGCAGACGAGACCGGCCATCGGCGAGCCAAAAAACGCGCCGCCAACGGTCGCCGCCACAATCGGTCGCGAAATCATGGCCTGCGGAAAGCTGACGACGTCGAGCCCGAAGACGCCTGCCAGCAGCGCCAGCGGCAACAGCTCGATCAACAGCGCGACGTCAGGCATCGGCGATCACGCGTCCAGCGTCGCGGAGAGCAGCTCGTCGAGGGGGACCGGCCGCGCACCAGGAACATCCTGGGCGCTCACGTCGACGCCGCGCTGTGCAATCGCCCGAAGCCCCTGCTCTTCTGCGTTGGTGAGAAAGACATATCGCAGGCGAGGCGTGCGTCCGGGCGAGTGATGCACGCCGCCGAGATTGACGGCGTGAATGCTGCCATTGGTCGCGTCAACCAGCCGCGTCATCGTGCCGATATCGCCGACGAGCACGATGCCCGGACGTGCATCGGCCTGATAGCCCGGCAATGCAGCCGCCGCCGATGGCACATCGTGGAAGTAGACCGACATGTCGGGCGGGACGCCCATGCGATAGAGCTCCTGCTCCCATTCGCTTTCTGCGACATCGTCGTCCACAAGCACGATGAACGACAGGTTGAGCGGTTGTCCCCAGCCGACCACCACTTGTCCGTGGATGAGGCGATCGTCGATGCGATAGAGCTCGATCGGCATGCCGTCAGGCTCCGTGCGCCACCATGGAGGCGCGTCCACGTTCCAGCGCGGCGTGAGCGGCCGCGACGGGATCGGAATCGTCCTGCATGGCGAAGTCGAGGAGCAACGAGAGATTGATGCCGGTAATGAGCACGACACCGGGTCTGTTTCGCACGAGGCGTCGAACGGCCATCGTGCAACTGCCGGCCGGGAGATCGGTGAAGATCACTCGCGCGCGGGTGTCGTCAAGCGCCATGGTGAGCGTCCGCTGAATGTCGTCGAGACAGAGACCGGCGTTGGAGATGGCAATGAAGCGATCTCCACGTCCGGTAATCGCCTCGACCGCCGAGATCACGCCCGTGGCGAACGACCCATGGCCCGCCACGATCGCCTTCACTGCGTGCGCTGCCGCCTGTTCGCTCACTACTCCTCGTCCTCCTGCAGGTACCGCTGCACGTCAGCATTGCGACGCATCTGTCCGATCAACCGCTCGTTGAACGCGGTCGCGCTATCGTACCCTCGATAGTAGCGCAGCAAGTGGTTCATCGCGATGACCTCGGCGATGACGGTGATGT
>CAYWCJ010000563.1:0-2359 GCA_964456595.1 uncultured Gemmatimonas sp. | reverse complement strand
AGGCGAGACCGTGGGCAAGGCGATCGTGGAGCATCCGCAGGTGCCCGTCATTTCGTTCACCGGCAGCACGGAAACTGGTCGTCTTGTTGGGGAGACCTGCGGCCGCATGCACAAGCGTCTCTCGCTCGAAATGGGCGGCAAGAACGCGCAGATCGTGCTCGACGACGCCAACCTCGATCTCGCCATCGACGGCGTGCTCTGGGGCGCCTTCGGCACGACGGGGCAACGCTGTACGGCCACCAGTCGTCTCATTCTGCAGGACGGTATCCACGACGAGTTGGTATCTCGACTCGTCTCGCGCGCCGAAGCATTGGTGTTGGGCGACGGCCGAGTGAGCGGGACAGATGTTGGTCCGCTGGTGCACGAGGAGTCGCGGCAGAAGGTGGAGCGCTACGTCACGATCGGGCAGTCGCAAGGCGCGACTTTGGCCACCGGAGGCGCGCGCGTGTCCGATGGAGCGCTGGCCAACGGATTCTTCTTTCAGCCGACGATCTTCACCGGCGTGACGGCAGGTTCGCGTCTGGAGCAGGAAGAGATTTTCGGCCCCGTGCTTTCGGTGATTCGCGTGGCGTCGGTGGACGAGGCTTTCGCGGTCAACAATGACGTGCGCTACGGATTGTCGTCATCCGTGTACACGTCGAGTGTGAACGTCGCATTTCGTGCGCTGCAGGAACTCGACAACGGCATCACGTACATCAATGCGCCTACCATCGGCGCTGAGGCGCATCTGCCGTTTGGCGGCGTGAAGGAGACCGGTAACGGCCATCGCGAGGGCGGCTGGGAAGTCTACGAGTTCTATTCGGAGACGAAGGTCGGGTACATCGATTACTCCGGCGTGCTGCAACGCGCGCAGATGGACAACTATTAGTCGGGTCGGCATGGAGCAACCGAAAGTGCTGCCCACCGAGCTGCCGCGCGCGGAGAGCTCGCGTCTCGACGCATTGCGCGCAGTGCCCGCGATCACCGATCACGACGAGTCGTTGCGATCGGCGGCGTTGCGTGCGGCCAATGGTCGCACGCGTGCGTCCGGTGGCTTCCGCCTCACCTGGCTGTGGGAGTGGGCGAAGGTCTTTCCGGCGGCGGTGCTACTCTTTCTGCTGCTCCGATCGTTTCTCGTCGAGGCGTACAAGATCCCATCGGGCAGCATGGAGCGCACCTTGCTCGTGGGCGATTTTCTGCTCGTGAACAAGCTCGTGTACGGTGCCGAGATCCCGTTCACCGGTCGAAGACTGCCCGCATTGCGTTCGCCCTCGCGCGGCGATGTCATCGTCTTCCAGTGGCCGTCGGACCCGAGCAAGAATTTCGTCAAGCGTCTCGTGGGCCTCCCTGGTGACACACTCTCCATGCGGGACGGCGTGCTGATGCGCAACAACGTGACGCTTGATGAGCGCTACGTCATGCGCACAGAGCCCAACGTCGATCCGGTGAACGACGATTTTCGTTGGCAGCGCGGCTACGTGGTGAACACGGCCGCTGCCGCCGCAACGGCCAGCGATGGTGCGTATCGCCCGTCGCGCAACAACTGGGGACCACTTGTTGTGCCGACGCGACACTTCTTCGTACTCGGCGACAACCGCGACAATTCGCTCGACAGCCGCTACTGGGGATTCGTTGCCGACAGCCTATTGCGCGGAACGCCCCTGATGGTCTACTACAGTTTCACGCCGGATTCCACGCGCAGCTTTGCGTGGCTTACCCAGATCCGCTGGTCCCGCGTGGGCAACGTTGTACGGTGAGATCGCACGCGCTCGTCCGCTATCGCTGCGCCGCACTCGCGTTAGCATTATCCTCTGAGGTTCGGCGCGTGGTGCTCCTGGTCGATTCCACGCGCTGACTGTTAACCGATCGTTCACCGTCCCCCGCGCCGTGACGATGAACTGCACGTTCGCTCCCCGCCCCAACGAGCCGCTGTCACCATGGCCGTATCTCCGTCGAAGAAAAAGGCGTCGTCGTACGAAGAAGGATCTCTCGACCAGTACCTGCGCGATATCAGTGCCTACCCCCTGATCTCGCGCGAAGAAGAAGCAGAGTTGGCACGCCGCATCCGTGTGGGCGATCAGGAAGCACTCGACAAGCTGGTTCGCTCGAACCTCAGGTTCGTCGTCTCCGTGGCCAAGAAGTACCAGAATCAGGGTGTGTCCCTCTCTGATCTGATCAACGAGGGCAACCTCGGTCTCATTCGCGCGGCGCACAAGTTCGACGAGACGAAGGGGATCAAGTTCATCTCCTACGCCGTCTGGTGGATCCGACAGGCGATCCTGCAGGCCCTCGCCGAGCAGAGCCGCATCGTCCGTGTTCCGCTCAACCGTGCGGGGGCACTCCACCGGATCGGCAAGCGCGCCAACGCGCTCCTCCAGGA
>CAYWCJ010000562.1:856-2364 GCA_964456595.1 uncultured Gemmatimonas sp. | reverse complement strand
GCTGATGTCGCGCGAAGGCGTCAAGGTCGTGGCGATCAGCGATCGATTCGGTGCGTTCCACAATCCCAACGGCATCGACGTGGACGCAGCGATCGCCTACGTGAACAAACATCGCTCGCTGGAAGGTTTTGACGGGGGCGACGCGATGAATGCAGAGGATCTGCTCACGCTCGACGTGGATGTGCTGGTGCCGGCTGCGCTCGAGAACGTGATCACGACCAAGAACGCACCCAAGATCCGCGCGAAGGTCATTTGTGAGGGCGCCAACGGCCCCACCACGGCGGCTGCTGACCCGATTCTCGACGAGAAGGGGGTTTTCGTCATCCCCGACATTCTGGCCAATGCGGGCGGCGTGACCGTCTCCTATTTTGAGTGGGTGCAGGATCGGATGGGGTACTTCTGGTCCGAGGCGGACATGAATCAGCGACTGGCTGGCATCATGACACGCAGCTTCCAGGACGTGTTGCAGCTCTCCAAGCAGCACAAAGTGAACATGCGCACGGCCGCATACATGGTCTCGATCAGTCGTGTGGCTACCGTGCATCGGCTGCGCGGGATCTACGCCTGACCAGCACGTGCGCGTATCGATGTTCGTTGTCGGCAAGCCCCGTCACTCGGGGCTTGCCGACGCGATTCGGGACTACGAAGGTCGTGCGGCGCGATACTGGCCGCTGGACATCGTCGAAGTGAAGGAGGAATCGGGGCGCAGCACATCGCCCGCGCTGGTGCGCGAGCGCGAAGCCGAGCGTCTGGTCGAACGATTGCCCGGCGATGCACGCGTAGTTGCCTGTGACCCGGGCGGCGACGTCATGACGTCTTCGGCATTCGCGGCGATGCTCGGCGCGCAACGCGACAATGCGCAGAGCATCGCGTTCGTCATTGGAGGAGCACACGGCTTGGGCGATGCAGTTCGAACGCGGGCGAGTCGGCGGCTTTCGCTCGCGCCATGGACGCTTCCACACGAGCTGGCCCGTCTGGTGCTCGCCGAACAACTCTACCGCGCGGGGACCATCGCGCGGGGTGAACCGTATCACAAGTGATATTCCGGTGACCGATACGACTGCGCCCATGCGCACTGACCTCGCTGTGCTCGTGCGCACAGTTGCCCTCGGGGGCAGTTCGCTGTCACTCGCGCTCCAGAATGGCACGTCCAACGCACGCTGGCTTGCCCCCCGACCGAACGATGTCGACGGGTGGCGGGCCCGCGCGACCTTCGTGCGCGACGGGATGCGTGGCACGGATTGGCTCACTGCACTCGCCCCCGCGTTGGCCGCGACTGGTCGTGCGGCTGAGCGCATCGGTCGGGCGGCGGCATCGGGCATTGTGGTGACGACGGGTCAGCAACCGGGACTCTTTGGCGGCCCCACGTACACCTGGAGCAAAGCCATTGGCGCGCTGGCGCTGGCCGATACCCTCGAAGCGAACGTTGGCATGCCGGTGGCGCCGCTGTTCTGGGCGGCCAGTGACGACGCAGATTGGATGGAAGCCGCCGTGACGAACATCGTCAC
>CAYWCJ010000562.1:0-846 GCA_964456595.1 uncultured Gemmatimonas sp. | reverse complement strand
CCGGTCCGGCCACCGATGGCGTGGCGATGGCTGATGTGCCGCTCGGCGATGTGTCGGCGGCGCTGGCGCGATTACGCGTTGCCTCCGGCTCCGTGGCGCATGCGTCATTCCTCGAGCAGGTCGAAGCCGCCTACGTTCCGCACACCACCGTTGGCGGGGCGTACGTGCATCTGTTGCGCGCGTTGCTCGAACCACTTGGCATCGCCGTGTTGGATGCGGCGCATCCCGCCTTTCGCGCTGCGGCCGATCCGTTCCTGCGACAGGCACTCGTGCGCGCCGCACCAGTCGCGGATGCACTCGCCGCCAGAACACGCGAGCTTCGCGATGCCGGCTTCGAACCGCAGGTGGATCCGATCGACGATCTCACGCTCGTGTTCCGCACGCAGCTCGGCACATCGGGACGTGCGCGCGATCGCGTACGGGAGCGGGTGCCGGTCAAGGACGCGGCACGCGTGGCGCGCGAAGCCGATGTTGGTACGCTGGGTTCGAACGTGCTGCTGCGACCGGTGCTCGAGCGAGCGTTGCTGCCAACGGTGACGTATATGGCGGGGCCCGGCGAGTTTGCGTACTTCGCGCAGGTCAGTGCGGTCGCGGAAGCCTTGCGCGCTGCCGTGCCTGTCGTCTCGCCACGATGGGCGTGCGAGATCATCGAGGCCGACGCGCTGGCTGCACTCGACGCCCTGGCCATCGATGAGGCGCTGTTGCGCGATCCGCACGCGGCCGAAACGGAGCTGGCGCGCCGAAGTGTATCGGACGGGGTGCAGGACGCGCTCGAGCGACTGCGGATCGCGATGGACACGCAGCTTCGTGCGCTGCGCGATGCGATTGCGCGTGATGACGCCATCG
>CAYWCJ010000561.1:0-2376 GCA_964456595.1 uncultured Gemmatimonas sp. | reverse complement strand
TCGAAAATGCGTTCCTCATCTTCGGGTGCGACGCCGGTACCCGAGTCGGCGAGGACCACCTGCAGAAAGCGGTCGGGCGATTCGGGGCGTGCGAGCCAGGCGAGGGCGCGACGACTGGGGCGATGGGTCCACTTCTCGCCCGGGGAATCGGTGCGACGCTTTTCCGGTGCGCCGCTGAAATCAGAGGCATCGTTGATGCGGGTGCGGATGACGATGAGGCCATCGCGGTCCATGGCGTCTGCTGCGTTCAGGAGGAGATTGACGAAGACCTGCTCGAGGTCATGGCGTTCGGCGTACACGACGCCTGCTGGCGCTTCGAATTGTGGCGAAAGGCGGAAGCGGCGCGTGATGCCCTGGTCGGCGAGGAGGCGCAGGACATCCTTGATGACGTCGTCGACGACCACTGGCTTCGGCGTGAGTCGGCGTGGTCGAGAATAGTCGAGCAGACCGCGCATGATGCGATCGATACGGGAGATTTCGCGTTCGAGCGCATCGAGTGCTTCGGTCGTGCCGGGCACATCGGCGGTGCGCATGCGGATAACGTGCGCGTAGTTGGCAATGGCCGAGAGCGGGTTGCCGATTTCGTGTGAGACGCCGGCGGCGATGCGACCCATCGTGGCAAGCTTTTCGACGCGCATGCGCAGCTGATTCGCCGACAGCAGCTGTTCGGTCATGCGATTGATGCTCTGAGCGAGCACGTCAAACTCGTGCGTCGCGCCCGGCGGCACACGCTTGGTGGTCTCACCGTGCGCGATGGCTTCGGCAGCGGCGACGGTGGCAGCGAGTGGGTCTTCGACGACGCGTTTCACTTCGCGTCGCATGACTATCGCCCAGACCATCGAGACGAGCGTGAGCAGCACGAGCACTGCCGGCCAGCGGGCGCTCGCCGGGAGATACTCGGTGAGCCACATGGACGCGATGACGCCGATGAGTGCGGAGAGACTCGCCGCGACGAGGACGAAGGTGAGTCGCGCGTGAATACGCGGGAAGCCGGAATTGGTCACGCGGGATGTTGCGGTGCGGAACGAGTGTCGGCAACCGTCGGATCGACGCCGCGCGCATCGATGTCACGCGCATCGACGTCATGCACATCGTCGTCTTGCACTCACGCATTGCTGCGACGACAGAAGGGCAGAACGCAACGAGGGGCCGAGCTTTCGCTCGACCCCCCGGCCCCGGCCCCGGAGAGCCGGTGTCACGTCCGCAAGGCGGATTACTTACAGGTCGCGCCGCCCGGCTCGCCTTCGCCACGAAGGGCGGGCGTTCCGGTGCCCACACCGATGTCGCACGCCGAACCCGTGGCGTTTGCATGCGAGGCGTCAGCCGACCAGCCAGTGGCCGTCGCAGCCGTAACGCCGAGGATCACGCCCGAGGAACCCGGAGGAGCGGTGAAACCGGCGTACGTGTTGTTGTCCGAGAACCAGGCTTCGGCGGCCGGCACGAGGTTCTTCAGGTCCGACTTCATGGCCGTGACGTACGCCTTCTTCTTCGTGTCGGCGAACTTCGGAATCGCGATCGCGGCCAGGATGCCGATGATGACGACGACGATGAGGAGTTCGATCAGGGTGAAACCCTTGCGAGCGCGGTTCTTGGTCATGCGAGTAGCTCCGAGTGGGGGGGTGACGGCGTGGACTGGGATGGTCAGGCCAGGCTCGACACGCATCTCTATGGCAACCTGCGAGCCACAGCCCACCGAACAATCAAAGCCGTTGTCACTACATCACTTGCATCAAATCACCGCGCCCCTGCTCGGCGTGTTGCCTCGCGTCTTTTGCACGATGTCATGCAGGGTGCAATGCAGAGTGAAATGCCGGGCGCGTGGGCGGGTTATGTCGAGTACGAACGGCGCTGTCACATAAGCGGACATGTTGTCACACCGGCAACGCGGTGCTTCGCGCGCGTCATACGGACGCTGCCTCACGCGAGTGTGATGGACGGCTGCGTGCGACTGTTTGCTACCAGGTTCACCTGCTACTGACAGACCGGTTCGTTCGGACCGGTGAGTTCCGCAGGTCCGCCGACACTCAACGTGCACGATACGCCCGGCGCGTTGGCATGCGTTGCCACCGCGGACCAATCCGTCACACCGACGGTCATCGTCATGCTCACGCCCTGCGATGACTGCGACACGACCACATTGGAATAGTTGCCGTCCATCGCGAACCGCGCCTCGGCGCTCGACGCGAGGTTGCGCAGATCAGCCTTCATGACCGAGATGTAGGCGCGACGTTTGGAACTGTTGAGCTTCACGACCGCGATGGACGCGAGCACCGCAACGACGAGCACGACGAAGAGGAGTTCGATGAGCGTGAACCCCCGTCGACGACGCGACGCGGCAACGCAGGCCCCTCGCGACGATTCAATGGACACTCAGGC
>CAYWCJ010000560.1:0-2382 GCA_964456595.1 uncultured Gemmatimonas sp. | reverse complement strand
CACCGACAAATGGAATCGCGCGGTTCACTCGTCGTCTCCGGCCGACGGTGGGGCCGACAGCGACGGCGCTGACAGCGACGCCGCGCCTTCCACCTCACGCAAGGCGCGCTCGACGGCGAGTCGCGTCTCCCGCTCGATCGTGCGCAGCACTTCGATTCCGGCCGTACGCACCAACAGCAGCTCGCGCGCGTCGGGGGCGGCGCGATAGACCAGCGAACGAACCGCACGCATGATGTGCTCCGAATTGCGGGTCTTGAAGTACGCGAGGGCGGCAAGTGCCGACTCGACATCGGTGAAGGTGAGTTCGAGCTCGCTCATGGTGGGCGGCGCCGCGGCGCGTTTGGGAGCCGCGATCCTCTTGGTGGCGTCACCTGCCTGCACGTGCAATTCGTAGAGTGCGAGCAGGCAGGCCTGCGCCACGTTGAGCGAGAAGTGCTCGGTCGTGGGGATGGTCGCCACCGCGTGCGCGCGATCGAGGGCGTCGTTCGGCAACCCGTGATCTTCGCGGCCGAACATGATGGCGACGCGTCCTTCGGTGGCATACGACAACAGGTCGGCGGCGGCGGTCCGTGGCGTATGACGTTGCCACTTGGCCGCACGCCGGCGCCCGGAAAACGCGATGACGCGCACGCAGTCGGCGAGCGCTTCATCGATGGTGTCGAAGTGCCGGATGCGTTGCACCAGGTCGCGCGTGTCGTGCGCGATCTGTTCCAGACGGTTGACGTCGTATGGGCACGGTCGGATCAGTCGCAGGTCGACGGCACCCATGTTCTTCATGGCACGAATGACCGCACCAATGTTGATCGGGTCCTGCGATTCATAGAGGACGACCGTGACGGCGGTCAGGACAGAATCTGGCATCCGACGGGGAAACGATGAACGAACCGAGGCGGGTTCAACGGGAACCAAGTGACGGGAGCAAGATAGCCATCAAGCGTCAGCGCAGCGTCGCTTCGCTCGTCACACCAGCGAAAGCCGGAGCGATCGCGCCGGTTCGTGGCGGTCGCCGCGGAGGTACCCGAAGCCGCCTCCGCCGCTCAGCACGAGCTGTCCACGCCGCCGTTCGCGGTCGATCGGCCGTTCGTTGATGACGAGATCGAACCGAATCGTGCCGTCGTTGCGGCGAGGCAACTGCGCGCGTCGCCAGCGCAGCCGCATCGCCCAGCCGGTCACCGTCGCCACCCAGTCGATGTCCGGTTGCACCGACATACCCGGCACCAGTGGCGTGACACGTGCCGCCTGCTCCGTTGCCGGCACCACCAGTGCCGCCGCCACCCACCCCTGCTCATGGGCGTCGGCCAAGTACCATTGCAAACCGTCCGCGTTGATATCGGCCCGTTCGTTGTCGAGCCCATTCTCGGTTGGCGTTCCGCTGCACACGATGGCGCCAGTCCGGACGTCCACGTCCACCACAAAATCGGCCGCGGTGGCGGCCAATTGCACCAGGGCCGTCGGACAGTCGGCCTCGCGCCACGAAGCATCGGTTCGCACATAGTGCGGCTCGTCGAGCAACATCGACAACGCGCCCTCGATGCGCACTCCCGGCACGCCACCAATCGCCGCATCGACCACCGTCGGCACCAGCACGGCGGCATCACCCTGCACCGGGCGGCGCGCCCGCGTGGCGGGCGGCACGCGTGACGGGACCAGGCCTTCCAGATCGAGACTGCTGCGCGCGTGCCGCGCCTGCAACTCGATATGCCAGCCGTGGGCGGCGCGCTGATGTTCGGCGCGCGTTCCATCCGCTGTGATCACGGTGACCGTTGGCGACGCTCCGTCGAGATTGAACTCCACCTCGTCCACGTTCAGCGACGGCGTACGCTCAGTGGGCCAGCACCACACACCCGCGATGACACCGGACGTGCCGTGCACGCGCAACCAATGACGCTGGGTGGGTGGATATCCGGGCGCGCCTGGCGTGTTCGCGCGAAGGATGACGCCGGGAACGTTCGCCGCATACCAGACGGCCGCCATCGGCGTCGGACGCTTTCGTTGGGTGCTGTCCTCGGCCATGTCACCGGACATCGGCAGCGAGGTACCGGGGTTGTCACCCGCGCTGGCGACGGCGCTGTTGGCCTGTTCCTGAACGCGCGCGTAGGTCGGCCGTGCGCGCAGCGCGACGCGAGTCTTGAGCGGTGACACTTCCGGATGCTGCAGGAAGTCGAAGCCATCTTCGAGACCTCCGGCGCCGTGCAACAGTGCACGGATCCACACGGGTGCCGGCACCAACTCGGCGATACCGGCAATCGGCAGCATGATCTCGTGCTCCATCGGTGACGTGACGGTGACGCCGGCATCGTCTGTCGCATCGTCTGTCGCATCGTCTGTCGCTCGTCTGTCGCATCGTCTGTCGCATCGTCCGTCACATCGTCTGTCGCATCC
>CAYWCJ010000559.1:0-2384 GCA_964456595.1 uncultured Gemmatimonas sp. | reverse complement strand
GCGAGCGGTTGTATGCGCGTCTGGCCGAACAGCCGGTGCCGCTGCTCGTGCTGCCTGACGCGCTCTGGACTGCGGCGTCGCTGTGGGCGGGCGCACGACAATGGACGCGTGCGTTGCGCGCAGCGGGGCTTGCGCGCGGCGATCGCGTGGTGTGTGCATTGCCTGCGGGCGCGGCGTTCGTTCAGTTACTGGTAGCTGCACTGTGGGATGGCTATACGCTGGCGGTTACGTCGCCGCGTGATCTCCGCGGCGCGCAGGGCCCGACGCTGCTCGCTGCGCTTGATGCCCGGTTGCTGGTGAGCGATGACGGGCACACGATCGCGCATGGCGCACGCCCTGGCAGCGCCGGGTGGCCGGACACGCCGTTGCCGCCGCTGCGACCGCCATTGGGTGACACGACATCAGATGCGTGCCTCTTACTGCGTACGTCGGGGACCGGAGGCGCGCCGCACTGGGTGGCGCTGTCTGATACGAATGTGTTCTCGGTGCTCGATAGTCACGCAACACTTCGCGCGCAGCGCGGAGCGTGTGTACTCAGCGTCGTGCCGTGGCATCACGCGTTCGGTCTTGTGCTCGGACTGCTCTCGGCGTTGCTCGACGCAGACGACATCGTGCGCGATGGCACGGACGGTCGGAATCTGCCCGCGCTGTTGGACCTGGCCGATGCGCATCCGATCACGCACGTCGATCTCGTGCCGTTGCTCGCCTCGCGTCTGTTCGCAGATCCGCGCGGTGCGGCGTTGCTGCATCGCGTACAGGGCGGCACGGTCGGCGGTGCGCCAGTTTCGTCGGAGTTGGCGGCGCGGCTGGCTGAAACGCGTTTGCGTGTGGGCTACGGACAGACCGAGGCCGCGCCGGGCGTCGCACTCGGGGCAGCCGGCGAATGGTCGCCGCGGTTCATCGGCCGTGCCGTCGGGTGCGAGGTGCGCATCGACGACGACGGGGTGCTCGCGTTCCGTGGGCCGAACGCCTGCATGGGTGCGTGGCGCAATGGCGTGCTGCAGCGGCTGGATCCCGCGCGCTGGGTGAGCACTGGCGATGTGGTCGAGCCGTTGGCTGGTGGCGCTTTTCGCTACGTCGGGCGGGCGGCGGACACCTTCAAGCTGCCGAACGGCTGTGCGGTCGATGCCCCACGCGCGGAAGATTCCATCCGGCGTGCATGGCCGATGGTGCGCGAGGTGCTCGTGCATCAGGCCGATGGCGACGGCTTCGACGTGCTGCTGAGCGGTGACGCACGTCTACCCGACGTGTCTGCCCTTCGCGCGACACTGGGGTCGATGGGACGTTATCTGGCACGCGTGCGTGTCGTTGACGACGCGCAATGGCGGCGCACTCCCAAAGGCGATGTCGATCGCCGCGCGCCGCTGGTGGACTGAGACCCACGACAGCTTCTATCTCACGAGCCTGCAGACGCGCCGGGACCCCTACGCGGCGATTCGCGCGCCGACGCGAGACACATCCTCGCGGAGATTGTCGATGATTGCCATGGCCGTGGCGACCAGGCGTTCAAGCTGCTCGCGCTCGAGCAGCACTTCGATGCGCTGCAGCAGGTAACTCGCCGCCGACGCGCGCACGAGCACCGCCAACTCCGTGCCGCCGGTGCGGGACGTATCGAAATCCGCGACCAGATTGTGGCGCTGCCACTCGAAGCGGAGTTCCAGCCAGACGATCGCGAGGCTGCGATACAACTGGACTTCATCTTCCGGGCCGTTCATCGCGGCGGCGAAGCTGCGCAGTTCAGCACAGAGACAGAACGCATCGTTTTCGATGCCGGCACGATCGGCTTCGCTCAGCGACACTGCTCCGGAAAGCTCGCGCAGGGCACCCCGCACGTCGTGCGCATCGGCGACTCGAAGGAGCTGAATGGACAGGCTGCAATAGGCGACGTCCGGCATTGGCATCTCAAGCAGTGGCGACCGCGCTCCGTTTGAGCGCGTTTCCGATGGGTTCCGGCATGCCACGTCGCGTGCCTGCATATTCTGTAGCTTCGGCACGCTGCGTGCGATCCTTGAGCGCGCACTCGGCCTCTGGCCCGCGAATCCGAGCGCGGCACTCCTGCGTAGGACCGGCTATGGACGCGCTTCCCACGATGTCGCCGGCTCTCGCGCTGCTGCTCGTGATCCCCGTGCTACTGCTTGGGCTGGTCCTCGTTCCCGTCGGACTACCGGGGTTGTGGCTCATGCTCGGTGCCGCGCTGCTGTATTGGGTGGCGGTTCCCGCGGGCGGGATCGGGCCCTGGACATTTGGCGGCGTGACCGCGCTGGTCGTGCTCGCCGAGACACTCGAATACACGATCGCGGGCCGGTACACGCGGCGATACGGTGGCTCGCGACGCGCGTCGTGGGGCGCGATTCTCGGGGGGCTGGTCGGCGCGGTGGTCGGGG
>CAYWCJ010000558.1:0-2394 GCA_964456595.1 uncultured Gemmatimonas sp. | reverse complement strand
GACGCCGTGGTCACCGCGCAGGTGGCACGCACTGCAATTGATCAGCCGGTGGCAGCATGACGGAGGCGACGACTACGTTGACGCGCGCCGCTTCACCACCGTGACCGAACTCCCGACGTGGTGGGTCGCGCTCACGCTGGCGATTCCGCCGAAGCAGTGCTAGTAACGCTGGGTGAAACGCTACTCAACCTGCCGCGGCATTCGACTCCGCTCGCCGCCGCCGCTTGCGGGCGGCTGCCCGATGTGCGATAGTCTCACGACACGCTTGATCACTCCCTCCGCAGGGTCCCACGTGACGATGCCGTCCCCGATGATTCGCCACGCCGCAATGGCGACCCTCATCCTCGCGTCCGCGTTCGCGTTCGCGTGCTCGAGCGAACCCACCGCCGGGCCCACGGACACTGGAGGCGTGTCAGTCGCCGGTGCACAATCGCTGAATTCCACCCCCGATAGCCTGCTGATGGGCCCTCCGGGCAGCGGCCCCGTTTTCACCCCCGGAGCCTCCGTCTCCGACAGCGAGTACCGCGCGACGCAGGCGCAAATGCGCGCCGCGTGGGCGAGGAAGCAGCGTGACATGCTTATCCTCAGTGCTCGCGAAGGTCGGTTGGGCGCCTGGGGCGCCATCAAGACGGCGAACGAGACCCGCGACAAGTCGCTCATCATGTACCTGGCCGGCAGGTACATCTTCTACGCCCTGCTCGCGCTAATCGTCGTGAAGTTCGTCTTCTTTCGCCGACGGTAGCCGCCTCTTTACGTCCCTGATGCCGCCGGCGGGCGCGACGCCGACCCAGCCACCTTCCCGTCGAACCACACCCGCATGCGGTCGCCGAACGTTGCGCCGTCCTTGTTCCGCAGGTCTGCCCGCAGCCTGAACGACCGGTCGATCTTCGCGCCCTCGGGCCGGCAGGTCAGCTTCAGCTCGGGAGGCGAGCCCCCGATATCCTCCAGCTTCAGCATACCCGACCACGGCACGGACCTGTCATACTCGACGCTGTCCGGGAGCGTGAGGCCCGCGTCGGTGAGAGTGTACCACACGCCATCGGGTTCCGCGGCCGACGCCTGCCGAAAATTCCGGACTGCACCCCGAATTCCGTAGACGATGATGGCAAGGCCGATCAGCGGCGACAGGATGAACACGAAAGTGTGCATGGCTGTGCCCTGTGGCGGGTCACCGAGCCACATCAGGCTCATGAAGAGCCCGAATGGCACGATGACGAGAGCGCTCAACCAGCCATTCCGCCGAGCGGCGGCCGTTACCCTGCTGGGTCCCAGGAAGTCTTCGCGCGCGTCCAGTGTCATGACTCGTCCTCGATGGTGAGTGCGCTTGGCGTAGCGGAATTCAGGTGTCGCCAGGCTTGATGAGATACGGCGCTTCCGGCAGCGTGCTGCGGGGAGGCTCCACAGGCGGCTCATTCGACGGCGGCGTGTGCGGCGGCGGCAGCAGCGCCTCGAGCGCGAGGGTGCGCAGCGACGCGAGATCTTCGCCAGCACCCTGCGCGCCCGGGAAGCGAAATCGTGTGCCGCTCGCCGGAAGACCGGCGACGCTCGCGTCACCACTCGCGGCGGCGAATGTCCTTCCGTCGCGAGCGGCAAGACCCAGCACGACGCGCGGCGCGGCATCGATCGCCACGACGGCGCCGCTTGCGGCAAGGTGGGGCCGGCCCTGCACCGTCACCTGCACGCCATCGGCGGTGATCGAAAGCGTGGTCTCGCTGTCTCCCACCGCCGGTACCGCAGCATTGCGCCCGGGCATCACGGGGGTGATTCGGCCGTGGTCATCGCCGAGCTGGATGACGAGGCTCGCGAGACTCGCACCCATCGTGTCGAGTGCCCGCTCGCTCTCGACGCGCACCGACACCTCGGCGCCCCCAGGGATGCCGTCAATGGCGATCAGCTGCAGCAGGTCGTCGATCGGGTAATGGATGATCGCTCTGGCGGCGGCGGCCCCGTCGGCGACATTGGTCCGCGCGTCGGCCTCCGCTCGGTAGACGTCGCCACCGACGACGACCGCCAGCGCGCGGATCACCTCCCCGCGCACGCAGGGCGGCAGCGCACCCACCGCCTCGATCGGCGCGCCGCGGCCATTCGCGAACCGGCGCGTGATCGCCACGCGCGCGACGGACGCGAGCACCACGACGTCGATGTGCGTCGCAGCGAGAACGAGTCGCTCCCCAGCGGCCAGCGCTGGCCGGAACAGATCGGCAAGAGCGTCAACCACCAGCGCGCGCTCGACCACGAAGGCTCCTCCATCGGGGCCTGGACAGGAAATTCAATCGGGGTCGGTCGAGTATACGGCGTGGTTAAATGCTGTGCAAGGACCGAAGGGCGGGCGCTGGCGTGACCTCGGCTACGCGGGTGCGCTTCATGGGCCGTCCGGTTCGGTGTCGCGGTGGG
>CAYWCJ010000557.1:0-2428 GCA_964456595.1 uncultured Gemmatimonas sp. | reverse complement strand
CTCGTGCAGCGATTTGAGTACGCTGCCCACCGCGACGCCGCGGATCTCTTCGATTTCGGCCCGACCGATCGGCTGGCGATAGGCGATGATCGCCATCGTTTCGAGGGCCGCGGCGGAGAGTCGCTGCGGACGTACCGCCACCTGCGCGCGTTCGATCGCTTCCGCGTATTCCGCGCGCGTCAGGATCTGCCAGCCACCGCCCTGTTCGACCAGCTCTACGCCGTGACCGTCCACATCGTAGTGCTCGCGCAGTTCATCGAGCGCGGACGCGACCGCCGCCAGACTGGACTCGGTGTCCAGCGACGCCAGCGCATCGAGCGAGATGGGGCGGGCAGCGGCGAAGAGCGCTGCTTCAAGCAGCTTCGCTAATGGCGTCACGGCGAATCTCCACAGAGGCGAAAGGACGGTGCTGCGCGATCCGCACTTCACCCTGCTTCGCCATTTCGAGCAACGCGAGCAACACGGAAAGAATCTGCCACGGTTCGGCGTCGCGACCCACGAAGTCGGACCACCGCGCATCGCGGCGCAGCGCGAGGATCGCGCGGATCGTGCCCATCGCCCCCGCGACATCGATCGCTCGGGGCACGATATCGTGCACCGTGGGCTCCTTGGTCGTACGCAATACACGATCGACCGCCGCCAGCAACTCACCGAGCGTCAGTGACAGCGGCGCCGTGATCGGCGTGATGTCCGCTGCCTGCGGCACCCAGCGACGGGCAAACTGATGACGGCGCTCTTCACCGCGATGCTCCAGCAGGTCCACCACTTCGCGCATCTGCTGATACTCGAGCAACCGCCGCACCAGCTCCGCGCGCGGATCTTCCCACGAGTCCCCGCCGTCCGCACGCGGCAACAGCATCTGCGCCTTGATGCGCAACAGACGCGCCGCCATCTCAAGGTAGTCGGCCGCCTCGTCCAGCCCCAACGAGCCAATGCGCGCGAGAAACTGTTCCGCGATGCGGGCGATCGGAATGTCGTAAATGTCGAGCTGCTCATCGCGAATGAGCGTGAGCAACAGATCGAGCGGGCCGGTGAAGTGGCTCAGCTCGACGACGAACGTCGGCGCATCGGCGTCATGGACGCGGAGATTGTGAGCGATCACGCGACAAAGGGGTTAGGCAGCATGTAGAGGTAGTACACCCGTTGAGCCACACCGCTGAAGTAAAATGCCGGCGCGAGCCACGCGTTGACGAGGGGTCGACCGAAGGAAAGCAGCGCGAACAGCAGCAGCAGACCAACCCCGGCCAATCGCTGATAGGCCAACGACCAGGCGGGCGGGAGCAGGTACTTGAACACGTGCGAGCCGTCGAGAGGCGGCACGGGCATGAGGTTGAAGGCGGCCAGCACGAGATTGATCACAATCCCCTGCACCAGCATCAGCTGCAGAATGCCCAGAGGCTTCACCAGCGCAGGTATCGCACCACCCAGCATCCCCACCAGCACGACCAGCGGCACGCTGATAATCGCGATCGCCACGTTGGTGGTCACCCCGGCCAACGAGACGATGATGTCCCCACGCCGATACTGACGATAGTTGCGAGGATCCACCGGGACCGGCTTGGCCCCGCCAAAGATCGGCGCGCCAATGAGAGCGAGCATCACCGGCAGGATGATCGTCATGAACGGATCGATATGCTTGAGCGGGTTCCAGGTCAGTCGCCCGAGCTGGTACGCCGTCATGTCGCCTTGCTTGAACGCCGCGTAGCCGTGCGCATACTCATGCGCGACCATCGAAAACAGCAGCACCGGGGCGACCAACAGGAGCAGCTGAAGTTTGTCCAACGCGGCGGGGGCGAAGGGTCTCACGACCGGTGATTGCAAGCAAATCCAACCTGCAACGTAGTTGTGGACAACCGAGGTGTCAAAAAAGTCGTGACCAACGACCGTGGCGAAGTTCGCGATGGGGTTCTTGACCCAAGTACCGATGTGCGATACCTTTGGCAGTCTGCCGATGATCGTCTCGGCGCCATCGAGCCGGTCCGTCCGGTCTCACCTGTTTCTCTGCTACGCAGCTGGAGAGTTTTTCGTGCCGAATATCAAGTCTTCAAAGAAGGATCTGCGGAAGTCGCGTGCAGCGGCGGTGCGCAATCGTGCGCAGCGTTCTGCCCTCCGATCTGCCGTCAAGAAGGCGAAGACGGTTGGCGCGAATGACGAGGTTCAGGTGAGCGCCGTTTCCCTGCTCGATCGTTCGGCGCGCAAGGGACTCATTCATCGTAACACCGCTGCCCGCCAGAAGAGCCAGATCGCCCGGTTGGCGGCCAAGAGCGCCTGAGTCGTCGCAGCCGAACGAAAGCGGGGCCGGAATCTTCACCGATTCCGGCCCCGCTTTCGTTTGACGCCCAGCACCGTGCCATATCGTCCTCGACCGCTCGGTCGGACTAGAATGCCGCCAGCTCTCCGCCGCAGCGTTCGCAGTACCACTCCGTCG
>CAYWCJ010000556.1:0-2438 GCA_964456595.1 uncultured Gemmatimonas sp. | reverse complement strand
AGCGAGGCCAGTTGTTTCTGATCGCGCGCGCGATCAGAAACAACTGGCCTCGCTCTGGGATGTGATGATGCCGCGACCGCCGTCATGATTGGTGCACGCAGCGTCGACGGGAGTGGCGGCAAGAAATCGCCGGTCGGAAAGCGTGTCGATTCCTCCAGGAGCGCTTCACACCGGGCACACGAGGCGGCATGCGACTCGACCTGTTCCGCGTCTTCATCGGAGGGCCGGCCGGTGAGGTAGGTTGGCAGGGCGTGGTCGAAGACGGCGCACGGCACCAACCCATCGGCGTTGTGCTTCGCCATGCCCTGTGGCATGTCGGAGTTTATGTCGAAGTTCCGGTCCGGCGTCATAGCTGCCTCATCGTTCGAGCATGCCGCGCAGCAGTCGCCGCGCGCGGAAGAGGTGAGACTTTGAGGTGCCTTCGGCGATGCCCAACTGCCCGGCGAGCTGCGCGTGCTCGTAGCCGGCGATGTCGTGCAGGACGAACACGCGCCGTGCACCGTCTGGGAGTCGGGCAATCGCCGCTTCGAGATCGAGTTGAAGTCCCACGTCGACGGCTGATGCGACGGCGTGTGACTCGGACGATGCCGACGCATCCGCGACAGGCGCATCCGCGTCGAGGGCCGTGGACAGCAGCTCCGACGCTACGACGACGCGCTGCACGCGTCTTCGGCGGGTGCGCTCCTCGTGCAGCATAACGTTCACGGCCACCCGATGAAGCCACGTGGAAAAGGCACTCTCTCCCCGAAAGGTTCCGAGCCGTTCCCACGCGCGCACGAACGTGTCCTGAACAAGCTCAGCCGCCGCCTCTCGGCCGCCAGCGAGGCCGATACACACGGCGAACAGCCGCGGCGCATGCGCGTCATAGAGCGCGGCGAACGCCGTAGCATCTCCGGTCTGCGCGGCACAGACGAGCGGGTCAACCGTCGCGCAGTCGTTGCGGGTCAGGGCGTCGTGAGCTGAAGAAGAGGGGCACACGGGATGCGATGCCGGTGCGGGCACAGGGGTTCAAAGGCGCGGCCGAGCTACGTCTCCAACGACTGCGCCAGCGCCCGCTCGAGCCCCTGCGCAATCGCATACCGCTCGTCTGGCCGCTTCGCGAGACAGCGCTGCAACACGGCGTCGAACGCGCTCGGCAACTCTGGCCGTGCCGCACGCGCGGACGGCGGCGCTTCGCTCATGTGCGCCAACATCATCTGAAGTGGTGCGCGCCCCTCGAACGGGGACTTGCCGAAGCAGCGACCGGAAGAGCGTCCAGTCCCACGTGCTCAGTGCCTGATCCAGCGTCGCCTGCGTTGGCCTACTATAGCCCGGGTGTAGCACCAGTCGTTCCACGTTGCGCGGGGTGCCGTTCAGCATCACGTCATTGATCTCGCGCTGCCAGGTGACGGCATGGGCTGCGGTTACTACCCACTGCGGAGCGATCAGCACGCCGTGCCCCTCGCCGGGCACATCCACCAACGCAGGAAGAGTCGAGGCGGGAACACGGTACTGCGCGTCATCCACGTCGTGCCGAATGACAATGGCACCGGCGCTCGTCGCCACGGTGGACACGGCGAGCATGACGAACAGGAGAGAGCGAGTCATAGCCGAACGGTCGGAGAAGAGAAAACAAGCGAAGCATTACCACCTCGATCGATTGCGGCTCGCTATTGCGGCGGTTTCGGCAGCGCGGCAGGCGCTATTTGTGGCCGTTACCACCCATGACAGCGATGAGGTACGCCAAGCTGAGTGCACCACCGGCTACGCCGGCGTGGCCGAGCAGCGCAAACAGGTCAATGGGTGGTGCGCTGCGGATCGTGCCGCACGCCTATCAGCAGCGCCCGCGCCTGCCCATGCACGCGCCCTTCCGGGACGTCGGCGTACCCCGCATTCCACCGAGCCCTGAGCTCCGGCACGGCGCGTCCTTGCCGAGGGGCATACGAAGCGCCGAGCACCAGCCCCAAGCCGCGCGAGAACTTCCGCTCCGCCGGCTCGCTCCCGCGCACATCCCAGAACACCGGCGCGTCGAGCTGCACGCCGGCGCCGGCCTGCAGACGCACTCCATCTGCGACGCGGTACTCGATGGTAGGAGTGAGCGTCTCGAAGCCGCGCTTCCGCGGCCGGCCGCCGCCGGGATAGCGGTAGACCGAGCTGGTCCCCGCCAGCAGCAGCGCGACGCGCGAGCCGGTCTGCCACCCCGCATGCCAGCCGATAGCGACGTCGGTCCGTTGCACCGCCGGAAGCGTCGGCAGCGCGCGCAGCGATACCCGCGAGAGGCCGATGGCAACGCCGAAGGTCGGACGTGAGATGGCGGCTCAGTCGGCCGCTGCGCCGCGGCGGGCGGCGCGAACGCCGCCCCCAATCGTGGCAACGGCCAACAAGACTATCGAGAGGTTAGCTATATATGGCATGTCATATACTTGCGCGAGCGCATAGCATCAGGAAACCCCGTAACC
>CAYWCJ010000555.1:0-2444 GCA_964456595.1 uncultured Gemmatimonas sp. | reverse complement strand
CATGTGCATGGAGCCGCCCTTGCCGCGCGCGCATCCATCCTGTCGTCCGAACAGCTCGGCCATCACCGCGTTCGGCGTCATACCGCGCGCGAGCGCCTGCCCGTGATCACGATAGGTCGTGATCATGTAGTCGTCGGGGCGGAGCACCGCACAGAAGCCGGTGGAGATGGCTTCCTGCCCGATGTACAAATGACAGAAGCCGCCGATGCGACCGATGGCATACATCTCCGCGACACGCTCTTCGAAGCGGCGTTGCATCAGCATCGAGTACAACAGATCGCGATTCAACGCGGCGTCACTGGCAGCCGGTGCGGCAGACTCGGTCGCGGCGACCGTGGCGGCTTCCCCTTTCTTGCGTGCTTTCGTGGCGCTCATGCGTGGTGTTGGACAGAGGACTGACTGCACACTTCCGAGAACTCCATTTCAGACGCCCGCAGCCTGCACCTGCTCCCAGGCGTGATAGCTCGAACGCACCAGCGGACCACTTTCGACGTGACGGAAACCCATCGCCATGCCGACGTCGTACAGCTCGCGGAACTCGGCGGGCGTGACGTAGCGATCGAGCGCGATGTGGCTGTCCGACGGGCGCAGGTACTGGCCCAGCGTGAGGATGTCGACATCGACGCTGCGCAGATCCTTCATGACTTCGATGACTTCTTCGTTCGTTTCACCGAGGCCGAGGATCATCCCCGTTTTTGTGGGGACATCCGGTGCCAGGCGCTTGGCGATGCGGAAGATCTGGAGGAGGCGTTCGTAGCGGCCGCCGGGGCGCGCCTTCTTGTAGAGACGCGGGACGGTTTCGGTGTTGTGGTTGTAGATGTCCGGGCGAGCGTCGAGGACGGCGCGAATGGAGTCTTCGTTCCCCTGAAAATCGGGGACCAGCACTTCGATGGAGCAGGCGGGGAGCCTGGCGCGGATCTGGCGAATCGTTTCGGCAAAGATGTACGCGCCGAAATCGGGGAGATCGTCGCGATCGACTGACGTGATGACCGCATGCCGCAGGTTGAGCTCCGCTATTGCTTCGGCGACGCGCGAGGGTTCTTCGATGTCGTACGCTGGCGGACGGCCATGCGCGACGGCGCAGTAGGCACAGTTGCGGGTGCAGACATCGCCGAGAATCATGAACGTGGCGGTGCCGTGCTCCCAGCACTCGCCGATATTGGGACAGTGCGCTTCCTCGCAGACGGTGTGCAGGTTGAGATCCCGCATGAGTTGCTTGAGGCGGATATAATTGCTCCCACCCGGCGCTTTCACCTTGAGCCACTGCGGCTTCCGCTCGGGGAGCGGATCGCGGCGGTGGCGCCCCATGATCTGATGCAGCTGCTCGGCCATTTCGTGCAGGAAGTATGAAGATGGGGCCCCGGCGGTCACCGGAGCACGACCGCTGAAGCTAGCTCGGTGCGTCGATGCGGGCCACAGGAGCTAACCGCCAACTGCCATTTAGCAAGGATACCGTAACTGTGCGAATGGTGAAACAGAGCGGTCAGGCTATCGTAGGGTGCACAGACTTCTACACTTGCTCGGGGACACTTCCATGCTGCGCACCCTTCTCACCATCGGCCTTGTCGCCTTCGTCGGGTTGTTCGCCCTCAAGGTCGTCTTCGGGCTGCTGGGCCCGCTCGTCGGCCTGCTGATGCTGCTGCTTGGGTTCGCGATCAAGGTCGCGCTCATTGGCGGTGTGGCGTATGTGGTGCTGCGCGTGGTGAGTCCGTCCACGGTGGAGCGCATCACCTCCGGGTTGCGCAAGCGATAGCGGTCGCGACGATCACCGACCGGCGCGTTCGAGGGGCGACCATCGTCATGATGGTCGCCCCTCGTCGCTGGTGCGGAATTGCTGTCGCTGGCCCACGACTGCGGTCGTCGTCCGGCGAGGTTCGCGCTACTCGGCCGACCCGTCGTCTGACGATTGGTCGCGAGCGCGATCGCGCGGCCGTTCTTCGCCGCCGTCCGAGCCGCCTCGATCCGAGCCGCCTCGATCCGAGCCGCCTCGATCCGAGCCGCCTCGATCCGAGCCTTCGCCAGGGTCGGCACCGTTTCCGTCGTCACCTGCGGTACCGGCTGCGGAACCATCAGACTTGCCGCGATTCCGCGAGCGACGTGCGCCACCCCGCCGTCCGCGACGACCGCGCCGTTTCGCGCGCGCGTGTGCAGCCGCGCCGTCGTCACCGTCCCCGCGGACGTCCTCACTGCCGGCAGTGCCGACGTCGGCCGATGCAGCGCCGTCATCGTCGCCGTCATTCTCGCCGTCATCGTCGCCGTCATCCTCGCCACGAACGTCGCGTTCGGAGTTGACGTCGTCGGCAGCGTCGGAGTCACTGGCGTCGGAGCGATCGGCGCGAGGTGCGCTCACTCCCTCCGTCGCGCCGGTGCCATCGGCCGACGCTTCGCCGCTTTGCGCACGTGACTTCCGCTTTCGGGAGCGGCGATTGCGCCGACGCTTCCGC
>CAYWCJ010000554.1:1518-2471 GCA_964456595.1 uncultured Gemmatimonas sp. | reverse complement strand
GCCGACACCACCAAGCGAGCCAGTGCGACGATCGTCGTTGCCGCGGCTGGCGTGCAACGCGTGTCGCTGACGCCCGCCGCAAGCACCCTGCTCATCGCGCAGACGACACAACTGGCGGTGTCGGTGACGGCGAGTGGAAATCTCGCTACCACGTACACACTGCGTTCGAGTAATCCAGCAGTCGCCAGCGTCAACGCCTCTGGTGTCGTCACGGGAGTCGCCGTTGGCACGAGCACGATCACGGCGCTCTCCACAGCGGACACGACCAAGCGCGCGACATCGGTCATCACCGTCGCCGCGCGTCCGGTGTCGGTCGTTGTTTCGCCGGCTGCATTGTCGCTGGCCGTGAATCAGACGCAGCTCGTGACTGCCACGGTGACGGGTGATCCCGGCGTCAACACAGCGGCTACCTGGAACTCGTCGGCGTCAACCATCGCGACCGTGAACAGCAGCGGACTCGTGACCGCCGTCGCTTCGGGTTCGGCGCTGATCATCGCCACCTCGGTGGCCGATCCGTCTCGCAGGGACACCGCCGCCGTTACGGTCAGCGCGGGGCAACTCGCCACGAGCTGGGCCGCGACCCGACTCGGTGGGGCGTTGTATGAAGACGTGGTCTCCAATGTCGGATTCGGCGCCAGTGCCGCGTTCGCGGTCAATGTCCTCGGCGATGTCTATCGCTACGATGGCACCTCCTGGATACTCTCCGTGCGCGGCGCGCAGTACGGTGCGCAGTTCCTTGCTGTGCATGGGTCGTCGGCCAGCAACGTCATCGCCGTCGGCACCAACGGTGTGATCGCGCGCTTTGATGGCAGCAGTTGGAGCGCCATGGCATCCGGCACCAGCAACTCGCTCATGGACGTGTGGGTGGAGGCGGCGGGCGCGGCGTTCGCGGTCGGCGCCAGCGGCACCGCACTGCGTCTGAGCGGCACCAGCTGGTCAAACCTCAACAGCGG
>CAYWCJ010000554.1:0-1508 GCA_964456595.1 uncultured Gemmatimonas sp. | reverse complement strand
TCGCCGCTCTCAACGCGGGCGAAGTGCTGCGCTTCAGCGGCGGTGTCTGGACCGACCTGCAGCCACCGACGTCCGAGACGTTGTATGGCGTCGCCGGCACGTCCGCCAGCAACGTGGTGGTCGTCGGCACGGTCGGCACCGTCATGCGGTTCAACGGCACGGCGTGGACGATCATCACCAACGGTGTCTCCTCGGCCGATCTCTATGCGGTCGACGGCAGCTCCGCGAACGGTGGACGCATGCTGATCGCCGGCGACGCCGGGGTGTTGCAACTCGATGG
Source organism: uncultured Gemmatimonas sp. (assembly GCA_964456595.1). Taxonomy (GTDB): domain Bacteria; phylum Gemmatimonadota; class Gemmatimonadetes; order Gemmatimonadales; family Gemmatimonadaceae; genus Gemmatimonas. The sequence continues at coordinate 1,228 of CAYWCJ010000554.1, read as the reverse complement.
CAGCACGCTCTCGCAGCCCAGTACCCCGTATCGTCCGCGTCTCTATGCCATGTCGGTGGACGCGGCGGGCGTGACGTATGCCGGTGGTCAGCGCGGCATTGTCATGCGCAACGCGAGCGGCACCTGGATTACGACCAACCTGTCGCCCGACTTGCTCGATGTGTGGAGCACTTCGGCCACGAACGCCTGGGCCGTGGGCGAATTCGGCTTCGTGTATCGCTGGAACGGCAGCGCGTGGAGTCGTCAGAGCACGCCGACCACGACGACGCTGAACGCCGTGTGGGGCGCGAGCGCGAGCGACGCCTTCGCCGGCGGCGAGAACGGCACCATGCTGCGCTTCAACGGCAGCAGCTGGACCGCGATGACCTTCCCGTCCACGGCCACGATCAGCGCCGTGTGGGGTTCGAGCGCGAGCGATGTCTACGCGGTGACCGCAACCGGTGAGATCGTGCGCTTCAACGGTTCGACATGGTCCATCACCGCCACCGCACCGTTCCCGCTGTGGGGCGTGTACGGGCTACCGTCGGGCGAAGTGTACGTCTCCGGCGAGAACGGCACCGTGATGCGCTTCAACGGGAGCGGCTGGACGTCCATGGCACCGGCCACCAATGGCACGTTGGTCGGCCTGTGGGGCAGCAGCAGCAGCAACCTGCTTTCGGTCGGTGTCGATGGCACCGGAAGCGCCGGCGTCGCCTATCGCTTCGGCGGCTCCGCGTGGTCCACCGTTTCGGTCGGCACATCGCGGTTGCTCACGTCGGTGTGGGGGCCGGTGCAGACCGATGTGTACGTGGCCGGTGAACTGGGCACGATGCTTCGCTTCAACGGCGTCTCCTGGCAGACCATGTCCACCGGCACGACCGACCTGCTGTGGAGCGTCACGGGCGCGCCCTCGGGTGCGGGCGGCGCCTTCGCGGTGGGGTACAACAGCACGCTGGTGACGGGCACCGGACAGGCGCCGTATGTGGCCGCGTCACAGCGAAACGTGGTTCGTTCTGCACTCGACCCGTCGCCGATCGCGCGCTCGGTGCAGCACGCGTCGCCCGTGCCGGACGGCGCGGCGCGGCGCCTGCGCAAGGGGGCCCCGCGCATGTCTGCGTCGCGCGTCACCCTGCCGCAGCTGCCGGTGTCGATCAAGTTCCGGTCGCGCAGCGGGAAGTAGGCGCGAGAGTACTGGTGGAAGGCATCGGTGCCGGCGACGCTGCTGGCATTGGTGCTGGTGGTGCTGGTG
>CAYWCJ010000553.1:0-2475 GCA_964456595.1 uncultured Gemmatimonas sp. | reverse complement strand
GTACGCAGGGGGGGGTGGGAGAGCACGGCGGTGGCGATGGGTCGTCGACCTCACGATGCCGACCGCTGAGGGGCCGGCCGCACACCCGCCGCTCCCTTCCTTGGCAAAATCAGCGCGCCGGCGCCCACGAGCACGGCGTCGCGAGCGCGCGAGTCGGTCGAGTTCGGCGATCTGCGTGTCATCGCCCACCACCAACCGCCAAAGCATTGGCCACGGCGGCCGACATCGTAACGAGACAGTAGTGCGCCGCAGCGAGCGTTGTATGGTGTGTGCCGTTACGTCGATGCGCCGTTGCGGAGTTGATGAACCAAGTTGGCCACCGAAACGCCGCTCGAGTCCACCTCGATCACGCGATTGTCCGCCACACTGAGCAATGCGAAACTCGACGCCGTGCCGGCAATGCTGCGCACGGCGTCTTCGTAGACCGCCCCCTGAATGCGATAGCGATCGGCGAGCAGCTCGTCACTCTTGGTCGCGCCTGTCTTTGCGTCGAGAATGCGCGCCGCGCCATCCTGCATGGCAACCAGGTCGAATGCTCCCTCGATGGACGTGCCGTCGGGAAAGAGACGCGTGAATGCGAGCTCACGACGTGCGGACGCGACGCGCGCGAGCGATTCCCACGTCGGCGATCCGACTGCCTGCTGCACAAGCGCATGCACTTCGCGTCGGTAGGAGCGCGCGCGGTCCTCGTCCACCGCATCGTCTTCGGCGGCATGCCGTTCGACAACGGATGCCACCAGTTCGTCGATGTCCTCGAGCTCGAAGTTGTACCGCTCGAGTACCGCATGCACGAGCGTCCCGACGACAATCGCGCTGTCACGATCGCGACGTGGCAAGCCGATCGCATCAGGCTCGAAGCCGAACGCGTAGCGACGCCACCACGCCCCCGCGTCGCGATCGAACGCCATGAGCTGCGTGGCCGACAGCCGTCTGCGACCGTTCCGCGCCGACACCACGACCGGTGGCCGCCAGTCGGCCGGCACCGTTGCAACTTCGAAATCGCCCGCTGTCCTGTGCGCTGCGGTAATGGATGCGACCGGCGCGATATGCCGCACCACGAGTTCGAATGCCGTACCCGCCGCGTCGGCGTAGGCGAGTGTGGTCGACGCCACGCAGTCGATGAGTTCGGGGAACCATCCGCGCATCGCCTGCGCGACGCTGTCGGATTTCTTCAGCGCGGATCCGCACGGCACACCGCTCACGACGAGCATTCGGCGTGCGCGCGTCGCAGCGACATACCAGCGGCGCGACTGTTCAGCGCTGTCTTCGAGCGCCTGTTCGACACGCAACGCGGATTGCAGTTCGTCCTCGCCTGTCTCGTCCTCTTGCTTCAGTCGGAATTCCGTGCGTCCACACTGCAGCGCATCGGTGGATGCCTTGGGCGCACGAACGACATCGCACCAGAAGACGACCGGCCACTCGAGCCCCTTGGCGCTGTGGATGGTGGTGATCGTGACCACGTCGGCGCGCTCGCGGTACAGCCGCTCATCACCAACGCGATCGCCACGATCGCGGATCTCCCGCACGTCGCGCAGGAACTCGCCGAGTGAGAGCTCCGGGTGCGCGGCGGCCTCGCGCAGCAGCTTGCGCAGGTTCGCCAAAGCCTGCGCGCGATCGTCTCCGCCCAGCGCGAGCGAGGCAAGGAATCCGGACTCGGTCGCCAGTCGCTCGAGCAGCATGTGCACCGGCAGTCGGTCGCGCAGCGCGCCAAAATGCGCGAGCATTGCGGCGGCACGTGCGCACCGCGCTGGTTCCAGTCTCGTGAAGGCCACGTCGCAGAGCGCGCCGTACAATCCTCCGTGATGGCCAGACGCGACGAGCGACAGCAACGTATCGTCGCGCACCCCGACGAAGGGGCTGCGCAGGAAGCCGGTGAGCGCGACCTCGTCGGCTGGATCGCGAATGGCCCGCAGGGCGAGCAGGCAGTCGAGCACTTCGCGCGCCTCCCAGAAGCCATCACTGCGAAGCACGTACAGCGGGATGCCCGCGGCACGCAACGCATCGCGGTATGTCTTCAAATCGGTGAGCGCGCCAAACAACAGGGCGATGTCGCCGAACGGTATCCCCTCGGCGTGCATTTCCAGAATGCGCGACGCGATGGCCTGCGCCTCGAGATCACGCACGTCGGTCGCGCCGCGCGCCTTGCCGTCGCTCCCGGCGCTGATGGCGAGTACTTCCACGCACCGGTCGCCATCATGGTCTGGCCCGCGCGCGCTGAGCGGACGATAGTCGACCTCATACTGTTGACGTCCACGTTCTTCGTCGACCGGTGTATCGAGTCGTCGGCCGATCGTGCGGTCGACGAAGGTGAGAATGCCCTGGCGGCTGCGGAAATTGTCCGAGAGCTCGAGTACGCGGCCCCCGGCGCTTGACGCGAAGGTGGCGGCCACTGCGTTCCAGAGCGCGACATCGGCACGGCGAAAGCGATAGATGCTCTGCTTCGGGTCGCCGACCAACAGGAGCTGCGTCGGCGAC
>CAYWCJ010000552.1:0-2489 GCA_964456595.1 uncultured Gemmatimonas sp. | reverse complement strand
GTCGGAAGTCGTGAAGAAGGGCGACGCGGTGGACGTGGTGATCCTCAACATCGACAGCGAAAACAAGCGCATCTCGCTCGGCCTCAAGCAGGCGGAGGAAGATCCGTGGCTTCGCATCGGTGAGACGTACCCGGTCGGTACGGACTTGCCTGGCAAGGTCGTGCGGTTGATGGACAAGGGCGTGGTCGTCGATCTGGGTAACGACATCGAAGGCTTCGTTCCTGTGAGCCAGCTCAACCCCGAAGGCACGGTCACCAACCCCGCAGACTTTGCGTGGGAGACGATGAACCTGATCATGCGTGTGCTCGAGGTGGATCCGATCCACCGTCGTATCGTGCTCGCCGTGACGGGTGTGCCCGAAGAGCAGCCGCCCAAGCCGGAAACCCCGAGCAAGGTGCACAGCTCTGAAGAAGAGCTCGGGCTGATCTAAACAGAACGAGATTGTCGATCGCCGAAACGCCCTCCGGGATTCACTCCTGGAGGGCGTTTCGTTTGTGGAGCAATGACTTAGCGGCTGCAGCGACAATCACCGCCCGGAGCGCCGCGAACGGCGCTCCGACTCGCCAGCGACGTTTACTCCACCTTGGCGCTCTGCCCGACGATCAGCGTCACCGCATCGTCGTTCTTGCTGCTGCCGCTGCGGCTGCTGCTGCCCGTGCTCCCCGCTTTCGCGGTCGTCGCGCGCGCGGCCCTGGGGCCGCGGAAGCACGCGAACGCGAGCATGGCGTACGCCACCGAGAACACCAACGACAGCACGCCAACGCGCGCCATCGCGATGTTGAACTGATCCATCTGTCGCGACTGCACAATGGTCTTGAGCTGCAGGCCGTCGAGCACGAAGAGCACCGTCGATGCCACGAGGCCAACAGCAAACAGCCCGACGAGCGCGCCGATGACGCGCGACAGGCCGCGACTTTCGGTTGCACGCGCGGTGAGGAACATCAGCGTGGCGCCGAGGAAGGGGAGCAGCAGCACGGCCGACAGCGAGTTTGCTGCCGTAAATCGCCACTGAATATTGGACAGCTGCAGCGGCCAGATCTGCGAACCGACCTGCACGAGCGGAACGGCGATGAGGAGAAGCGCGCCAATGTAGACGATCCGGCGTGCCGGTGCGTCGTCCTCGAGTCGGGAGAAGTCAGACATGTGAAGAAAGTGGAAGCGAAAGACGCACGTCAAACCGGTGATTTACCGGCCTGGCTGACCTGCTGCCTGCAATTGCGTGCAACAATGCATGCTGCACCTGACAACCCCTACCATGCAGTCCTCGTAGCAGGACGTCCAGTCGGCCCGCTCCGTCACGCTACCGGTCGGGGAAACTAGACGCTCCGACCGCAGTAAGGGAGAACGTGCCACCGGCGTGACGAAGGAGCAAGCGCACGTGACACACGCCCAAGCTCATGGTGGGATACGTCGATAGTCGGAGGCGCGCCCTTCTCGCCTCCACGGCGTTCGCCGCGCGTCTCCTCCAGGAGTCCTACCCGGCCGACCTGAAGAACCGTGGTGCCGTCGGCATGGTCGAGCTGTGGTTCATTGTCGAAGACTGTGAGACACCGGCCACGAAGCCGACTGCCCTGGGGTGGTCGGCTTCGTCCATTTGCTGCATCCGCTGGTCGCGGTATCCGCACGGCGATAGGTTCCCGCACTATGTCCATGCGAGAGAAACTCGAACGGCTGGCGATCGCACGCGACGCAGCCGAGCAGGGAGGCGGCGCCGCGCGGCTCGCAGCGCAGCACGCGAAGGGAAAACTGTCGGCGCGCGAACGCCTCGACGTGTTGTTGGACGAGGGATCGTTCGTCGAGATCGATCGCTTCGTGACCTCGCGCTCCGTGGCCGAGGGCGAGACTCCCATCTACGGTGATGGCGTCGTCACGGGCTACGGCCGCATCGAGGGACGTCTCGTTTACGTCTTCTCGCAGGACTTCACCGTCTTTGGCGGATCGCTCTCCGAATCGCACGCGGCGAAGATCTGCAAGGTCATGGATCTCGCCGTGAAGAATGGCGCGCCGATGATCGGACTCAATGACTCGGGCGGCGCGCGGATCCAGGAAGGCGTCGTGTCGCTCGGCGGATACGCCGACATCTTCCTGCGCAACACGATGGCATCGGGTGTCATTCCGCAGATCTCGGCCATTCTCGGACCCTGCGCTGGTGGCGCCGTGTACTCGCCTGCCATCACCGATTTCATCTACATGGTGCGCGGCACGAGCTACATGTTTGTGACCGGGCCGAACGTCGTGAAGACGGTGACGCACGAAGACGTCACCATGGAGCGACTTGGCGGTGCCGATACGCACGCCGGCATCAGCGGCGTGGCGCACTTCGCCTGCGACTCGGAGCTGGCCTGCCTCCAGCAGATTCGCGAACTGTTCCGCTTTGTGCCATCCAACAACGTCGACGATCCACCACGCGGATCGGGGCAGGACCCGCACGACCGACGCGACGAGAGTTTGCTCGACATCGTTCCGGACAATCCGAACAAGCCGTACGA
>CAYWCJ010000551.1:0-2490 GCA_964456595.1 uncultured Gemmatimonas sp. | reverse complement strand
CTCGGAGATCCCGGCCGGCCAGGGCTTCCAGGCCGCCTTCACCGTGAGCTCGCAGCGGCAGCGTCCTCCGGTGGGCGGCAACGTGGTGGATTTCAATCCCGCGATCCAGTGCGCGCAGCTCGTCGGACTGCCGCAGTACGACATCTGTGTGCGCAATGCGGAGCAGAACGCATCGAACCAGATCGGACAGAATCCGACGACGGAGGGCGGCACCTTCTTCCGCGTGCAGCCGACGACCTCGGTGGGACTTCGCACGACGTTCAACCTCACGCCCAAGTGGGCGGCCGCGTGGAGCACGCCGTACGATGTCGAGCGCAGCGAGTTCGCCGCGCAGCAGGTGACCCTGCAGCGCGAGTTGCACGACTGGCGCGCGATCTTCGGCTTCTCGCAGGCACCGAACGGCAACTTCGCGTTCACCTTCTTCATCTCGCTCAAGGCGCAGCCCGAGTTGAAGTTCAACTACGATCGGCAAACTTTCCGGCAGAGCAGCTTCTGACCTCAACCGTCTGGCGGCGCGCGTGAGCATCCTGCAACTCGACGGCCGTTCCCTGCGCATCGACGACGTCATCGCTGTAGCCGATGATGCGCGCCCGGTGCAGCTGTCGGACAGTGCGCGCACGCGCATGCATACCACGCGTGCCGTGGTCGATCGCGCGGTGACGGTCGGCACGCCCGTGTACGGTGTCAACACCGGCTTCGGCAAGCTGTCCGAAGTCACGATTCCCAACGACCAGTTGGCGGCGCTGCAGCGGAACCTTGTGCGCAGTCACGCGGCCGGTGTTGGCGACCCGCTACCTGAGCGCGAAGTGCGCGCGATGATGCTGCTGCGCAGCAACGTGCTCGCCACCGGATTCGCTGGCGCGCGCGCCGAAGTGGTGGACACACTGCTGGCCATGTTGAACGCGCGCATCTGGCCCATCGTGCCGGAGCAGGGAAGCGTGGGGGCGAGCGGCGATCTTGCGCCACTCGCGCACCTCGCACTCGCGCTGATCGGTGAAGGACGCGCGATGCAGCACGGGGCCATCGACGACGCGACGACGTTGCTCTCGCGCGCGGGGCTCGCGCCCGTCGTGCTCGAAGCAAAGGAAGGGCTCGCGCTTATCAACGGCACGCAAGCACACACGGCAATCGCAGCGCTGGCCTGCGCCGAACTCGAACGACTGTGGCGCGCAACACACGTCGCCACCGCGATGAGTCTCGAAGCGCTGCTCGGCACTCCCGACGCCTTCGATCCGCGCATTCATGAGGCGCGCAATCAGAACGGGCAGCGCACGTCGGCCGCGATACTTCGGGCGCTGCTTGCCGGCAGTGAAATCCGTGAGTCGCATCGGCATGGGGACCCGCGTGTGCAGGATGCGTATGCGTTGCGCTGCGCGCCGCAGGTGTATGGACCGGCGCTCGAGGCACTGATCTTTGCCCGAGGTATCATCGAGCGCGAGCTGAACGCGGCAACCGATAATCCGCTCGTCCTGGAGTCTGGTGAGCTGCTCAGCGGCGGCAACTTCCACGGACAGGCCGTCGGACTCGTGGCGGATGTGCTGGCCATCGTCACGGCGAACCTCGCGGTGATCAGCGAGCGTCGCACCGATCGACTGGTCCACCCCGATTTCAATCAGGGGCTGCCGCCGTTCCTCGCTGGCGCGCCCGGGCTCGAGTCGGGGTACATGATGGCGCAGGTCACGTCGGCGGCATTGGCGAGCGAGTGCAAGACGCTGGCGTATCCCGCCAGCGTCGATTCGATTCCCACCGACGGCAATAAGGAGGATGTGGTGCCGATGGCGATGGGTGCGGCGATAAAGTTGCGCCGTTCCGTGCGCAATCTGCGTCATGTGATCGCCATCGAGTTGATCGCGGCCGCGGAGGGCATCGAGCATCGTCGGCCGCTGCACACCACGGCCGCGCTCGAACAGGCACACGGCATCATTCGCCAGTACGTGCCCCGGTCGACCGGCGATCGTCCCCCGTCGCCCGATATCGTTCGATTGGCTGATGCGTTGGCGGCGGGAGCGCTGGAACCTGTTGTGCTCCCGCTGATGGAGGCCGTGCCCGCATGACGAGTTCACCCACAGTGCCGCCGACGATGGCAGGCGCGCGGCCGGTACGTGCGCCGCGCGGCAGCGCGATCAGCTGTCGCGGCTGGGAGCAGGAAGCGGCCATGCGCATGCTCATGAACAATCTCGATCCGGAAGTCGCCGAACGGCCGGATGATCTGGTGGTGTATGGTGGCACCGGTCGCGCGGCGCGTTCATGGGAAGCGTTCGACGCGATCGTTCGCACACTTCGCACATTGGGCGACGACGAAACGCTGTTGGTGCAGAGTGGCAAGCCGGTGGCGGTGTTTCGAACGCACAACGAGGCGCCGCGCGTGCTCATCGCCAACTCGAACCTGGTCGGGCGCTGGGCGAATTGGGATGACTTCCGTCGTCTCGAGAGGATGGGGCTCACGATGTACGGTCAGATGACGGCTGGATCGTGGATCTACATCGGCTC
>CAYWCJ010000550.1:0-2503 GCA_964456595.1 uncultured Gemmatimonas sp. | reverse complement strand
CGTGCTCGACTTGCCGGAGCCCGTCACGCCGGTCACCAGCACCATTCCTCGCTCGGCGTGCGCGATGCGATTGAGTACCGACGGCAGCTTCAGGGACTCGAACGTCGGCACGTTGGCCGGAATCACGCGCAACACAATCGAGTGCGATGTACGCTGTCGCAGGATGTTCACACGGAAACGTCCGATGCCCGGTGAGGCCCACGAGCAGTCGTGGTCGCGCAGCGTGTCGATCATGGCGCGTTCCGCTTCGCCCGTCATGAAGTGCAGCGCGATGACGCGCGTCTGCTCGGCGGTGAGCGCCTGTCGCGTCAGGACAATCAGCCGCCCATCGATGCGGGCGCGCACGACATCGCCGGCTTTGATGTGTACGTCCGACGCTCCACGCTCCACCGCTGCCTTGATGATCCGCTCAATCGCCACGTCTTGTCTCGCATGCGTGACGCTGGCGACCGCTCAATAGCCGGCGTCGAGATCCACGACGTTACGCAGCGGCTCGCCCGCTACCCATCGTCGCCAATTGTCTTCGAACAGAACAGATCAGCCCACCACGCGCTACGGAGACGACGATTGCGCCGGGCGGGAGCAACGCCAGCGTGCGGGCGTTCAATAGTTTGTTACTCGATGCGGTGAGCGGCGCCGTGAGAACGCGTCCGTCCGCTGTGACGATTTCGGTCTCCAATGTGGCGGCGCCCGTCACACGAGCGCATGCCTCGGGAACCCCGGCTCACGACGGTACGGCGAGCCTGCCGAGTCCCATCTTGTCGCGCACGTCCTGCATCGTGTGCTGCGCAATCGCGCGGGCGGTCTTCGCGCCGTCGGCGAGCGCATCCAGCACCCGCGCTGGCTCCGCGTCCAGCGTTGCCGCGCGCGCGCGAATAGGTGTCAGCTCCTGCACCATGCCCGCCAGCAGCACCTGCTTGCAGTCGATGCACCCCCACCCGGCCGTGGTGCACTGCGTCTCGACGTTGGCCACGGTCTCGGCGTCGCTGAAGGCCTTGTGCAACTGGAAGATGTTGCACACCTCGGGACGCCCCGGATCGGATTTGCGCACGCGCTGCGGATCGGTCATCGCCGGTCGCAGCTTGGCCCAGATTTCGTCATCCGTTTCCAGCAGTCCGACGGTGTTGCCCAGTGATTTGGACATTTTCGCGTTGCCATCGAGTCCCAGCACGCGACGCGTTGGGGTCAGCAGCGCCTTGGGTTCGGGGAAGTAGCCTTCACCGAAGCGCGCGTTCCATTTGCGCGCCGTGTCACGCGCCAGCTCGAGATGCTGCACCTGATCTTCGCCAACAGGAACCGAGTCGGCGCGATAGAGCAGAATGTCGGCCGCCTGCAGCACCGGATACATCAGGATCCCCGCCGGTATGCTCTCCATCTTCGACGACTTGTCCTTGAACTGCGTCTGCCGTTCGAGATCGCCGAGTGGCACGAGCGTCGTGAACACCCACGACAGCTCCGTGTGCTCGGGCACTTCGCTCTGCATGAACAGGCTGCATTGCGCCGGGTCGATTCCCGCGGCCAACAGCGACTTGGCCATCTCCCAGCGACGCGCGCGGAGCACTGCCGGATCGTAATTGCCCGTGATGGCGTGGTAGTCGACCACGCAGAACAGTGCGCCCGGATGCGCCTGCTGCAGCTGCACCCAGTTCTTGACTGCACCGAGGTAATTTCCGATGTGCAGTTCGCCCGAAGGCTGTATCCCGCTGAAGATCCGTGCCATCCAGCAAACGTAATCCTCTCTCACGCAGCCCGGCAACGCGACCCGCATGACGACGCCGACTTCCACGCAACGCCTCGCCTGGCGCAACGTCGCCGCAGGTGCCGCCGCACTGGCCACTGCCTTTATCGCCGAAGAATCGAAGTCACGTCACACCCTCACATGGGAAGAGAAGAGCGCGACGGATTTCGTGAGTCGGGTGGATGTGGGCGCCGAGGAGATCATTCGCCGTCACTTCGCGCAGGAAGCGCCGGAGATCCGCGTGGTCGGCGAAGAGATGGGCGGTGGGTCCGCGGAAGAAGGACTCGTCGCCATCGTCGATCCGCTCGACGGCACGACGAATTTTCTGCACGGCTACCCCTGTTATGCGGTCTCGATCTGTGTCGCGCTCGATGGCATACCGCAAGCGGCCGTCGTCTACGATGTCGCCCGCGGTGGCCGCTACAACGCCACCCTGGGTGGTGGCGCCTTTGTGGACGACCAGCCCATCCGGGTCTCGCCCATCAACGTGCCGGCACGAGCCCTCATCGGCACCGGCTTTCCGTTCAAGGACCAGAGCTTCGCGCCACAGTACCTCCGACAGTTTTCGACGCTCATTCCGCAGGTGGCCGGACTGCGACGAGCCGGTGCCGCCGCGATCGATCTGTGCGACGTGGCGCGCGGTCGCTTTCAGGGCTTCTGGGAGCTCATGCTGGCCCCGTGGGACCTCGCGGCGGGCGTGCTGCTCATTCGGGAGCCGACGGCCAGTTGGGAGAGGAGCCAGTCGTGCATGATGCCGTTGCTGGC
>CAYWCJ010000549.1:0-2504 GCA_964456595.1 uncultured Gemmatimonas sp. | reverse complement strand
TGGGGACGCCCGTCCAACGAGGACCTTCGCCGAGACCTGCGCGACATCACCCGGCGCAGTGCGCGGCACGAAACACGCCAGGCCGTCGAGACGCCCCACCCCGTCACCGCCCGCCGCGATGCTCTCGATGCACACGGTGGCGACGGATTCCTCGCGCCGTGCGTCGCGTCCGCGCTTTGCCAACGTGGAGCGCGCCGCACGCAGCGAGCGACCACCGCGTCGCGCCATCAGGACGACCGCAGGCCGTCGCGTCGTGCGACGGCGGCCCACGACGAGCGACCGTTTCCTGCCGCCGCATCGGCGCCGACGGCGCTGCGCGTGGTCGATCCCGCCGTACGCTCTGCGTGCGTCACGAGTGCCGCGGCGATTGCGGCGAGTCGCAGTGCCGCCGGGTCTTCTGTCGGCTTGGTCAACTCGGGGAGCGTTTGCTCGAGCCACTGAATGGTGATGTCACCGCTCCTGAACGCGGGGTGATCCATCACCCGCAGATGAAACGCGCGCGACGTCTCAATGCCATCGATGGTGAGTTCGAGCAATGCACGTCGCATGCGCGCAATCGCCAGCGCCCGTGTCGGCGCGTGCACGATCAGCTTGGCCAGCATCGGATCGTAATACAGTCCAACCTGACTACCGGTTTCGATACCGCCATCCCACCGTACGCCTGGACCAGTCGGCACGTGCAGATAGTCCACGCGCCCCGTCGACGGAAGGAATCCATTGGTCGGATCTTCGCTCGTGATGCGGCATTCCATCGCCCAACCACGCGGATGGAAATCCTTCTGCGCAAACGGCAACGGCTCACCGGATGCAATACGGATCTGCCACTGCACGAGGTCGAGGCCCGTGACCAGTTCAGTGACCGGATGCTCCACCTGAATGCGCGTGTTCATCTCGAGAAAAAAGAAGTCGCCGTTGCGGTCCAGCAGGAACTCGCAGGTGCCTGCGTTTACATAGCCCGCGGCACGCGCAGCGGCGATGGCCGTCGCACCCATGCGGGAACGCAACTCGGGCGAGACGGCGACGCTGGGCGCTTCCTCGATCATCTTCTGGTGACGACGCTGTACAGAGCACTCGCGCTCTCCCAGGTGCACGACCTTGCCGTACGAGTCGGCCAGCACCTGAATCTCGACATGTCGCGGCCCTTCGATGTACTTCTCGACGTACACCGCATCATCGCCAAACGCATTACGTGCCTCGCGCTGCGCCGAGGCCAGTGCATCGGCGATGTCTTCCGCTGCCCGCACCACGCGCATGCCCTTGCCTCCACCGCCGGCAACCGCCTTGAGCAGCACCGGATAGCCAAACCTGTCCGCAATCTCCTTCGCTTCGTCGGCATCGCGCAGTGCCTCCGTCGTGCCAGGCACCACCGGCACGCCGGCCGCGATGGCCAGCTGTCGCGCTGCCGTCTTCGAGCCCATCGCTTCGATGGACTCGGCGGGCGGGCCGATGAACACCAGTCCCGCCTCGCGCACGGCGCGCGCAAACCACGCGCGTTCGGAGAGAAAACCGTAGCCCGGATGAATGGCCTCGGCGCCGGTGCGCAATGCAACTTCGATGATGCGATCGCCGAGCAGATAGCTCTGGGCGGCGGGCGCCGGTCCGATGTGCACCGCTTCGTCGGCTTCGCGAACGTGCGGCGCATGTGCGTCTGCGTCGGAGTACACGGCCACCGTGCGCACGCCGAGCTCCTGGCAGGCACGGATGACGCGTAGTGCGATCTCTCCGCGATTGGCGACGAGCACTTTGCTGAACATGCCTGTGCTCACAGCGGAAGATTGCCGTGCTTCTTTGGCGGATTGCGATCGCGCTTGCCGCGCAGCGTATCGAGCGCGCTGATGAGGCGGGGGCGCGTGTCGCGCGGATCGATCACATCGTCCACATAGCCGTATGCTGCCGCGATGTACGGATTGGCAAACTTCTCGGAGTACTCGTTGACGCGCGCATCCGTTGCCGCCACCGGATCGCTGCTCTCCGCGATCTCCTTGCGATAGAGCACTTCCACCGCGCCCTTGGGGCCCATCACGGCGATCTCCGCCGTGGGCCACGCGACGTTGAAGTCGCCGCGAATGTGCTTCGAGCTCATGACATCGTAGGCGCCGCCGTATGCTTTGCGCGTGATGACCGTGAGCTTGGGCACCGTCGCTTCGCAGTACGCATACAACAGCTTCGCGCCATGCTTGATGATGCCACCATGCTCCTGCGCGACGCCCGGGAGAAAGCCCGGCACATCCTCGAAGGTGACGATCGGAATGTTGAAACAGTCGCAGAAGCGCACGAAGCGCGCGGCCTTCATCGATGCGTTGATGTCGAGCACACCGGCCAGCACGGACGGCTGATTGGCCACCAGACCAACGCTGTCGCCGCCCAGGTGTGCGAAGCCAACGAGAATGTTGCCCGCGAAATCCGGCATCACCTCGTAAAACGCGCCGTCGTCCACGATGCGGTTGATGACATCGTGCATGTCGTACGGCTTGTTCGGATTGTCCGGGACGACGTCGAGCAAC
>CAYWCJ010000548.1:0-2513 GCA_964456595.1 uncultured Gemmatimonas sp. | reverse complement strand
GGTGGACGTTGGCGCCGTGGGCGTTGGCGCGGTGGGCGTGGGCGCCGTGGGCGTGGGCGCCGTGGGCGTGGGCGCCGTGGGCGTTGGCGCCGTGGGCGTTGGCGCTGAGGTCAGGACCGGTACACCGGCCGCAGCATCGCGCCACGAGCCCGCGCTTTCGAGTCGAACGAGCATGCGCTCCTGCGAATCGTTCCAGGACGCGGTCTGGCGCTCCCGCTCCTCGGCCATCTCACGAAAGAACTGCTGACGAGCAACCTCGAAGGCGACGGCGTGACTGGTGACGGCGTTGGCCAGTGCGGCCAGTCGGTCATCCTCCTCGGGGGCTTCGTCCTGCACCAGGGCCAGCAACGCCTGCCGGCAAAAGAGCCCCACGATCGTCGTCAGCACGGCCCCACCCACTTCCTGCGTCATCAGGGCGGGGTTCTGGCCGAAGAGACTGGAGCTGCTCGCGACGTCGTTGAAGATCTTGAACAGCGCGAACATCGTGAGCAGGAAGCCCAGGAAGTACGGCGAGTCCTTGAGCGCATCCCCACCAAGCTGGCCGACGGACGACCGGTTGGCGTACAGGTACAGCGTATAGACGAGAATCGGCACCGAGGGCAGATACGGTCGCCCGACATCGGTGAAGAGAGCCCACATGCTGGCAGCGAGCGCGACTGTAAAGGCCGCGAACGCGCGATTGGAGAAGAAATTCACGCGATGTGGGCGCGGGTGAGACCGTGAAAGGCACGAGCGCGGCGTCCATACACGGACAAAACGCCCGAAGTCACCTCCCCGTCACAACCGCAGGGGAGTTGGCGTGCGCAGAGCGGTCCTGCACAAGGTCAACTTGCCAATGGAGCTACGCAAGCGGACAGCGGACAGATTTGTGCGCACCGTCACGTAAATGGCCCAACGGTCGTTGTTCTGAGCGCCAAATGTGCTCGGAATGGCCCATTGACTACGGCATCATCACGATTACCTTCCCTCGGCTACCCACTCTCACGAGCGCGTGGCACCGATGGTGTTCCACCCGGAACGTTCGCTGGTAGGACGCCGGACAACTCAACGTCGCCGCAAGCAGTTGCAACGGCGATGCGCCTTGGGTCCCCATTCGCGCTGCAGTGGCGAGTGCACCCGGCGGCAGCGGATGGATACCGGTCTTGCGACGCAAGACGCCCGGTCCAGCCGTTTTTTTGCTGGCGCTCTTGGACGTTCGAAGTCGGTACTCCTGCTCGTTCTTGTTTCCACCTGTTCGCTCACACTCCGTCAACACCTGGCGCCGCGCAAGCGAGCAGCCGACTGAAGACTATGCCGCGTTCGACCCCGCTACAGCATTATCGCAATATCGGCATCATGGCCCACATCGATGCCGGCAAGACCACCACGACTGAGCGCATTCTCTACTACACGGGGAAGTCGCACAAGATTGGTGAAGTGCATGACGGTGCGGCCACGATGGACTGGATGGAGCAGGAACAGGAGCGCGGAATCACGATCACGTCCGCGGCGACCACCTGTTTCTGGCAGCGCCATGGCCAGAGTGACGCGAAGGGCGATGGCCCCGAGTACCGCATCAACATCATCGATACCCCGGGCCACGTCGATTTCACGGTCGAAGTGCAGCGCTCGCTGCGCGTGCTCGATGGCGCCGTGACGCTGCTCGACTCGGTGGCGGGTGTTGAGCCGCAGACGGAGACCGTGTGGCGCCAGGCCGATGGCTATGCCGTGCCCCGCATGATCTTCGCCAACAAGATGGATCGCGTTGGGGCGAACTTCGAACGTTGCGTGGCGATGATCCACGACCGTCTCTCGAAGAGCGCGCAGCCGCTTCAGCTTCCCGTCGGTTCGGGCGAACTCTTCACGGGTCACCTCGACGTCATCGAACGCAAGCAGTACATCTTCGACGAACAGACGCTCGGCAAGACATTCACCGTCACCGAGGTCCCGGCCGAGTTTCATGACGCCGTCGAAGAAGCGCGTCACAAGTTGATCGACACGGTAGTCGAGTACGACGAAGCGCTGATGGAGAAGTACCTCGCGGGTGAAGAGCTGACCGTCGACGAGATCCGCAGCGCGATCCGCACGGCCACCTGTGCCGGCAAGTTCATTCCCATCCTCTGCGGCGCCTCGTTCAAGAACAAGGGCGTGCAGGCGCTGCTCGATGCCGTCATCGACTACCTGCCCGCACCGCTGGACGTCCCGGCCATCAAGGGACACCTGCCGCATCATGACGAAACGTTCGTGGAGTGCCCGGTCACGGACGACGCGCCGTTTGCCGGTCTGGCGTTCAAGATTGCCACCGACCCGTTTGTCGGAAAGCTGACGTTCTTCCGTTGCTACTCCGGCGTGCTCACGTCGGGCAGCTACGTGTACAACAGCACCAAGGACAAGCGCGAGCGTGTCGGTCGTCTGCTGCAGATGCACGCCAACAAGCGTGAAGAGATCGAAGAGGTGCGCGCGGGCGACATTGCCGCCGCGATCGGTCTCAAGGACACGCGGACGGGCGACACGCTGTGCACAGAAGACAATCC
>CAYWCJ010000547.1:0-2514 GCA_964456595.1 uncultured Gemmatimonas sp. | reverse complement strand
GATCAAGCGCGTCCGGTTGATGCGCATGAAGCGCGTCGCGACACTGATGCTTGTCGGCGTCGCCGTCTTGTTCATGATCACGCGCTACTACGAGTCGCGCTTCCCGTGGCTTGGCTACGTGCGCGCCTTCGCCGAAGCCGCCATGGTGGGTGGAATCGCCGATTGGTTCGCGGTGACGGCGCTCTTTCGGCACCCGCTGGGTATTCCGATCCCGCACACGGCGATTGTCCCTGCGCGCAAGGATCGAATCGGAACGGCCCTCGGCAACTTCGTGCAACGCAATTTCCTGACGCGCGACGTTGTCGCCAGCAAGCTGCACGCGATGAAACTGGGTGAACGCGCAGCGGCGTGGCTCGTATTGCCCGAGCACAGTCGCCAACTGGCGCAGGTGGTCGCACGCGGACTTGTTGGCGCAGCGGGCGTGCTCAAGGACGATGACGTGCAGTCGATGGTCGATCGTGGCATCGTCTCACGACTGCGTACGATGCAGGCCGCACCGCTGGCGGCGCGTGTGTTCGACATGCTCACCTCCGGCGGCCGGCATCAGGCCCTGCTCGACGACGCACTCCGTCTGGCGGCGCGCTTTCTTGAGGAGAACGAAGAGATCATTCGCGAGCGCATCAAGGCCGAGAGTCCGTGGTGGGTGCCCGGTGCGGTCGACAACAAGGTGGGCGACAAGATCCTGAAGGGTGTCGAGAATACGCTCGTCGCGGTGGCGGCCGATCCCGATCATCCGCTGCGCGTGCGCTACGACGAGGCGGTCGATCGCTTCGTGCTGTCGTTGCGCAGCAATCCGGAGATGATTGCAAAGGCCGAGCAGATCAAGCTCGATGTGCTCGATCACCCCTCCGTCGCCGATTTCTCGCGGTCGGTCTGGTCAGACGTGAAGGAGCGACTGACGGGATACGCCGAAAAGTTGGCCAGCGACGCCGAAAGCGAGCCCGATCAGATCGAACGTTGGTTGACGGCGCTCGGCCACAAGGTGCTCGAAGATCCCGAGCTCGCCGCCAGAGTGAATGGCTGGGTGGTGGAGATCGTGACCTACGCCGTGGAGCAGGCGCGCGAAGAAGTTGCGAAGCTCATCGCCGCGACCGTCGCTGCGTGGGACGCCAACGCCACCTCGCGGAAGATCGAGTTGCAGATCGGGCGCGACCTGCAATTCATCCGCATCAACGGCACGATCGTGGGCGGACTCGTCGGCGTGCTGTTGCATCTCGTGGCGACGCGCTTGTAAGCGTACCGGAGAAGCACGAACAGCTCGCACGGAGAATACGGGAGATCGGACGGCGAGAACGGCGAACAGCTTGCACGGAGAAGGCTGGAGAGGGAACAGCGGGAATTTCGAAAGACAAGAAAGAAAAGTACCAAGGAAGCTCTCCCCTTTCGCTCCTGCAGTTTTCCGTGTCGCTGTTTGTTGACTCGTGCCCTACTCAGCGTCGGCGGTGTCCGCTCCCACGCGCTCGCGCATTCCCCGCGACCTCGCGGGGCGGTCCGCTGGATGCGCATCGGCGATCGGCGTTGCGGGATGCGGCGGCGCATCCGCTGGATGCGAATCGGGCAGTGGCAGCAGCGCCAATCGCAACACTTCGTCCATGGTGCTGGCAAAGGTGAACGCCATCTTGTCGCGCACTTCCTGCGGCACGTCGCGCACGTCTTTCTCGTTTCCCTTCGGGATGATGACTTCGCGCAGTCCCGCGCGGTACGCGGCCAACACCTTTTCCTTCACGCCGCCGATCTCCAGCACGCGACCGCGCAGTGTGACTTCGCCGGTGAGTGCGAGATCACGACGCACCGGGCGGCGCGACAGCGCGCTGGCCAAGGCGAGCGTGACGGCGATTCCCGCTGAGGGTCCGTCTTTGGGAATGGATCCGGCGGGGAAGTGCAGATGCAGATCCGCTTCGCTGAACTCGCGTTCGGCGATGCCAAGCAAACTGGCGCGCGAGCGCACGAACGAGTACGCCGCGTCCACCGACTCGCGCATCACGTCGCCAAGCTGACCGGTGACGGTGAGTTTGCCGCTGCCCGGCATGCGCAGCGCCTCGATGGTCATGATGTCGCCGCCGGTTGCGGTCCACGCGAGGCCGGTGACGGCACCGATCTCGGGCTCCATTTCCGCCTCTTCCATCGCGAAGCGCGGCGTGCCAAGCAGCTCTTCGACGCGTTCGTCGGTCATCGCCCACGTACTCTCGTCGCCGTCGGCCTTGGCGCGCGCACGCTTGCGCATCAGAGACGCCAGCGACCGCTCGAAGGTGCGCAGTCCCGCTTCGCGCGAGTAGCGGCTGGTGATGAAGCCCAGCACCGACTCGGGGATGTGCAGATCGTCCGGCGCGAGGCCGTGATCCTCGAGCAGTCGCGGCATGAGATAGCGCTGCGCGATCTCGACCTTTTCTTCGATCGTATAGCCGGCGATGCGAATCACTTCGAGACGATCACGCAGCGCATTCGGAATGTCGAACAGATTGTTCGCGGTGCAGATGAACAACACGCTCGACAGATCGAACGGCAGGTTGAGAT
>CAYWCJ010000546.1:0-2535 GCA_964456595.1 uncultured Gemmatimonas sp. | reverse complement strand
TCTCGGGTCTGGCGCCGGCGCCCAAGCCTCGCGTGAGCTTCTTGCCGATTTGAATCTTGACGTCGGCCTTGGAGTTCATGAGGGCTTGCGCGTCGGTGTTCACCGAAATGAACTCGACGCCTTCGAGATGCTCCTCGATCATGCGATTGACGGCGTTGCCGCCACCGCCGCCGACGCCGACGACCTTCATGCGGGCGTTCTGGGAAGCGCTCTCTTCGAACTCGAAGGTCATGCGGGGTAGCTCCATACGGGCTTTGGCAAGGCGCAGGGTGGGTGGCGCAACCTCACGACCGCAGTCGCAACGGTCTGCACTGAGCAAGCGCGAGCATCGCCAGCTTCGACGATCCGCGTGACACCGTGTGCACAACGCCGAGTGTCCACAAAGTCGGCGCTGCAATCAGCCTAGAATACACGTTCGATCGGCCAGCGCAACCCATGCACTGTGATGGAGTTGGAGCGGTCGAGCACACCAGCAATGTAGTCGAGTGGTCAATGGAAGTTATCCACATCCGGCAACACAGACACGTGACGTGATACTGGCGACGTACGACGCCGACGATCCGCCGCGACTCACACCATCACGGCATCGAGCGGTCGCCGCAGCGACCGCGGCATTTCCGGGCCTCGACCAAACCGAACGATGAGATTGGGGCGCTGATCGCCGATGCCCACCGAGCGCGCGAACGAGCCGCGCAGAGCTGCGATCTCGACGCACTGGGTGAGATGCGCATGCCGCACGCCAATCGCGGTCGCCTGGAGCGCGAAGCGTTCGTAACAACGCCCCGCTTCAACCCACTGCGCCCTGTCGTCACTTTCTGACGCGAAAATGGCGATCCCCGCCGAGCTTCGGATCTGCTTCGCGTACTTGTCGTTTTCGTGCGAGGTTCTGAACAAGAGCGGAAACATCAGGCTGCCGATCCAGCGCGGCACCGATGGATTGCCCGTCGTGCGCGAGAACAGACCGTCGCCGGTTTGTACCGCTTCGTCATCGCTGAAGCGAATCCAGGACTTGAGTTCGGCCACGAAGGCGCGATCGCGCATCTGCGCCGTGTTGGCAATCACGACTTGGTCGAGGATCTCTTCCATCCGCCGACGCTCGGTCACGAGCACTGTGTGCACGCCATTGCCAGTGCCCGCCTGTTGGAGCAGCGACAGTTCTGCATTGGACAACGGCTGGCCGTCAAATTCCGCCCGCGTGCATTGCCGTGCGGGAATCGCGGTGAACAGCGGCGCGGCGACCGATTGCACCGGTTCGAGCGCGATGCGGACTTCGGCTGGCGCGGAGCTGTCGAAGGTAACCTCGCCGTGAAACCCATTGGCTGCTGCCGCCTGCAACAGATTCTCCGCCGCGCAGCCGAGTGAGGTGAAGAGGTGGTGATCGTCCGGGTCAACCGCTGGACATCGACGCGAGAAATCGGCCGCGATCGTGATGCTGCGGGGCGAGATGGCGAAGGTCCAGCATTGGGTGTTGTGACTCGAAGGCGCCAGCGTCGCGTAGCGCACCAGTTCGCGCAGGACCAGCGGCGGATCCGATGGAACGCGCTCCGCAACGCGCCACGTCCGTCGAACCGCACTATCGTAGCTGCTGTGGTCTCCCGCAGGAGCACATCCTTCCAGCGCGACTACGCCTGCGGCGGCCGCGCCCGCATGCACGAACTCTCTGCGTGTGACCATGGCCGAGCCTCCGGGTGGGAATGACGCGGGGACGGCGGCGTTCGCTCACTGATGTGCCGCCTTCGCTCGAGAGCGTCGAGCGAAAATCGTGCCGGTCTCAGTCCGTTACGTGCCCGTGTCCGACGACCACCCATCAGCTACCGTGGGTCAGAAAAACTCCTGCAACCACGTCCTCACGCGCGACGTGATCTTCTCCACGCCGCCCGATCCCGACGCCCGACGTTGCAGCACGCCTGCCCCCGCCGCACGCGCCGCGCCATACATCGCGAGCCCCACCACGGTCGCGAAACGCGGGTCGGAAATGGACTCCACGAGTCCGTCCAGCTTGTCGCCTGGCACACCTACGCGAACGCCAACGCCAAACACATCCGCCGCCAGATCGCTGACACCCTCGAGCGATGCCCCACCGCCGGTGAGCACGATCCCCGCATTGAGCTTGCCCGCAAAGCCCGCGTTCTGCACTTCGCGCTGCACCTTGTCGAAGATCTCATCCATCCGCTGATGGATGATGTGCGTCATCAATTCGCGAGAGAGATGACGCTCGGCGTGCGCCGCGGTCGCCGGGAGTGCGATGAGCTGATCGGCGGTCACCAACGGTTCGTACGCACAGCCATACGCTTCCTTGAGCTGCTCGGCGTCGTTCTGCGTCACGCCAAGCCCCTGCACCAGGTCGCTCGTGACGGTGTTGCCGCCGTAGGGCATCGTGCCCAAGTGCCGGATTTTTCCTTCGTGAAAGACGGCGACATCGGTGGTACCGGCGCCCAGCTCCACGAGGGCGACGCCGAGTTCCTTTTCTTCTTCGCTGAGCACCGCCCATGCACTGGCGAGCGGCTCGAGCACCAACTCGCGCACCTTGAACCC
>CAYWCJ010000545.1:0-2540 GCA_964456595.1 uncultured Gemmatimonas sp. | reverse complement strand
GCTCTATGTGTTGTTTGCGCATGTGCTGAGCGGCGTTGCCACGGTCGAAGACTTCCGCGGGCAAGGCGGTGAAGCGTCCGTCGCCTTCGCGATCGAGAAGTACATGATCGGGTACGGCTGGCTCGCCAATCTGGTCACGGTGGCCATCCTCGCCGGCTTCAGCTCGGTCATCCTCGTCATGTTGCTGGGCCAGTCGCGCGTGTTCTATTCGATGAGCCGCGACGGGCTCGTGCCGAAGATCTTCTCCGACACGCATCCGAAGTACCGCACGCCGTATAAGTCGAACATGTTGTTCTTCTTCTTCACGGCGGCGTTCGCCGGCTTCCTCCCCGACAGCATCGTGGGCGAGATGACGAGCATCGGAACGCTCTTCGCCTTCATGCTGGTGTGCGCCGGCGTCTGGATCCTGCGCGTGAAGCGTCCCGACCTGCCGCGCGCGTTCCGTGTGCCGATGGTACCGGTCGTGTCATTGCTCGGCATCGTGGTCTGCGGCGCCATGATCTACGGCTTGGGCAAGGACACCTGGATTCGTCTCATCGTATGGCTGGCGATCGGCATGTTGTTCTACTTCGGGTACGGTCAGAGGCACAGCAAGCTCAACGCGCTGAACAAGGCGTGATCGAGGACGTGGTGCAGACACATCGACGAGGGTTGCCGCCGCGCACCATGCGTACGGCGAGCAGCCCCGTCGGGATGTCGCGAGGAGTCAGATGCACTTTTCGGTCGTGAAGCCGGGCGATCGCAGCACGCATACGGTCGCGCATGACATGCGCGACCTTCTTGCGCCGACCCCAGCGCGCCGCGCCGCGATCACAGCGTTCGCCGCAATGTTTCGCCCCGGCATGCGGGTGGCGCTTTCCACACATATCAACGCCGACGGCGACGGCTGTGGGTCAGAGACCGCGCTGGCCCGTCTGCTCGCACAGCTCGGCGTCACGGCGCGCATCGTCAATCCGACGCCGTGGCCAAGCATGTTCGAGTTTCTCCTCGGCACCGATATCGAGGAAGCCAGCGCGCACGGGGCGAAGGCGCTCGATGATATCGATGCACTCGTGGTGCTTGATATCAATGATGTGCGCCGTCTTGGTGTGCTGGCCGAGAAGGTCCGCACGCTTACCGTACCGGTTGGTGTCATCGACCATCACGTTGCCGGCGACGAGCCGGTGGGGCAGACGGCAGTGGCCGATACGGCGGCTTGCGCGACGGGTGAGTTGGTGTTCGACCTGGCGATGACGCTCGGACTCGACCTGACGCCCGAGATCGCACAGTCGTTGTACTGTGCCATCCTCACCGATACCGGCAGCTTCCGCTTCAGCAACACGTCGCCACGGGCGCACGCGGTGGCGTCGGCGTTGCTCACCGCTGGCGTGAATCCCGAAGAGATGTACCGTCGCATCTACGCGCAGGTGAGCGTGGGGCGGTTGCAACTGCTGCGCGACGCCCTGGGTTCGCTCGAAGTGGACGGCGCGATCGGCCTCTCGTGGATTTCCGTGGAAGCAGGCGTGATGGACAAGTACGACGTCACCAGCGAAGAGCTGGACGGCATCGTCGAACATCCGCGCTCCATCGCCGGCACCCGCCTCGCGCTTTTCTTTCGCGACCTCGGGCACCGCAAGGTCAAGGTGTCCTTCCGCAGCACGGGGGTGGTGGACGTGCAGCAGCTCGCGCGGCGTTACGGGGGCGGTGGGCATGCCAAAGCTTCTGGCGCCCTGCTCACCGGATCGCTGGCCGACGTGCGGGAGCGCGTCGTTGCCGAGGCGCGCGCATATCTTGTATCGGGTCAGTTGCCCGACTGATTCCGCGCCGTCCATGCGCGACGAGTCCCCGCACCGAAATTCACATGCAGACCCTCCAGGAGCGTATCGCCGGCGCGCTCGCCGGCGTGCGCAATCCACGTACCGGCGCCGATGTCATGGCCGCCGAAATGGTGCGTGATATCGCCACCACCACCGAAGGCAAAGTTCGCTTCACGCTGCTGCTTGGCGCTGCCGACGACGCGACGCTGGTGCGCGATGTGCGACAGGTCGTCGGGAAGCTGGATGGTGTGACCGATGTTCGCGTGGATGTGCGCGATCCGGCGCAGGCCGAGGCCACGCCGGCACGAAAGGCGGCACCAGCCACGAGCCCCTCTTCGGCGCCTCTGGCACCATCATCCGGCGGCAGGGGCCGCGCGCTTCCCGTGATGGACTCCAGTCCGACGACCAAAGCGCCGCCGAAAGTCCCCGAACCGGTCATCTACCCGCAGCTCGGCCGCATCATTGCCGTGTCGTCCGGCAAGGGCGGTGTTGGCAAGAGCACGGTCGCCGTGAACCTTGCGCTCGCACTCGCAGCACAAGGCAAGCGCGTGGGCATCATGGACGCCGACATCTACGGCCCCAACCTGCCGCTCATGCTCGGCGTTGACGCGGCGCCAGCGGTGCGCGACGAAAAGATCATTCCGCTCGAAGCGTATGGGGTGAAGGTCATCTCGCTGGGCTTCCTGATCGAGAAGGAGCAGCCGGCGATCTGGCGCGGTCCGATCGTCATGAAGATCATCACGC
>CAYWCJ010000544.1:0-2550 GCA_964456595.1 uncultured Gemmatimonas sp. | reverse complement strand
CGCGTGATTGTGAGCGACACCCTGGCGCCAATGGGCAACCTGTTCCCGACGCTCGAGTGGAACCTCACGAACACGGTCACGCTCTTCAAGAACCTGCGCGTGAACGCACTGCTCGACGCCAAGCGTGATTTCATCGTGATGAACAACACGGCGTTCTTTCGCGAAACGCAGCTTGTGCGCTCCAACCTCCGCCTCGATCCGACCGTGCTCTCGGCCGAGGAGCGCCTGCGCCGCTACGGCAATCTCACCGCAGGCCAGCCGGCGTTCGTGACGAACAAGGGCAACCCGTCCACGGTGAACGACGTGCGTGATGCGTACCTCGAGCGTGGCGACTTTGTCCGCCTGCGCGAAGTCTCGGCCACGTACAGCTTGCCCAACTCGCTCACCCGCCGCCTGCGCGGCGTGGTGGATGGCGCGTCGGTGACCTTCGCCATGCAGAACGTCCGTCTCTGGACCGATTATTCAGGACAGGATCCCGAAGTCAACTCGCAGACCGGCGCGTTTTCCCGCGAGGATTTCCTGACCCAGCCGAACCCGCGCAAGACGGTGCTTCGCTTCAATCTCACTTTCTGACCGCGAGACAATCCATGAAGTCGATCACACGCGCGGTTACGCGCACAGTCGCAGGTACCGTACTGCTCGTTGGCGCGACCGCCTGCTCAGACCAATTCCTCGAAGTCACCAACCCCAACGTGATCGACGCTGCCACGGTCGATCCCTCCTCCAGCGCCGCGATCCTTGCGGCGTCGGCGCAGCAGAACTTCGCCGTCGCGCTTGGTTGGCTCAGTTCGTATAGCGGCTGGTTCACGACCGAAGCCAACGTCTCCGACACCTTCCCAACGCGCAACGAATTCGGATTCCGCACGGTCTCCGACCTCAACGGCTCCCTGAACACGGATGTGTGGCAGCCGATCTCGCGTGCCGCCGCGGCGGCCAAGACGGTGCTCGATCTCGATCTGCCGAGTCCGACCACGAACATCAGCCTGGCTCGTGCGGCCACCTTCCGCGGCTACTCCATCCTCATGATCGCCACCGACTTCTGCACCGGCACGCTGTCGTCGGGACCGGAGCTGACCACGGCGCAGTTGCTCGACTCGGCGTCGTTCTGGTTCACGCGTGGCGTCGATGTGGGCCGTGCCAACGCGACGGCGGATGGAATTGCGCTGTCCAACGCCGCGCTTGGTGGGCGTGCACGCGCCAAGCTCCAGAAGGGCGACAACGCGGGCGCGGCGGCTGATGCGGCGCTCGTTCCCGCCGGCTTCGTGTTCAACATCGCGTACACGGACGACGCGGGTAACCGCGCTCGCCTGTCCAACCGGCAGTTTCAGTTCACGTTCGATCGCGGCTCGATCAGCGTGGCGCCGCCATACCGCGTAGCGAGCGATACCCGTGTTCCGTTCCGCGGCCCTGGTGTCACCACGCTCAACCCGCAGGATCAGGTGCCGGGTGGCTTCTACGAGCAGCGCAAGTTCAGCGCGTACAACGCGCCCGTCCGTCTCGCCTCGAAGCTCGAAGCCGACTACATCGCGGCAGAAGCATCAGGCAACGGTACCGCGCAGCTGGCGCTCATCAACGCGCGTCGTGTCGCGGCCGGTCAGCCGGTGTACGCCGGCGCAACGGACGCGGCCAGCGTGAAGACGGAGCTCTACAACCAGCGCGCCTTCGAGTTCTACCTCGAAGGCAAGCGTCTGGCGGACTTCCGCCGCTCGCCCGCCTCCACGAACTACATCACCGCCACGGGCCAGCCGTACTTCAAGCCCGGTAACCCAAGCACCGGCAGCCAGACCTGCTACCCGATTCCGCGCCCGGAGCGGGACAACAATCCGAACTTGCCGCAGGGCTGATCTGACGGAAGCGCGGTATCGCCGGTGAAGTGACGCCGCACAACAAACGAGGCGGGTCGCAGTACGCGGCCCGCCTCGTTTGTCCTCTCTGGTGGGCAACATCGACTCCACGCGCACGTCCAACGAGCCGACTCAGCGCACCCCATCGCGCCGCACCACCTGTCCGCCCTTCATCACAAAGCGCACCTCGCGCAACCGCGCGATCTCCTTTCGTCGGATCACCCTGCGCAGCCAGGAAGATGGCCTCTGTATAGCGGGGCCGGGACGTGCCGCAAGCGCGACTATCGGCGTTTTGCGTATCCACGATCGCTTTGCACGAGACTATGGCCCGTGGCGCCCCGTCGTCGGGCAGGTGGCCGACAAGTTCCTCGCGTGCGGCGTGCTGGAGCACGGCTTCGCCCGCATCCGCTGCGACGCCTGTACGCACGAATACCTGCTCGCGTTCTCGTGCACGTGCCGGTATTGCTGCCCGAGCTGCCACGCCAAACGCCTCGCGATCTGGACACAGTGGCTGGACACCACGCTGCTCGCGCCCGTGCCGCACCGCCAGGTGGTCCTCACCATCCCGAAGCGACTGCGCGCCTACTGCCTCTACCGGCGCCGCCTGCTCGGCGAGATCGCGCGGGTCGCCGCCCGCACCATCACGGCGGCCATCCGCACGCTGACCGGCGAGCGCGACCTCGCCGTCGGCATCGTCGCGTGTTTG
>CAYWCJ010000543.1:0-2565 GCA_964456595.1 uncultured Gemmatimonas sp. | reverse complement strand
CACGTAGGCGAACCATGTGACATCACCGCCCTTCACGGCACGCCAGTCCAGATCGCCGCTGTACGCCTTCAGAGTGCGGGATCCAAGCCCTGGAAGCTGAAAACTGCCGCTCGTGCTGGTCGCTGCGGTCCGACGCAAATCGAATGTTTGGTTGGACACGATGTTTCTGAACTGGAGCTCCTGAGAGTCCTCGCCGTCGCGGAACTCGTAGGAAACCAGGTCGGGAAGAGTCGGACTGATCGAGACATTGAAGACCAGTCCTGGTTTGGTCTGGGCAACACATTCACTCGCCGGAATTCCATTGACTGCGCCAAGAACGAGCAGAACTGCAAAAAGGCGATGAATTGAGCCAAGCATGCACCACCCCTATTCGGAGGATTTTGTTACGATGTCTCGATCTGACGGTCGCTTACGGGGACGGTAGCTTGCGGCGAAGCCCTTCACCCTCAGTAACGGTGGTAGCCAGCAGGGCCTTTACACTCGCCGACATGCTCCCGTCGGTTTGCGCCCGCTCTGCACTGTTGAGGAACGTCTCGAAGTCATCGGCGAGGGCCAGGAGAAAGTCTTTCGACGGCGATCCGGTGCGTGAATCCATGTCTTGGTATCCGCAATACGCCTTGCCGAAATAGGCGAGCGCCCGAACAGCCGCTCTGTTTTCCCGGGCCACGCGGTTTATGATTTGGCCGTTCAATTCCGCGAAGCTCTGCTGCCCTGGCCTGAATGCATTGTTTGCACACTGCGCAAGGCCAAGTTCGTAGACCACAACCCAGTTTTCACGGCCCGCTTCGTCCTGTCGTAACGCGCGGAGCACCTCGACCGCCCCGCTCGCGTCACGCAGGCGCGTGTAACACTTCGCAAGTTGGATTCTCGACTGCACCCACCGTTCGTTCAATCGGCTATCTCGTTCAGCCGGCCGCTGAAGGGTCCGAAAAAGGCGTACAGCCTCCTCACAGTCACCGTTGAGGAATGCCGCTTCCGCTTTCTCGCCGATCGCTGGATCGCCCGTCTTGGTCAAGGAAACCGACAGCGAGGCATTGGAACCCCCGAGTAGGCGGAGGCCGCCCGCTGCGGAGGAGTCCGTCAAGAAGCCGACCTTGCTCACCACCCAGACGTAGGCGCCAGGCGGAACCGTGAGCGTGGCTGGTGTCTCCCCCCGTTGTACCAGCTTCCCCCCCTGCAACAGAATGAAAGTGGCACCCGAAGGATTCGACCTGACCTCCACCTCCGCCATTGATGCGACAAGAGTGGGCTCCGGGCCTAGCGGACCCGCAGGCCGGGCAACGGTTGGCGCGATGCTGGATGGCCTAGTCGCGGATGGCGCTGGCGTCTCACGTTGCCGCGTTGGCACTGCTTTTTTGGCACCGTTGACCACAACTTCGCCGGGCCCTTCGGCAGGCTGGGGTGGGGTCGGGGGCAGAGGCTCATCGGCCGACGGCACCGGTATCGGCGCGCCGGAGAACCCGTCGTCGGCAGCTGGCGAAGATTTGTCCTTGCAAGCGGAGAATGCCACGATCACAAGACAGGCGACCGCCGATCGAAGAAGGCGCGTCATACGGGCTCACGGAACAAAAATAAAACGCTACCGGTCAATGGCGGACCCTGCCGTTGGTGTTTGCAGCCGCCTTGACAGCCATATTATCGAGGGATGTTGGTGGCGGCCACGGGGTGGCATCGCCGCCCAGATGGATAGCCACGAGGGTCGCCTCCCCCACATTCACAGGCACCGGTATGTCGGTGGTGCCGTTTTCCTCGTCCGTTCTCGCACTGACGCGATACCGGCCTGGTACGAGCCCTGCCCGAAACTGAAAAGCGCCTTTCGCATCGGTTTGAGTCGTCAGCCGTAGATCCTTGATCTCGACGAATGCGCCTACGACGGGAACTGTGTCTTTACCTGTCGTCCGCGTGACGATGCCAACTACAGAAGTAGCGGCCGGCTCGGCCTCGGTGGCCGGCGAGCTGCGGCGAGGAGTACAGGCTTCGGTCGCTAAGAGCAGGCAGGCCAGCAGGGAGGCCAAATGCGCGGTGCCGGGTTTCCGAAACGAATTCAACGCGGGCAGAAGTCTCATGGTCGCGGCGGTCAATTTGCGATTGGTGGGAAGTGGACACAACCGCAGGCCAATGTACCAAAACCTCGCCGCACCGCAAGCACCGTCGCGCCGCGAGGGGAATCCTCTGGATCGGAACGTGGCTTCGGCGCCTCAGTAACCAGGTTGCGCGGCAGGGTTTCCCCATAATGCCGCCCATGGGCCGGTACAGCTTACCGTGCGCCCAAAGAACCTGACACCAACGAGTCAAACGACAGGCCGCCGTTCGAGTACAACGACACGCGCGTCGGTTGCATGGCTCCAACGTTGATCGGCCCCAGCACCGGCTGTTCGTCGACGAATACCGTGAGCATCGAATCCGTCCAGACGACCTCCAGCGCCACGGGGCCCACCCAACTCCCGCGCATAGCAAGCTGTTCCGCGACCAGCTCCTGGCGTCCCTTCGTCAGTCGAAGCAGGCGGACGTTTGCGGGTGTCGCATGGGTTACCACCACATAGTACGCCGTGTTGTCGCCAAGTC
>CAYWCJ010000542.1:0-2569 GCA_964456595.1 uncultured Gemmatimonas sp. | reverse complement strand
CCGATCGACGGCGCAAGAGTTGTCCTGGTGCGAGCGGACGTGACGGCACATGCACTTCGATCGCATTCCGCGGCAGCGGCGTGAACGGGCCCGCAGTGGCCGAGGCGGTGGTCAGTGAGGTGACTTCACGCTCACCAGCGCGCGTCGGCACCGATTGCAGTGCGAACGCCAATACCTCGCCGGACGGATACCGATCGGCCGGTTGCTTGGCGAGGAGTTGCAGCAGAATTTCCTCGAGCTCGCGCGACAAGGACGGCACGATGTCTCGCGGCGGCAACGGCGCATCGTCGATGTGCTGGCGTCCGACCGCGTACCAGTCATCGCCATCGAAGGGGAGCTTGCCGGTGGCGGTGCGGTAGAGGGTGACGCCAAGTGAGTACAGATCGCTGCGACCGTCGAGTTCGAGTCCGCGCGCCTGCTCCGGACTGAAGTAGTGCGGGGTGCCCATCACCTGATTCGTCGCGCTGAGTCCGACTCCCTGCGAGAGTGCGCGCGCGAGACCAAAGTCGGCGACGACCGCTTCGCCGGCCGGTCCGAACAAGATGTTGTCCGGCTTGATGTCTCGATGGATGACACCGGCCGCATGAGCGACAGCGAGCGCCGATGCGACATCCAACCCGATGCGCACCACCTCGGCTTCCGGGAGCGCGCGCGTGGTGCGCAGCCGCTGGCCAAGCGAGTTTGAGAGCAGATCCATCGCAACGAACGACGCACCCTCGATCTGTCCGACGTCACGCACGACGACGATGTGCGGATGACGGAGTCGCGCCGCCGTGGACGCTTCTCGCCGAAAACGCGCCTCGGCGATGGCGTCTCCCGAGAATTCCGGACGCAGAATCTTCAGGGCGACCGGGATTTCGAGATCCTGATCGATCGCCTCGTATACCCACGCGAACGCGCCGCCTCCCAGGAGTCGGATTACGCGATACTTCCCGATCTGCCGCCCCAAGTACCGGTCAGGCATGCTGCGGTCCTTTACAGGATGGGTGGGAGCGTGTAAACTCCCATGCTTCCTACGATTGCGCGCAAACCTCTGCGCATATACATGCGCGACGCGCTCAAGCATGCGCGGAGAATATTACGACGATGGCGTTCGATAAGGCACTCACGATCGACAAGTACCGGGCCCACGAAGGGGACACCGGATCGACCCGCGTACAGATTGCGATCCTCACGGATCGAATCAATTACCTGACGGGGCACTTTCGTACCCACGCCAAGGACCATCACGGTCGGCGCGGACTCCTCAAGATGGTCGGCAAGCGCCGGCGTCTTCTCGACTACCTGAAGCGCACCGACGTTACGGAGTATCGCACGCTCGTTCAAAACCTTGGTCTCCGGTACTAAGCCGGACCACGCCATCTCGTCGCGCGGGGGCAGTAATGCCGCCCGCGCGATTTGCGTTCTCGTGAGGGTACAAAGCTGATGATGCATAGAATTGAGAGAACTTTCGCCGGACGCCAACTGTCGATTGAGACGGGGCGCATGGCCAAGCAGGCCGCCGGTTCCGCACTGGTGCAGTTCGGAGAGACGATGGTGCTCGCGGCCGTGACGGTCAGCGACAACATGAGTCCGCTCCCGTTCTTCCCGCTGACGGTCGAGTACAAGGAAAAGACCTACGCCGCGGGCAAGATCCCCGGTGGCTTCATCAAGCGGGAAGGTCGCCCGCACGATCACGAAATTCTTGCCTGCCGCATCATCGATCGTTCCATCCGTCCGTTGTTCCCGGAAGGATTCAAGAACGAGGTGCAGGTGTTCGTGTACGTCATCTCGGCCGACCAGGAGAACGACGCGGATGTGTTGGCGTTGCTCGCCACGTCGTTCGCGCTGAATGCGTCGCGCATTCCGTTCCTGGGCCCGATCGGTGGCGTTCGTGTCGGTCGCGTGCAGGGACACTGGGTTCTCAACCCGACCTTCCAGCAGCTCGCATTCTCCGACATGGAGCTCATCGTCGCCGGCTCGAAGGATTCGATCGTCATGGTCGAAGGCGGCGCGCTTGAAGTCAGCGAAGCCGACGTGCTCGAGTCGCTCAAGATCTCGCACGATGGCATCCGCGAACTGATCGACATGCAGAATGAGCTGCTCGCCAAGTCGCAGCAGCCGAAGATGGAGTGGAAGAAAGCCGAGCCGGCGGAAGCCGTCATCGAGCGCACGAAGGCGATCTCCACTGGTCCGATTCAGGTCGCGCTTAATCAGGCCGACAAGCAGACGCGCGTCCAGGCGATCGAAAAAGCCAAGCGCGACGCGGCTGCGGCGCTCGCGCTCGAGTTCCCCGAAAACGCGAAGGACATCAGCGCAGTACTCGGCGACGTCGAGTACAACGAGCTGCGTGCCCAGGTACTCAACAGCGGCCTTCGCGTCGACGGTCGCAAGCCCGACGAAGTACGCGCCATTTCCATCGACACGACGGTGCTCCCGCGTGCACATGGTTCGGCGCTCTTCACGCGCGGACAGACGCAGGCCCTCGTGGCCGCAACGCTCGGCACGGCCAAAGATGCGCAGCGACTCGACTCGATCGACGAGCCGGGCGAGACGACGCGTTCGTTCATGCTGCACTACAACTTCCCGC
>CAYWCJ010000541.1:0-2577 GCA_964456595.1 uncultured Gemmatimonas sp. | reverse complement strand
ATGCCGCGCACGGTGGCATTGAACGAATCGTTGTTGGTCATCTCGGGGTCGAACAACGGCATGCCGAAGTTGCGACGGAAGATATTCTGCGCCGAGAAAACGAACACACTGCTCGTACTCGGTTTGATCAGGCGCCCGAGTGGCACTGTCAGCGAGATATCGCGGACTTTGAAAAAGTCCGCTTTGAAGATGAACATGTCGCTGCGGACGTTGGCCGGGATGCACGTCAAGGTTTCGCGGACGGTAATCGGCTGTTTCGCAGCGATGTTGGCATACGCATCGAAGCAGGTGGGCCAGAGCACGGAGCGCGAGAGCGCGTTGAACGACGCGCCTTCTTCGATGAATGCACCGCCCTGGTATTCGCCGCGTGCCGTCAGCGTGATCTTCTTCCAGCCACGAATGCTGATGTTTCCGCCAATGATCCGTGTGGGACTGCTGGGGCCAAAGGCGTGGTTGGAGACGGTATCCGGCGCGACGCCACGGGCATCCGGATTACGAATCAGCTTTCCGCGGACCGTCGGCGCGGCCTCGTTCTCAATCACCCACCCCGAGTTGCCGATGCTGAACGACGGCGCTCCACCCAGGCTGATGACCTTGTTTCTGTTGGTGCTGATGTTGACACCGGCCTTGAGACCAAACGCCTCGCGATCGATGATGTCGTGATTCAGGGCGAGTTCGATCCCGTACTTGTTCATCTCACCGACGTTGCGCAGCGAGGAGTTGAGGAATCCAAGACTCGGCACTGAGCGCACGTTGAACAGGGCGTCGGTCGTGGTGGCGTTGAAATAGGTGAAGTCGATGGTGGTCCGACCGGTGAACAACGTCTGGTCGAAGCCGAGCTCGATCTCGGTTGTGCGTTCAGGGCCGAGATCCGGGTTGCCGAGGTTGTTGGGGCGCACCCCGCTGGCCGAACCCCAGGCAAGCGGCGTATACGTGCGAACGGCGTCAAAGGCACCGGGCGCGCGACCGGCAGAACCAAACGCGCCGCGCAGCTTCAGCGTGCCGAACGACTGGCGCCAGAACGACTCTTCAGACACGACCCACGAGGCTGAGACTTTCGGATAGAACTGCAGACCGAATTCCTTGCCGAAGGCACTGTTGCCGTCGAGACGCCCACCTGCCGTGACGAAGTACCGGTTCTTGACGCCCAGCAAAGCCGTCGCGAAGGCACCACCCGTAATGACGCGCCGCTGATTTTCGTCGGCGAGCTGGATCGCACCACTGGCCACGGTCGGATCGGCGGGTGTGGCGAAGTTTTGAGAGAATGCAACCACATCACTCACCACCGAACTCACGTACTGCGTCCCCGCAGACGTCGTGACACGCACATCTTTCCCAAGTCCGAAGTCGTAGCTGTTGGCCCAGTCGACGCTGAGCGTGTTGTTGGACCAGCGCTGGTTCTGGATGACGCCGAATGGCGCAGCCGGGAATCCGAACGGGCGCACGTTGCGATTCTCGAGCGCAGCGCGATCGAAGCCCAACGTGAGCCGACTGGAAAAGCGCGCGAAGGGTGTGAGCGTTCCGGTCACGCCCATGATCAGCCGATCGATGTTGCTGTCCAGCCGCTGCCCCAGCACCAGGCGAATCGTGTCCGGATTCTCGGAGCCGAAGTAGTTGCGATCACGACGGAAGGCGTTGAGCGTGATGCCCTGCGCGTTGTTTCCGGCGGGGGTCTGGTTGATCAGGTTATTGGTGTAGGCGCTGCTCCAGTTCACGGCGAGTTTCTTCATCGGACTGAAGTCGAGATTGGCGCGGATCTGATATTTCCGATCGCGGTCGTTCGGCAGCACGCCGTCGGTGTTGTCGACGTTGGTCGAGAGCAGGTACCGGAGGTTGTCGGCGGTGCCGCCCGACACCTGGATCGCCGTGCCGTAGCGTGCGGCGTAGTTGTCGAGGCCGGGAATCGAGCCGCTTCCGGTGTTTCGCAGAAACGGATCCATGAAAATCAGCGGCGCGGAATCGGTGCCGAATTTCTGCAGGCTGCTGACGCCGGTATTGAGGCGCACCTGCCACTTGGCGGCGCCCTGCGCACCACGCTTCGTGAAGATCTGGATGACACCCGCGGCCGCATCGGTGCCATACAACGTCGCTGCGGCCGCGCCCTTCACGATCTCGATGCGATCGATGTCGTCGGGATTGATGTCGTTGAGCGGACTCGAATTGGAGTTCGCACCACGTTGCGTCGTGCCGGTGAAGATGCCGTTGCGCGGATATTCATCGCTGCGCGTGCGGACGCCATCGATGAAGATCAGCGGCTGGTTGGTCAACGACACGCTGGTGGTGCCGCGCAGTCGGATGGCTGATCCGCTGCCGGCGTTGCCCACACCGCCGCCGACGGTCACCCCGGCCAAACGCCCGGAGAGCATCTGCGACAGGTTCGTTGATACTTCGGGGACATCGGCCACTTTGATCTGCCCGATGGAATTCCCGACTTCGCGCTTACGCGCCGAGCCGCCGGTACCGGTGACGACCACCTCGTCGAGGGCAATGGCGCTCACGGTGAGCCCGAAGTCCAACGTCACGGTGCCACCGGCCGTCACCACGGCCACATCGCGATCATCCAGAAACATCACCCGG
>CAYWCJ010000540.1:0-2583 GCA_964456595.1 uncultured Gemmatimonas sp. | reverse complement strand
GGCACACAATACTTCCGGGAGATCCTCATTCCTGGATCGATGGATGGGCTCATCGTCGGGTTCCTCACACAACGTTACGGCGTGAGAACGGTCACTGCGTAGCGGGCTGCTGTTTGCCGAACGCGCGCTTGGCAATCGTGTAGACGGCCACGGCGAGTCCGCCGGCCACGATGCCCACCAGTGCATCGAGCATCATCTTCACGACGGAAGCAAGCAGTGCGCTGCGTTCGGCAATGTTCGCATCGACACCTTCGATGAAGTGCGCAACGGCAGGAACACCGTGCGCGAGAATGCCGCCACCCACGGTGAACATCGCCGCCGTGCCAAGAATTGAAAGACTCTTCATCAGCAACGGCGCCGCGCGGAGAATGCCCGCGCCGAGCTGACGTTGCAGCTTGCCGCCACCGCCGCCGCCTGCCTGCGTGTGCAGCTTCAAGCCGAGATCGTCGAGCTTCACGATCCCGGCCACCAATCCGTACACGAGTACTGTTGCACCAATCGCGACGATGCTCAGCGTCGCCACCTGTAGCCCGAACGGAGCCGTCGCCATGGTGCC
The DNA here is from genome assembly GCA_964456595.1 of uncultured Gemmatimonas sp. Classification (GTDB taxonomy): domain Bacteria; phylum Gemmatimonadota; class Gemmatimonadetes; order Gemmatimonadales; family Gemmatimonadaceae; genus Gemmatimonas. The sequence continues at coordinate 2,027 of CAYWCJ010000540.1, read as the reverse complement.
GAGTGTGATGACAATGATCTCGGCGGAGAGCACGAAGTCGGTGCGTACGGCGCCCTTCACCTTGCCTCGCTCCAATGCCACGAGATCGACTGCGGGATCGATGAGAGCGGCGACGCGATACGCCTGCGCTTTCTTGTCGTCCGATTTGTCGTGCAGCAGCTTGTGAGCAACTTTCTCGAAACCCTCGAAGCACAGATACAGACCGCCGATCATCATCAGCGGCATGATCGCTGCCGGCAGGAACGCGCTGATCGCCAGCGCCGCTGGCACGAGAATGAGCTTGTTGACAAACGAGCCTTTGGCGACCGCCCACACCACCGGGAGTTCGCGCTCGACGCGCACGCCAGACACCTGCTCGGCGTTCAACGCGAGATCGTCGCCCATCACGCCGCTCGTCTTGGTGGCGGCGACCTTGGTGAGTACCGCCACATCGTCCAGCAACGTCGAGATGTCGTCGATCAGCGCAAGCAGGCTCGAGGCGGCCATGAAGAATTGGTTGTTGGTTCAGCGCATCTGCGCCGTGAGCACGCGACCGGTGCCGGCGGCCGCACGTGTTCCATCGCGTAGCGCTACGGCACCATTGACCACAACGGCCTTTACCCCCAGCGGATACTGAAACGGATTGGCAAACGTGGCGCTGTCGAGCACCTGCGTTGCGTCGAACAGGGTGATGTCCGCGGCCAGTCCAACGGCCAGACGACCACGATCGCGCAAGCGCACTCGCGAAGCAGGGAGCGACGTCATCTTGCGAATGGCGCTGGCCAAGGGCAACGCCTTACGCTCGCGTACATAACGACCAAGCACGCGGGGAAAGGTCCCGGCGCCGCGCGGATGCGGACTACCGGTGCGCGTTGGTCCGTCCACGGCGAAGGCACCACCGTCGGAGCAGACCATGCTGAACTCGTGCGCCAGCAATCGATCGAGATTGTCTTCGCTCATCGCGAAGCCGAGCATGCCCACATCACCGCGATTGCGCTGCAGCAGTTCGACCGTGGCGGCATACGGATCGAGTCCCAGCGCCGTCGCATAGCTGCCCAGTCGCTTCCCTTCGGCGTCACGATCAACCGCTTCGCGCACGCTCGAGATCTGCACGTTGTCCCATCCGCCGATCAATTCCACCTTGGCCAGTACTTCAGTCCGAATGCGCGGCGCAACGGCGGAATCGGTGAGACGGGCGAGGAACGCACTCGTACCGCCATCGCGACTCCACACCGGAAAGAGGTTCGTCAATCCGGTGGAGTAGGCGACGTATGGATAGACGTCGAACATGGCATCGATGCCACCCACCCGCGCGCTGACGATGCGTGCGAGCGACGCGTCGATCTTGGGCCAGTTGCGCGTGCCCTGCATTTTGAGATGCGAGATCTGCAGCGGGCAGCCGGCGCCACGCGCGACGGCGATGGATTCATCAATCGCTTCGAGCAGGCGATCATCTTCGTTGCGCATGTGAGTAGCGTACGGCAGGGAACGTGCCGCAAGCGGCGTGCACAGCGCGATGAGTTCGGCCAACGGTGCAAATGCACCCGGCGTGTATTCGAGACCGCTCGAGGCGCCGCACGCCCCCTCGGACAGCGCGCGTTCGACCATCTGCACCATACGCTGCAATTCGTCGGCCGTGGCTGGGCGATCGTCGTTGCCGACCACGGCCCCTCGCACCGCGCCCAAGCCGATCATCGCCGCGACGTTGACGCCAGGGCTCAGCGCCGCCGTGGTTATTGCCCACGTCGCGAATGATCGCTCCTCGCTGCCCACGAAACGCGAGCTGCCGTCCGCGCCCGCCACGATCGTCGTCACCCCTTGTCGCACCACCGATTCCGCTCGCGAATCTGCCGCGAGCGAGCCATCACCGTGCGAGTGGATGTCGATGAAGCCCGGGGAGACCGCGAGGCCGCGCGCGTCGATCTCGTCGGTGCCTTGCTCCGAGATGCGCGACGTGATCGCTGCAATGCGTTCGCCGTTGATCGCGATGTCGGCCACCCGTCCGTCTGCGCCGGTACCGTCGAACACGGTGCCGCCGCGAATGACGA